>DCVC01000059.1:2386-7440 GCA_002328625.1 Bacteroidales bacterium UBA2198
AAAAAGAAGAAATACTGCCGGTTTAAGAAAAACAGGATCCGTTATATCGACTACAAGGACCCTGAATTTCTAAAGAAGTTTCTCAATGACCAGGGTAAAATATTGCCAAGAAGAATAACAGGGACTTCACTTAAGTATCAGAGGAAGGTGGCCAAGGCTATTAAGAGAGCCAGGCATATAGCTCTTCTTCCTTACGTTACCGATCTCTTAAAATAAGGAGGTATCAATATGGAAATTATATTATTACAGGATGTCAGCAAGCTTGGTCTGAAAGACGATATCGTCAATGTCAAAGAAGGATATGGAAGAAATTTTCTGATCCCCAGGGGTTTTGCTATTGCTGCAACACCCTCAGCCAAGAAAATGCATTCCGAAAATCTGAAACAGAGGGCTCACAAAGAAGAACAAATAAAGATTGCTGCGCAGGAGATTGCTGCAAAGCTGGCTGACATAAACCTTGTGGTTGGAGCAAAGACAAGTTCTTCGGGTAAGATCTTCGGCTCAGTTAATACAATTCAGATAGCAGAGGCTCTTAAAGAGAAAGGATTTGAAATTGATCGCAAGAATATCACTCTTCCTGAGGATCAGATCAAGGAAATAGGAAATTATAAAGCACTAATAAAGCTTCACAGGGAAGTCAAAGTGGAGGTTGGCTTTGAAATAATTGCTGAGTAAAGAATAGTTTCGATGGTAAACTTCACAGATCGAAAGCAGACTCTTTTTTCTGGTTTATTAATAGTACTCATCATGAAAATCTTTGCGGCGTTCATACTTCAGGTCCTTTAGAATTGCTGCTTTGACTCTTATAGTAAAGTTCCACATCTTCATTGAGCCATTCGGCACCCAGTTAAAGCTCATATCCCAGCAATGCAGATCACGTGAAATGCCAATCTGTGTCATTGTGATCTCTTTCATTCTGAAATCATAACCACTGGTATAGGTTATTGTCATCTTCTTTGTCAGTGAAACATTCCCGTTAAAAGAGAGTGTCTGATTAATAACAGGTTTGCTGATAGTTTTTATATAGTTAAGGTTATAGCTGACAGCAAGCGACCAGGGGACATTGAAAACAGGATATCCATACTCATCTGTCATCGATGACCCGAGGCCCTGGTCTCCTGGTCCTGATTCCCGGCCCGGAACAGACGATAACTGACCACTTCCCTGAGCACCTTGAGTTCCTGATCTATCTTTCTTTCCTCTAAATAGTTCTCCTACATTGAAATCCAAACTGACTGAAAAATTATTCAATCTCATCAGCTTTTTATTCTGTGCATATGCAAATGTAGCAATCTGTCTGCCATAACTATCAACACCATACAGTGAGAAGTTACTGTTTGCCGATATATTAAAATTGTTCAGAATGGTTGTCCTCATTGTCATAATAACAGGGGACCATTTTATCGAATCAGCGAAGATATTATATGAGGTTGTAATTCCCAGATTATCTATAATTCTGACTTTCTTAGGTTTACCTGTAGTATCATTTTTGGCAAAAACTTTTGCTTCAATTATATTAACAAGACTGAAAGAGACCGTACCACTTCGCCGTGATAATGAGGGCGTTCCAAAAATATTGCCTTCAAATACCGAATACTCAACAGTTCTTCCCAATGTATCAATCTGAACCTGTCTGTACATGTCTGAACTTAATCCCTTTAAAGACGGCAGATAACTGAAGCTCACTGAAGGCTTCATAACATGACGGATAGCCTGTATTCTTGAATCAGGTTTAAAGATGAACATTCCGAAGATCTGAGGATTATAGCCTGCATTCAGTGAAGGAGTTATAGCCTGTCCGTAGAAAAATCCCCTTGCCGTATCAATAAGCACAGTCGGGACAACTTTATTCTGTTCAGGATTAAAGTGACCCGGAGCCCAGATTTTTTCTATTTTCTGAGTATATAAAACGCCAGAATATGCTATCTGTGGTGAAATTGAAAAGTTCCTGAAGAGGCGGATTTGAAGACTGAGAGGAGCCTCATGTTTAAACCCGCTTCTCATTTTCTGTAAGACATCTTTTTTAAACAACAGACTGTCAAAAGTATTTATCTGGTTATCAAGTGATGCTGAATACTGAAACTGCAGTTCCTGGTACCATTTTTTTGCACCCACACTGGCTCTACCTTTCAAAGGATAAATCCTGTTGGCATTGAAGTTCATCTTTGGCAGATTCATACTTACTGTTTTGTTTCTCACATTCTGGCTGTGGTTCATGCTGGCCGACAGGTTAAATGGGGTGCCCTCCCAGCTTTTGGAATAGCTTACACTTGACTGGCGCTGAGTCGTTACATGTTCAGCGACCACATAGCTGTTCGACCGGTCGAATCCACTTGAACTCATGTTAACACTGGCAGAAAATCTGGACCCGGGTCTGGCCTTGGCATTCTGGGCATATGTCCAGCCTAACCTGTAGTTGGTTGTTTTGTTAAAATCCGGTAATCCTTTATGTCCTGATATATTGTTTGCATAACTGAAAGAAAGATTACCGCTGTACTTATACATCTTATTGTAATTGGAAGTAGCAGTAAGCATCCAGGTGCCATTTGTATATATATTCCCCTTTAGAGCAAGGTCAAAATAGTCATTAATGGCAAAATAATAGCCTCCTTCGGTAAGGTTATAACCTCTTTGCTGTTCCTGGCCAATCCTGGGTACAAGTATTCCAGATGCGGCTCTTTTTGTCTGAATGGGGAAAAACCCGAATGGTACTGCTACGGGTAACGGAATTCCTTCAAGGACAAGGTTCCCCGGTCCCGAAATAATCTTTTTACCGGGGTATATCTTTGCTCGGGGAAGATTAATATAAAAATGAGGATGTTCGGCATCGCAGGTTGAGTAGGTGCTTTTTGCAATGTTGGAAGTACCATCATCAAGCAGCTTTGTAACCTGGCTGCGCAGCAATCCCTCTTCCTGCTTTGTAACCAGACCATAAGCAATAGCTTTTTTAGTCCTGAAATTATAGGTGAGTTCTTTTACTTCATACTCCTGCGATCCGTCTTTAAATACTGGTATTCCTGTAAGCTGTCCTGTAGAGTCTTTAATTCCCGTCGCATAAACAGTATTTGACTCCATATTAAAGACAATGGAGTCAGCTTTTATCTCAACATTACCATAGGTGACTACCGCATTCTCTCTTAGAATGGCCAGCCTGTTTATCATATCATTTTTTTTATAGCCGGCAGCAGTATAGGTCACCTGTTTATCAATGGCATTTTTAGAAATCTTAAGCTGATCGCGGCTTGCCGTTACAAACATAAGTGTATCTTGAAAAACAATTGCCGTATCAGATTCAGGTTTGTTTTCCTGAGAGAACGATGGAAGAAAAAGGACCATCACGAGGAACACTACAACTAACCGCTTTTCTGTAAAATAATACAACTTAAATGCTATTTTTGTAAAGTTTTTGAGTGACTTCGGGATGTTGTTGACAAAACTAATTAAAAAAACAGGAACTGAACATGGACACTGGAATTAAAAACGGCAAACACTATGCCAATAATATATACACTTTCAAAATGGTCTTTATGCTCCTGACTACATTTATTGTCATTTCAGGCTTTGCAGGAATAGATTTGCAGGAGAAAAAATGGATAATAGTGATTGATCCCGGACATGGAGGCAAAGATCCCGGTGCACTGGGATCGATGAGCAAGGAAAAAGACATTAATCTGGCCATAGCTCTTAAGACGGGAGAATATCTTGAGAAAAACATGAAAAACATTAAAGTCCTCTATACCAGGAAGAGTGATATTTTCGTCGGGTTAAAAGAAAGAGCTGATTTCGCAAATAAAAACAAAGCCGATCTATTCATTTCAATTCACACAAACGCCATAGCCAAAAAGAACATAAAAGGGACAGAAACATGGATCATGGGAACAGCCAAGGATGACCAGAACCTTGAGGTAGCGATGAAAGAAAACGAAGTTATGCTTCTTGAAGATGATTTTTCAACAAAATATGAAGGATTTGATCCAACATCCACGGAGTCTTATATAATATTCACTTTGATGCAATATACTTTCCAGGAACAAAGCACGTTGCTGGCTTCCAATGTACAGAGCCAGTTTAAGAACCGTGCAGGAAGGATTGATCTTGGTGTTAAACAGGCAGGATTCTGGGTTCTATACATGACTACCATGCCAAGTGTTCTTATAGAAACAGGATTCCTGACAAACGCGGAGGAGGAAAAATATCTTGTCTCAAAAGAGGGTCAGGAGTATATTTCATCCGCTATTTTCAGGGCATGCCGCGATTATATTAATGATATTGAAAAGAAGAACGCCGTAACAGCAAAAAGAGAATCTTTACCTGAGATCAAACAAGATAATTCTGTCATCCCGAAAGTTGAAACGGACCAGGTATCCTTTATGATTCAGATAGCTGCGTCTGTTACAAAGAAAGAGCTTAAACCTGAAAATTTCAAGGGAATAAAGGAGGTTGTGGAACTGGCAATTCAGGATCGGTTTAAATATGCTACAGGTAACTTCTATGATTACTACGAAGCTGTTAGTTACAGAAAAAGAATCGAAACCATCTTTCCCGATGCATTTGTTATTGCTGTCAGAGATAACAAAATATTACCTTTGCAGGAAGCATTGGAAATGAAAAAGAACAAAACCCAGTAACGGATGAAAAAGATTTCATATGAAGTCAAGGTTGGAGCAGTAGCCCTGATAACAATAATAGTGTTTATATGGTTATACAATTTTCTTAAGGGGAAAGATTATTTCAGCAGTACGGCAAAGTATTATGTTGTATATGACAAGGTTGGCGGTCTTGCAGAATCGAGTCCTGTAGAGGTGAACGGATACAAAGTAGGTGTTGTTCAATCTATCAGGTTTCTTGATGCTGTTTCAGGCAAGCTGTTGGTAGTATTGACGGTAAGTAAGGATTTCAAATTACCGGAAAACACTGTTGCTGAAATAACTACAGCATCCCTCATTGCAGGGATGAAAATACGGTTTGTCTACGGGGAGGGACCCGGTACATATTCCAGTGGTGACACCATTCCCGGACGTCTTTCTGAATCAATTATAACAAAGATTGAAAAT
>DCVC01000286.1 GCA_002328625.1 Bacteroidales bacterium UBA2198
TTAATAAACATCCTCTAAGTGAACGCATTACAGGGTATAAAATTGATGCCGGTCTTAATCCTTTAACCAAGGTTGTAACAGGTAGAATGGAGGCATTCTGGGTGAATAAATCTTCCGATTTAGTCCCGGACATTCATATGCATCTTTATATGAATGCTTTCAGAAGTAACAGGAGCACCTTTTTTAAAGGTTCCGGAGGCTCTCCGGGAAATAAGGATTCAGACATTGGCTGGATTGATATTTTAACTTTTTCAGACAATAAGGGAAATGACCTTACTCCGGGAATGAAATACATCAGCCCCGACGATGGAAACCCTTATGATAAAACAGTTCTGAAAGTCATGCTCCCCAAAACTGTCAGACCTGGTGATACGGTTCATATCAAAATAGATTTTGAAACCAGGCTGCCTTCAACAATAAGGAGAACAGGCTATAGCGATGACTTTTATTTTGTGGCACAATGGTTTCCCAAATTTGGTGTTTATGAACCGGCAGGCATGCGTTATTCTACGGATGGAAGCTGGAACTGCCACCAGTTTCATGCCAATTCGGAATTCTACTCATACCACAGTGTTTATGAGGTAAATATCACTCTGCCTCAGAATTTTGTTGTAGGATCAGGCGGGGTTCTGATGTCCGAAACGGAGACAGAAGATGGTCTGAAAACTTTGAATTTCAGAGCTGAAGACATAGTCGATTTTGCCTGGACAGCCTGGCCGGATTATGCTGTTTATAGTGACAAGTGGAATCATGTTAATATTACCTTATTGTTGCCAAAAGAGAGGATTAAACAGGTTAACAGGCAATTCACGGCCGTAAAGAATGCACTGGAATATTTCGATAAGAATGTAGGACCATATCCCTGGCCGCATCTGACATTCGTTGATCCCCCTCCAAAAGGAGGCGGGGCAGGAGGAATGGAGTACACAACACTTTTTACCTCAGCATCATCATTTTTCATACCATCTTTCTTTCATAATCCCGAACTGGTCACTGTTCATGAATTCGGCCATGCCTATTTCATGGGAATTCTTGCCAGCAATGAGTTTGAAGAACCATGGCTCGATGAAGGTGTTAATTCATTCTGGCAGGAGAGGATAATGGACCATTATTACGGGAGCAGTTCAGGAAGAATAAATCACCCTCTGCTTAAAATTTCCGACAGAACCTTTTCCAGGTTGTCATATGTGACATCACCAGGCAGGCAGGTTGTAAGCAATGCAGAATACTCATGGAATTACCCGCATGGCACTTACAATATGATGTCGTACAATAAGTCGGCAACATGCCTTCATACTCTTATGGGGATAGTCGGAGAAGAAACCATAAATGATATTTTCAGAGAATATTACAGAAAATGGGCCTTTAAACATCCTTCAGGACAGGACTTTATAGATATTGTAAATGAGGTTGTCCTGCTGAACCACGGTAATAAGTTCGGTCAGGACATGAACTGGTTTTTTGATCAGACATTGTTTGGAACAGGTATCTGTGATTACAGGGTTGCAGGGATCATTAACAGGAAACATCAGAAGCCTGAGGGGAGAACTGGAACAGAAGAACCACTCACACATAATGAACTGTATGACTCCGATTCCCTTTATACTGCAATTGCCCAGATTGAACGAATCGGTGAAGTGATGCTTCCCGTAGATGTCCTTATTCATTTTGACAATGGGGATGAAGTGACCGAATCGTGGGATGGCAGAGACAGGTTTAAAGACTTTACATATACAGGGTATAGAAAAATCCAATGGGTGAAGATTGATCCCCAATTCAAAATCAGAATGGACGTAAATTATATTAACAATTCTATGACCATAAGCCCTGACCATGTCCCACTTCGCCGGTTAATCAACAAGTTCATTGCCTTTCTTCAACTATATATTAGCATTATTTCGCTGTAATAATTTATTATGAAAATTTTTGCCCCGATACGAACAGGTTTCTACCGCTCTTTAAGATCATGGAAAGGTGTGTTGATAATATGGTTTTTTTCGCTTATCCTGGTTGCCATACTTGCAATCCCTCTGAGGGGAGCTTTGAAATCATCTTTTGGAAGCAGCATGATAACCGGGAAGCTTGCTGAGGGTTTTAATATTGAAGTATTTTCGGATCTTGGTCCGGCACTGAAAAGCATTATGTCATTCATAACATCAGGCTTCATGTTCCTGATGCTTATGGGATTTCTGATGCATATTTTTCTTGCAGGTGGATTATTCAACAGCCTGAAAAAGGAGACTGTTAAATTCTCTTCATCTGAATTCTTCAGGACATCAGCAAAAAACTTCTGGTCTTTTCTCGTTATTACTGTTGCAGTCAGGATCATTATCAATTTTATATCGGGATTACTTATATTAATTCCCCTGGTATTCCTTGGTCTGTCAAGAGAAGTTTCTGAAAAAACTATTTTCCTGATTCTTATTGCGGGATCAATTCTATTTCTTATTCTTATGCCGTTATTTCTTTTGGTTGCAGATTTTGCAAGAGCATGGCAGGTGAACAATGAAAAACTATCCTGTTTTAAAGCTCTCGGTTTTGGTATAAGACAAACCTTTAGAAAATTCTGGTCATCATATCCACTTATGCTGATTATGCTCTTAATTCAGGGACTTTTTTTATCTATTGCTTTTTCTGCAATTCCATCCTGGAGACCTGTTACAGGAGGTGGAGTGTTTCTACTGTTAATAGTTTCACAACTCTTCATTTATATCCGGCTGCTTTTAAAAGCATGGAGATATGCAGGTGTTACTTCTCTTATGGAACGGTTATCAGCAGAAGCGAATGGGAATTATTATGTTAACTTAATTAACACAAATGATAATCCTATTATAAATACACATGAATAAAGAAGAAATCACTCTCTATCTGAGAGAAGCTGAAAATCATCTTATTAATGAGTTGCTCCCATTCTGGACAACACGAATGGAAGATAAGAAGGATGGAGGTTTTATCACACATTTTGACATGCATGGTAAAGATACGGGAGAGAATGAAAAATCATTGGTGGCTCAAACCCGCTGTATCTATACTATAGCTTCTGCTCACCGTGCAGGTTACGGAGAAGGGAAATATGCGACTCTGGCAAAACATGGAGTTGATTTCCTTATCGATAAAATGTGGGACAGTAAGCATGGGGGTTTTTTCTGGATGATGGACAGAAAGGGAAAAGTGAAGATTGATAAGAAAATTATCTATGGCCACAGCTTTGCTGTATATGCTTTAAGCGAATATTCGCTGGCAACAGGTGACTCCCGTGGCCTGGAGTATGCCTGTAAAGTGTTCGACCTTCTTCAAAAATATTGCGTCGATACAATGTACGGAGGTTATTGGGAAATGTTTCATCGCAACTGGAAATTGTGTGGTCCCGGAAGTCAGGGAGGCGACCGTAAAACACTCGATGTCCACATGCACCTGATGGAAGCATTTACGACACTCTTTGAACTGACAGGTCAGGAGGTCCATCACCGTAAATTACTGGAGATTATTGATATTTTAATTTACCGCATTATTCACCCTGTTTATAAAACCGGTATACCGCAGTTCTTTAAAGACTGGACTATTGCGCCCCAGATTAAATTTGACATTATCTGGGGGTGGGACAGATTTTCCGGAGAAGGTCAGAAAGCAAATGTTACAGATAACACCTGTTATGGTCATAATGCTGAATTTGCCTGGCTTTTACGGCATGCTCTCGAGATATTGAATATTGATGCTGATATTTACAGGGACCTGTTTGAAAAGATTTTTGATCACACGGTAAACAACGGGATTGATACCGAATTGGGAGGTGTTTTTGTTGAAGGGCCGCACTCAGGGGGAGTTTGTGACCGTGAGAAAGAATTCTGGCAGCAGGCCGAAGTGCTAATCGGACTTCTGGATGCAGTACTTATGTTTGAAAATGAAAAATACTGGGAAGCTTACAAAAATGTTCATCGTTTTGTGTTTGATAAGATGATAAATAAAGGTATCGGCGAATGGTTCCCATTGTTGTCCCGCAGAGGTGAACCGATTTGGACACACATGGGACATTCGTGGAAGATCAATTACCACACGGTGCGATCAATGATCCAGAGTATTAAAAGGATGAATAAGATCCTTGGCAGATGACACTTTCGCTTACACTAACCGACTGGATTGTATTGTCATTTGTGATGATCGGCAGTCTCTCTTATGGCATCTATATGGCTTACAGGAAGAAGGCCGGAAAGAGCAGCTCAAATTTCTTTCTTGGCGGACGGTCAATCAAGTGGCCTATAGTTGGCGCTTCTCTCTTTGCCACAAACATAGGAGCTGAACACCTTGTGGGATTATCGGGCGATTCATACCGTTATGGCCTTTCTGCGGGTTCAGTAGAGTTGACCACTGCCATAACTCTCGGGTTTGGCTGCGCAATTCTGTTCCCTTACTACATGAAGAACAATATCTACACAATCCCTGAATTTCTTGAATTGAGATATAATCGCGCTGCACGTACATTCTTTTCAGGATTGATGCTGATAATCAGTATAATGACGAAACTTGCTTTCACTCTTTTTGCCGGTGCTCTTGTTTTGAACACTATTCTCGGCTGGAATATTATGGCTACAATTTTCTATATGGGTTTGATAGTGGCCATTTTCACAATGATTGGCGGATTTACCGCTGTGGCTTATACCGATACAATCCAGGTAATAATAATGATCGCCGGAACCTCAATAATGCTCTTCATCGGTCTTTATAAGGTTGGCGGATGGACCGAACTTATGGAGAAAGCACCACATATGATGTCGGTGGCAAAGCCATTTGACGATCCGGTCTACCCCTTCTGGGGAATACTTGCCACCGCTTTTTATGCAGGTATCTTCTACTGGGGTATTGACCAGGTGAATGTCCAGAGAACACTGGCGGCACCAGACCTGAAAAATGCAAGATGGGGAGCAATGTTCGCTACTTTTCTGAAACTATTCCCAATTTTTCTTTTTGCACTCCCGGGTGTAATTGCATTTGCTCTTTTTCCCGGGGAACTGGAAGGAGAAACAACCAAACAGACATTTGTCCTGCTGCTGAACAAACTTCTTCCAACAGGACTCAGAGGATTGCTCCTGGCATCACTTCTTGCAGCACTTATAACATCGTTGATAGGCGTTTTAAATTCCGTATCAACACTCGTGGTGCGCGATTTTGTTGTTGAATTTCGTCCGGATTTCTCTGAGAAAAAACAGGTCTACTTTGGTCGTCTGGTTATTCTGTTTGTTACTTTCCTGGGAATTGGAGCAGCCTATCTGGTTTACAAAAATGAAGAAGGATTGTATAAATATCTCCAGACCATATCAGCCTATCTGGTGATCCCTGTATTCCCGGCTATTTTTTTCGGAATCGTCAGCAAGAAGGTTACTCTCAAAGCGGCCGGTGTTTCGGTAATCCTGGGAATTATTCTGGCCACTTTATTCGTGACCGACCAGCTCCTCGGCCCTGAAACAGGCAGGCAAGTTTTCCCGTTCCTCCATCATAAGCTGACGTTGAATTTCGGGTATCGGGGCCTCTGGGCCGAAATACTGATAACAGCAGTCCTTTTTGTTGTTTCAGCATTTACGAAAAAAACATCACCAGATAAACTGCAAAAGACAACAGTGAATTATTCCGGAGGCATTGCAGGATTTCAGGGAATAACTGACTGGAGACTCCACCTGCTAATCCTGTCTATATTAACTATATTAATATATATTTGGTTGAGTTGAGATTAAAAAGAGCTGATCTGAGATAAATTCCTGTATAGTTCGAGCAGAAAATCCCTGTTATCGGCTGTCAGATAATGTGCTTCACCACCCATCCGGAAAAATGTCTTACAATATCTCATGTAATATGCAGGATTGTCGGCCGGAGGTTCTCCATCCCTTTTCCAGTCCCAGTCTGATTCCGCCAGATCCACAACCACTATGAAATGATTGTCGATATGGCTATTCTTTTGGATTTCAAGGTTCTGAGCCATTGATAATGATTTTTCAAATATCATCGGGGACATAACCGCAGAACCTAAAGACATATAAACACCATGTTCAAGCTTGCTTACACTTTCTGTAAAACAGAGAAAATCATTTAATGCTGTTCTTCCTACTGCAGATCCATAATTCAGAGGATGCGTGTAGATTATATCATGGCCAAACATGGGATGGCCCGTAAATGGAACCTGGTGCTCGTATGCGCAGGCCTGTACTGAATAATTCTTAAAAGGATGAGGTATCTTCATAAACCCGGGCTTTAGCCTGTTCTTCTTAATTACTCCCAGCAGATCGATAGCTGCTGCTGCATGTCCCGGAGCTGACTCAATCTGGATCACAGCCTCATTATATAGATTTGAAGCTTCCGGAATCATAAGTCCTTCATTTGAGATCATTTTTCCTATTGACTCACCATATCCCAGATCCTCATAAGCACCCGTTATCAGGGCAAGGTTTATGTAAAAACCCGTTTCATTCCAGATCCCGAATTGGCCGTTCTTTACATTTTCCCTGACATCTTCACTTGATTTGCCCTGAAAAGCAAATTCCCAGTCGTGAATAATACCTGCACCGTTTGTCGCAAGGTGGGTAATCCAGCCTTCACTTATCAATGCCATAAGGGTGGGGGCCATCCCATTCTTGATGGTGTGGGCACCAAATGCAAGAATTACTGACTTCTCCTTTTCTCTGGCTGTCCTGATCCTGACCGCCGTCCTTTCAATAATCTCTCTTACCGGTTTTGATAATTCTGCCGCTTCCCTGGTAATGGGTACCTTGTCCTTCTCAATAAAGACTCTGTTCCTGCGTTCAGCGAGCTTTTTGATGGTAAGCCTGTTCCTGTCGAATCTGGGGAACGACATATTATTCAATATTTAATAAATGCAGTATATTCTCTGCCTGTGAAAAATCAGGTATTATAATATCTGCTCCTGCTTTAATAAGACGTGTACGTTTTACACTATTAAGCCCGAAGCGTCTAAGTTCGTTACTTGCTACACCAATGGTAAGACCTCCCCTTTTATGAGTTTCCCGTATTTCAACAGGACCATCACCAAATGTTGCTATGAACCGCGCTTCTGAACTGTTGATAGAATCTAGAATGCGGTCAAGGACAATTTTTTTGGCATCTTTGTTTAAGTCACCCACAGAGCCATATATCCTCCCTTCAAAAAGATCAGCATAACCCAAAACAGAGGCTTCATGTCTTACATCAGACTCGTCGGTACCGCTTGTCAGATATAACTTAATACCTTTATTGTAAAGCTTTGTAAGAAAATGTATGGCGTTCTTTAAGGTCAGATCTTCTCTCTGAAGTTCTCCATTTTGAAGTTTGTATTCGCGCTCTTTCACCAGTCTGATAAGCTCATTATTATAAATCTCCTTGTATCCAAACTCATCGGGTATCTGATCTTTTGGTACAAATCCAAATTCCTCAACCAAACCGGCAAGCATTTTCATCTGCATCAGCGTCTGTATGCCTGTTGTCTGGTCAATAAGCTCATTTACATACGCTTTGACTTTATTGTAGAGCGATTCATCTGCTTCGGAGAATCTGTCACCCAGTATTGCTCTGATCATCATGGGAGCCATTATCTGTTCCCATCCTTCGCGCATGGTGGAAACTGTACCGTCATTGTCAAAAACTGCATATCTTATATTCAGATCATCCGGCCATTTATTAATTATTTCTATTTCAGTTTTGTCAAAGTACTTTGCCTGCCGTATGTCCTCTGCTAATTCGGGGTGATAGATAAAATCCGGGCTATTACCTATCTGCAGTATCTCATCAGGTGAAGCTGTTCCGGTCTGAAACAGTTTCTGGACGGTAACACCTGCCACAAAGGTCCCCAACTCTGCAGCCTCTTCCAGCGAATAACCGGCAGCCATCGCTGCTGCGACGCCTGCCAGATAACTGTCGCCGGCACCTACGGCATCCACCCTTGACAGTATCATTAGTCCTGCAACCTCCGTGAGTCCTTTCTCATCTATCACTATCGATCCCCTGCTGCCGCGGGTAATGAAAAGAGGTTTCCGGTATCTCTCAAACAGGCTTTCCGCGGCATTTTTTAATTCTCCCAAAGGAATAATCTCACCAGATTCTTTCGTTAAACCATATAGTAAGGAAGCTTCAACATCGTTCATCTTCCGGTATGCCCCTCTATAGAAACCGGTATAATTCCTGCTGTCTGCAATAAATATTCTTTCAGGAAATTGATTGATGATCCCGATAAGCTTGTGCCTGAAATATTCTGTGTGAATACCTGACAACACCTGTTGATTTATAATAACTATATCGAGGTTTTTAATCTCATTTTCCAGTTTGCCAATAAGATTATCCGCGGTTTCCCTTGAAAGAACATTATAATTCCCAAAGTCAATCCGGCCCTCTTCACGATCATCCTTGTACGGTTTGATGTAAACGTGAGTTGCCCAATCTTCATTCTGAACCAGTAAGTTATCAGTACGGACAGATGCTTTTTTCATTATATTTATCATTTCCGCAGCAAAGGGGTCATCACCTGTTACCCCAAAAGCAAGTATTTCACCGACCTTCATTGCTGAAAGATTACTGGCCACATTTCCTGCTCCTCCGAGAGAATATTTCTGCCTGTTTACAGGCCTGGTTTTCTCACCCGTTTCTATCGATATCTCACTTTTTGATTCATCAATGAACCAGTAGGCATCCAGACAAAAGTCACCGACAATCCCTATTTTTACAGATCTTATTTTATTTAATATTTCCTCAAGCAGTCCGGTTTTCATAAGCTGTTATTTTGGTTGACTGAAAAAAAAATCCTC
>DCVC01000150.1:0-5306 GCA_002328625.1 Bacteroidales bacterium UBA2198
TGCCTTAATGCCTGTCTCATCGAACTGAGCTTTTCATTTGACAATGCAAGATCCTTAACTGATTTATGAAGCGTTTCAATTGTATAGGGAAGACACATTTCAATTTCTGCCAGTCCCTTTTTTATTGCAATTGCATGTTCAATACAAGTCTCATATCCGCAGGCGCCGCAATCGAGCTGATCTTTCTTCGTGGTTTTACCCATTGAGACAAGTACCTCATGAATTTCATTTTCATCAGGTATATCAAACCTGTGATCTTCAGGCTTGTGCCTGAAGGAAAGATCAAGCTTGGAAAATTCATTAAAGTCATTCTGCCAGGCTGCAAGATCAATCTCCCTCATTTTGTCCTGGGCATATAAGCTTACCAGAGCCCTTCTGTTATATTGCTTTCCGCTTTTTGTTAGTCCTGGCCCCATAATGCAACCTTCACAACAGAGCAATTCCACATGTTGATTCTTTATGAGACCTGCTTCGAATTCTTTCAGAGCTCCCTGGAAATCAATCCGGCCCTCCGCCGCAATAATATTTCCTGTAATTGCATCATCATTAATGTGTGCTGTCTGGAGTAAACCCCGGGTTACAGGAAATATGGCACCACGCCCTCCGAGAGGAGGATCAAAATCTGCCGGAATACTGTTTTCAGGCGTTATATTAAACTGTACCAGCAGATCTCTTAACTCTATAAATGTTATTGCTTCATCAATTTCGCTGCTTTCTGCTTTTTTTGCAACACACGGACCGATGAAAACGATTTTCGTGTCTTTTCCGTATTTTTCATGGACAACTCTGCCCATAGCCACCATTGGTGAAACTATCGGAGCCAGGTTGTCTACCAGTCCCGGATGATAATATTTGATATAATTTACTATCGACGGACAGTCAGAAGTAATATAAAATTCCCTGTTTTCCTCAACCAGTCTTTTATACCTGTCGGCTACCAGGTCCGCGCCAAATGACACCTCTGCCACGATCTCAAATCCAAGCGATTTGATCATACCTACAAGTGCCTTGTAATCAGGAATGTCGGAAAAGAACTCTGCAGGGAAGCTGGGAGCAATTATTGCAGCAACCTTGGGTTCATTTTCAAGAAGTTTCAAGACTCTGTCGGTAGTATCCAGAAACACTTTTGCTCCCTGGCTGCAGACTTTTGTGCAATTACCACAGGCGATACATCTTTCATCAATAACCTCTGCCTGACCTCCTACAATACGGATCGCTTTGGCGGGGCACTCCCTTACACACGTATAACAAGTGCGGCAAAGTTCCTTAATAGTGTAGACCAGCATAGCTTACAGAGTTAAAGGTATAAAGGCGTAAAGGCAAGTATACACGACTGCACGACTGCACGACTGCACTATTATCTGCGTTATTACAACAGCACATTCCTTTTCTCAAAATGGGTATTGAAGATCTTTTTATCATTTAAATCCTTATTCTCCACTAAATGTTTCTCGTAAAGATTTATCAATGCAGGGGATTTACAGGGAAGGCTTACTGATTCTGTTTCATCGGCCTGATAAACCATCTTTGCCCTGTTTCTCTTTTCATCTTTTGAAATACTGAAAGGCATTCCTGCACCGTTGACACATCCTCCGGGACAGGTCATAACTTCTATCAGGCTATATCTGTTGCCAGCTGCAATTGATATTTTTAATTTTTCCAATCCGGTAAGGCCGTCGACCACTGCTACCCTGATTTCTTTTTTCCCGACTTCAAACATAATCTCCCTGAAAGAGCTGCCTGAGCGGATCTTCTTAAATAATTGCCCTTCTGGTTCTTTTTTCATCTTACTGAAAAAGAGGGACCTTAATATACTCTCTGTCAGTCCTCCGGAAACCTCTGCCAGGACAGAAGATGAGCTTCTGCCTGCCATCGGTTCATCCGCTGGTTCTTTTTCAACGTTGGTGACATCAATTCCATACAAACGAGTTAACCTTGCAAGTTCCCTTACTGTAAGGACTGTGTCAACATCACTTATTCCCTTGCGCATCATTCCGTCCCGCCTTGCTTCAAATTTCATCGCCATACAGGGCGACACGGAAACAGAATAGATCTTTTCGGGTTGTACACTTATCTGATCAGCAACAAGGGTTTTGATGAGAATCCCTGCAATCTGCTGAGGAGATTTAATTGTTGAAAGCTGAGGAAGTACAGAAGGGATAAATTGTTCTGCATACTTTACCCAGGCTGGGCATGCACTAATGTAAACCGGGTCATCTGAATTATTTTCCAGCTTTTCATTAAGCTGACTGGTTATTTCACTTATATAAATATCGGTGGCTGTGCCAGTCAGAAAAACCTTGTCAAAGCCAATTTTGCGCAGAATGGCATTCAAAACCCTGTCAAACTCCCTGTTGTATTTGATCCCGAGTTCCTCTGCAATTCCTGCCGGGACAAGGGGTGAATACTGTATAATTTTTATTAATTCCGTTTTATTCAGGTATTCCTGAACCTCAGTTATATTATGCTTTTCATGCAGTGCTCCCGTAGGACAGACCATAACACATTGTCCGCAATGGATACAGCTTGAAAAATTGAAATCCCTGTCCATTGCGGGACCGATATGGGTTTGCCTTCCCTTATTAATAAAATCAAGGGAGGTGGCAGTAATTACTTCTTCACACACCCTGACGCATCTGCCACAAAGAATACATTTTGATAATTCCCTTACTATTGCCGGGCTTGACTGATCGAGTCGGAGCTTTATTTTTCTGCCTTTGATCCTTCTCTCCCTGATATTAAGTTCCTCAGCAAGACGCTGCAGTTCACAGTAAAGGTTCCGGTCACAATAAAGACAATCATCAGGATGGTTGGAAAGGAGTAATTCAACAATTGTCTTACGGGCCGTTATGACCCTTGGAGAATGCGTCCTGACTTTCATCCACTCTTCGACGGGCTGGGAACAGGCGGTCACAAGTCTGTCGCGTCCTTCAACTTCTACAACACACATCCTGCATGCACCTGTCGGAGTAAAATCCTTCATCCTGCAAAGAGTCGGGATCATTATTCCGTTCCGGTTAAGAGCTGAAAGAATTGTTTCACCCTTTTCAGCTTTGATTTTTTTATTATTTACCTGAATTGTGAAAAGCATGCCGGTTATTTTATTGTAATTGCACTAAACTTGCAAACCTCAAAGCAAATCCCGCAGCCCGTACATTTCTCCTCAACAATGAAGAATGGCTGAAGACGTGTTCCGTAAATGGCGTTTACAGGACATTTTGCCGCACAGACAGTGCATCCTGTGCATTTATCGACATCAATTGAAAATGACCTTAATCCTCTGCAGATGTTTGCACGGCATTTCCTGTCAAAAATATGTTCCTCAAACTCCTCTCTGAAATTTTCCAGTGCGCTGATGAAAGGATTTGGCGCAGTCTGCCCCAGTCCGCATAGCGATGTGTCCTTCATAACTGATGCAATAGTTTCAAGCTGCATTACGCCTTTGAACCTTTCAAGGGTTGTTCCTGAATCTTCATTTAAAGGCTTTCTTATTACGCTTTCAAGGATCTCAAGCATCCTGCCTGTTCCTTCACGACAGGGTATACATTTCCCGCAGCTCTCATTCCTGATAAATTCCATATAATATCTGACGAGATCAACCATACAAGTGTTTTCATCAATGATAACAAACCCTCCGGCACCCATACTTATTCCTTTTTCACTCATTACCTCATAGTCAATTAATGTATCAAGGTTGTCAGAAGTAATAAAAGTGCCTGAAGCACCGCCAAGCTGGACGGCTTTGAACTCCCTGCCATCTTTTATCCCGTCAGCAATATCTTCCACTATTGTCCTGAGAGAGGTTCCCATCTCTACCTCTATCACTCCCGTCATTCGTCCCTTTCCTGCAAGAGCAAAAACTTTGGTTCCCGGGCTTTTCTCTGTACCAAGTGAGCGAAACCATTCAGGCCCGTTCTGCATGATCAGGGACACATTCATCAGGGTCTCAACATTGTTTATTACCGTTGGTTTGCCAAATAATCCGAATGTCGTCGGATAGGGTGGTTTGATCTGAGGCATTCCTCTCTTCCCCTCGAGGCTGTTTATCAGTGCAGTCTCTTCACCGCATACAAAAGCTCCGGGCTCCTTCCTGATGATAATATCAAGATTATATCCGCTGGAGAATATATTATGCCCTAAGAGGCCGTATTCTCTCGCCTGATCAATAGCTTTCTGAAGCCTGTTTCTCGCATGATCGGAACCTGATCTGATAAAAATTATTGCATTTGAGGCACCAATAGCATAAGAGGAAATGGCTATACCCTCAATTAGCCGATGCGGGTCTCCTTCCAGGATTGTCCTGTCGGTAAATGCCCCCGGATCACTCTCCTTGGCATTACAGATCAGGTACCTTGCATTGGAGTTTGTATTAAGTGCATGTTTCCATTTGAGACCGGTCAGATACCCCCCTCCGCTTCTACCCCTCAGGCCGCTCCTTTCAATAATGTCACAAACCTCTTCAAAAGTGTAATGGCGGATTGTTTTAAGATATGAACGGTAGCCTCCCCTTGCAATAAATTCCTCAATACTTTCTGGATCATAACAACCGCAGTTACTTAAGATGACTCGTTTCTGAAGAGCAAAGAATGGCAGTTCCTGTAAATATTCTATTCCGGGCCACTCTTCAAATCCTTTTGTCCCGGCCTGCCCAATTAGGTCCTCCCCGCTGATATCGTTATGGAAAACTCCGTTAAGCAGAGGTTCAACTTTTTCTTCCCTGATATTTCTGAAAAATAATTTGTTCTTACCCGGAAGCTGTATGCAAAGCAGTGGTTCAAAATTTGCAGGAGCGGTGCAGCCAACTTTTACCAGGTTTGCAGATAACTCGTTTTCATTAATATATGATCGTAAAGCCAGAAAGGCTTTATCAGCCCCTGCAATAATACTGCTGGTACCAGAGGATATGGAAATGACCGGAATGTCTGGTTTTTCCCTCCGTACCTGCTGAAGAACCTTTTCCGTATCCGGATGTAATGTATCGGATTCAGATAAAAGAACATTATCAATCAGGAACCTCTTTAAATCTTCCATTTAGTCAATTTCTAAAACATTCTTCAGCTTTCTTATCAAGCCGGGTAATTGTTCAGGCTTTATATGAGTCTGATATTCCCCGTTTACTGATATTACCGGACCACTGTTGCATCCGCCCATGCATGAAACGATCTCGTAACTGAAATTGCCGTTCCTTGTTGTCTGACCGGCCTCAACACCTGTTTCCTCTTTTATTTTTTTAATTACCTGTTGTGATCCGTTAAGAAAACAGGAAGTGCCGTTACATATCCTGATATGGACCTTTCCTGATGGAA
>DCVC01000150.1:5391-7287 GCA_002328625.1 Bacteroidales bacterium UBA2198
TATTAACAATAAAATGAAAAAATATCGATTAATTATTTTTAATCGCATATTGCTGATTATCTTATGTTTATAATCAAGAACTCTGAATTGATGTGTATTTTAAAATACTAATTTTTGTCATAAGAACTGAATAATCATCAAGTTTGAGGTGATTATGGCCTAGGAATATTGGATTGCAGCAAGAAAATTATTCGTACATTTGAGGTTGTTGTTTTTTTTGGAACAGAGAGAAAATGGCAAAAAGAATAGAAATGCAGATTTGTCTGGGAAGCTCCTGTTTTTCAAGAGGGAATAAGGAGGTGGTTTTGTACATCAAGGATTATCTCAGGAAAAATCATCTTGATGACAGGGTAATTTTCAAAGGTGCCAGGTGTATGGGTAATTGCAGCAATGGACCCAACCTGACGATAAACGAAAGGAAGATTGAGGGGGTTGATCTTTCGAAAATTGAGGGGATCCTGGAAAGAGAATTTGGCAGAATTAAATTATAAAAAGTTTGAGGAGTGGTATGGATAATATAAAGCCTGTTCTGCAGATAAACGATAGCAAATGCAGGAATTCCTATTCATGTGTACGGGTATGTCCTGTAAATGCCATTGAGGTAAGGCCTCAGAAGGAACATCCGTATATAATTCCGCAAAGATGTATTGGATGCGGGTTATGCTTTGTTTCTTGTTCTCCACGGGCGGTTGAGTTCAGGGACTCAAGGGATGATGTAAAGCAGTTGCTGGCTTCAGGCAGGAAAACGGTAGCGCTCATAGCACCGAGCATTGCTTCGGAATTTGATGATATAACTGATTATCGCAAGTTTGTAAGTATGATAAGGTTGCTGGGGTTTAATTATGTTCATGAAAACTCATTTGGAGTGGACCTTATTGCTGCCAGATATGCAGAACTTTTTTCAAAAGCTGAAGGAAAATATTATATTACCGCGAATTGTCCTGCAATTGTTAAGATCATCGAGAAATTCTATCCTGAACTTGTCAGTAATCTTGCTCCACTGGTATCTCCAATGATTGCAACAGCCATGGTTGTAAAGGAGTTATATGGCGAAGAAGTTG
The DNA here is from genome assembly GCA_002328625.1 of Bacteroidales bacterium UBA2198. GTDB lineage: Bacteria > Bacteroidota > Bacteroidia > Bacteroidales > VadinHA17 > LD21. The sequence goes on from DCVC01000150.1 coordinate 6,453, forward strand.
CTGTTATTTACATTGGCCCATGCATCGACAGCAAGGATGAAGCAATCCTGTATCGTTCCGGAAAGCTCATTGAAGGAGTACTGACCTTTATTGAACTAAGGAAGCTCTTTGATGAATTTAAAATCCAGGAAAGGGTAGTTAAAATGTCGGAATTTGATCCTCCTCATGGTCACTGGGGAGCTCTTTATCCTCTCCCTGCCGGTATTGTACAGGCGGGCGGTATAAAGCGTGATATTGTCTCAAGCAGCGTAATAACGGCTTCAGGGAAAGAAGAAATACTTGAAGCGATAAATGATTTTGATAAATACATTGATACTATTCACCATCATTTCAACCTGTTTTTTTGTCATGGCTGTCTATTAGGACCCGGGATGGAGAGGCACAGTGAAAGGTTCAGAAGAAGAGCACTGGTAAGGCAATATGCTGAAAAGAGAGTCAGTAAGCTTGATAAGGCTGAATGGCAGAAAGATATTGAAAAATGGTCGAAGCTTGATTTTTCCAGAAGTTTTACAACCGACGACCAGAGGATTCCCGATCCACCCCGGGAAGCTATTGATGAAGTGCTTAAGATTATTGGCAAAGATGATCCGGATAATGAAATAAACTGCGGTGCCTGCGGGTACCGCTCCTGCAGGGAATTTGCCGCAACGGTGGCAAAGGGACTCGCAGTTCCTGAAATGTGCCAGACATATAACCTTCGAAATAAACAGGAATACATTGAAACCCTCCGGCAGACAAACAGGAAGCTTGCAGAAACAAAAAAAGCCCTGAAGGAATCAGAAGAACTTGCCTTGCATGAAAAAGAGCTGGCTCAGAATGCATCTGACATGATGAA
>DCVC01000150.1:7351-17648 GCA_002328625.1 Bacteroidales bacterium UBA2198
GTATATAATATGTTTTCCTATGTTTTAAAGGAGGATGAGCCGGTTGTCAGCAAAGATGTACATTTTGAGGAAAAAATGCTTAACGTTTCTATCTTCCCGATCAAAAAGAACAAGATGTGCGGGGCAATTATACGTGATCTATATTCCCCCGAGGTTCAGGGCGAAGAGGTTATAACAAGGGTAAATGATGTGATTGAGAAAAACCTTGAAATGGTCCAAAAGATCGGATTCCTTCTTGGTGAGGGAGCATCAGAAACAGAACAGATGCTTAATTCGATCATTGAATCATACAAGGCAAAAAAAGTCAATAAATAGACACCTTTACAGAAAAAGTGACAAAGGACTTTTATATAGAGGTAAACAGCCAGCAAAGGAACTATGATGGTGAAAGGATCTGCGGCGATGTCTTTCTTAACAGGTATGTTAAGGAGGAGGACAGAGTAATTGCTGTATTATCCGATGGTATGGGACATGGAGTAAAAGCCAACATCCTGGCATCTCTTACTGCCACTATGGCTCTTAATTTCACCCAGGAGCATAAGGAGATTGACAGGATTGCCGAGATAATAATGAATACCCTGCCTGTTTGCAGTGAAAGAAAAATAGCCTATTCCACTTTTACAATTGTTGATATCGAGAGCAGTGGAAGAGTTAATATTCTGGAGTATGATAATCCACCGACGATCATTCTCAGAGGTTCTCAGCTCTTTGATCCTGACTGGAAAAAGGTTGTACTGGAAAAGGGGAAACATACTGGAAAGATATTATATACCTGTACTTTCATGCCGGTAAAGGAAGACAGGATCATCTTCTTTTCCGACGGTGTTTCACAAAGCGGTATGGGGAGCGAATCGTTCCCATTCGGATGGGAACGGGATAATGTAGCATCATACGCAGCATCACTTGTTTCTAATGAATCATCAATGTCGGCAATAATGCTTGCCGGTAAGATTGTTACCATTGCACACAAAAATGATGCTTATAAAGCCCATGATGATATAAGTTGTGCAACAATCTATTTCCGTGAACCACGTAAACTGCTTATCAGCACAGGACCACCATATGAAGAGGAGAAAGACAAGCTCCTTGCCTTAAAAATCAAGGATTACCGGGGCAAAGTGATCATATGCGGGGGAACAACTGCTGATATAGTTGCCAGGGAACTAAACAGAACCATTGTTGATGAACTGATATTTGAGGATCCTGAACTTCCGCCTGAAAGTTTCCTTGAAGGAATCGACCTTGTCACAGAAGGGATTCTTACCCTGCAGAAAGTTAATGAGATATTAAAAACCTATAATAACAGCGTGAGGTTAAGTAAAGGCCCGGCCGACAAGATAGTAAGGTTACTAATGGAAAGCGATGAAATTCACTTCATAATAGGCACAAGAATAAATATTGCACACCAGGATCCCAACCTGCCGGTTGAACTTGAAATTCGCAGGACCGTAGTAAAAAGAATTGCCCGTCAGCTTGAAGAAAAATGGCTCAAAAAGATCAGCTTTGAGTATATTTAAGAAGCTTCTTTACTTTTAAGATACTCCTGAACATGCTTGAAAAGCTGTGGCTGGATATCAGGATGAGTCAATTTATCAGGCAGATGATCCATTTGCACAAGGTCAGCAATTTCCGAACTTTCCGGAATCGGATCCAGGTTTGTCACCTCAGCAAAGTAAAGTCTCCCAAAACCTGTTGTCCCTTTCTTTCTGACTGAATAAGTCGCTATGCAATCAATCAGGAAATCTTTTGCACCAGTTTCCTCACTCAGTTCACGTTTGGCCGCTTCATCAGGACTCTCATTATCTTCGATATGTCCCCCGGCTATTTCCAGCGTTTCTCTTTTATGATGTCGTACAAATAACCATTTGTTTTTATAACGGGCAACAACAATTGAATAGATCAGCTTTGTCCCCGGATCAAATTCAGGATTGAAGAATGTTACCTCGGTCATTTTTCCAAAAATTGATGCTAATGTAACAATTATCAGAATAATTATTTATTGAGTATTTTTGTAAGTCAATTTATTTTAAATGTTGCTATTTCTGATTCTTATAACATCTGAATTTCTGACATTTGCAGTTATAAGGCAGCATTTTTACGATATATCACTTACAAAATTCTACATCTCATCAACTTTTAATTTCGCTTTAAGCATCTGGGTCTGGATTCTCTTTTTTGAAATCTCATTATATCGGGGCATTTTTGACACACCGCAGCATATCTGGCTGCTAATGAGTTTCACTGGCACGCTGTGCGCGGTTGTTGTGCCTCGTATTCTTCTGATCTTATTCCATTTCACCGGAAAGATCGTCAGGAGAAAATCAGGAATCCATATAAGATCATTAACAAAAACAGGATTAGTAGTTTCTTTGGTAATATTTGCCATAATTGCTTTCGGGACAGTGGCAGGAAGGTTCAATTTCAGGACAGAAGAAATTACGATTAAGGTCAAAGGATTACATCATGACCTTGAAAAGCTTAAGATTGTGCACCTGTCCGATCTGCATCTGGCATCTTTTCATCATCATGGTCATCTTTTAAGGGATGTTATGGAAAGAGTCAATAGCTACGATCCTGATTTGATTATTAATTCAGGTGATTTTGTCAGTTATGGATGGCGTGAATTCGGCAGTATGGATACTATTCTAAGAATAGCAAAAAGCAGGCTGGGGAACTTTGCAGTACTCGGGAATCATGATTTCGGTACATATCATCCTTTTTTCACAGAGGCTGACCGGAACAACAATGTTTTGGTCATTAACAACATGATCTCATCTTCAGGCTATAATGTCCTTAATGATGAATATACTATTGTGAGGAAGGGAAGTGCAGCTATCGGATTATCAGGAGTAACGACTATGGGCAGATTTCCTGATATTGTATACGGAAATCTTCAGGACGCATTGCCAATGAACGACAGCAGCGACCTGAAAATCTTAATTTCACATGATCCCAATCAATGGGAATATGAGGTAAATGGTAAAACTGACATAAATCTTACCCTGGCGGGGCATACGCATGGCATGCAGATGGGGATCCTTACAAAAAAATTCAAATGGAGTCCCTCCCAATATTTCTATCCACGATGGAATGGCCTTTACTCTGAAGGTAATCAGTTTCTTGTGGTCAACCGTGGGCTTGGAGTACTTGCGATACCCTTCAGAATCTGGATGCCTCCCGAAATCACGTTAATTGTTCTTGAAGCCGGTTAAGAACAATATTACACTATGGGCTGGTAAAATAAATCCTGTTCTTTTGCTACATTGCAACTCTATAAGATAATCCTGAAACTCATGAAGAATACTGCTGTTTCTTTAATAATCATTACAATGATCACTTTAAGTTCATGCCGCAGCGGTAAAAATGAATGGATAAGGATCAATCAGTTGGGATACCGGACCCCTGATACCAAAGTTGCAGTTTTCATAAGCAAAGATCCGGTAAAACTTAAGACTTTTAAAGTTATTGATGCAGAATCAGGAGAAGTCGTTTTGACCCTGAAGAACATTGTAAAATCTGAACCTCTGCCCCCTTTCATAAGTTGTTATCGCCTATATTTTTCCGATCTTAAAGATGACGGAACGTACAGGATCATTGCCGGCAAAGCTTCATCTCCTTCTTTCAGGATAGCACATGATATTTATGACGGAACAGCAGATTTTCTTCTTACATATATGCGGCAGCAAAGGTGTGGATTTAATCCATTCATTAATGACTCTTGTCATATGCATGATGGATATGAGATTTACGGGAAGGCCGCTGATTCAGCACATATCGAAGTTACCGGAGGATGGCACGATGCTGCCGATTATCTTCAATATGTAGCTACTTCAGCCAATGCGGTTTACCAGATGTTGTTTGCCTATTCAATGAATCCCGGTTCGTTCGGAGACAATTTTCTTGCAAACGGCCTGCCGGGCAGTGACGGCATACCTGATGTTCTTAACGAAAGCATGTGGGGTCTCGAATGGCTTCTTAAAATGAATCCGTCACCCGGGATTATGTATAACCAGATTGCAGATGACCGCGATCACATCGGATTCAGGTATCCGAACAATGATACAGCTGATTACGGAAAGGGTCCGGAAAGACCTGTTTACCTTTGTACCGGTGAACCGCAAGGGCTATTCAGTTATAAGAACAGGGCAACCGGTATTGCTTCCACAGCAGGTAAATTTGCTTCTGCTTTTGCCAGGGGTGCAAAGGTTTACGAATCAGCTGATCCTGTTTTCTCGAAGATGCTTACCACAAAAGCAATAACAGCTTTTAATTTTGGCCTGGAAAATCCCGGAGTATGCCAGACAGCACCAGGAAGGGCTCCCTATTTCTACGAAGAGGATAACTGGGCAGATGACATGCAGCTTGCCGCTGCTGAACTTTATAACCTTCTACACGATCCGAAATACCTTAACCGTGCAGTGGATTTTGCCCGTGAAGAAACCATAACACCATGGATCGGTGCTGATACTGCCCGGCATTACCAGTGGTATCCTTTTATGAATATGGGGCATCCTGTCATTGCTGCCATCCGGAAAGATGATCCCTTAAAAGAGGAATTCATCAATTATATGAAGAAGGGTCTTTCGCTTATTAAAACAAAAGGGGAAAAGAATCCCTTCCTGATCGGTGTACCATTTATTTGGTGTTCCAATAATCTTGTCGCCGCCACACTTACACAGACCCGTCTTTATGCAGAACTGAGCGGAGACAATTCATTTTCCGAACTGGAAGCTGCACACCGTGACTGGCTGTTTGGATGCAATCCCTGGGGTACCAGCATGATTGTCGGCCTGCCTGAGGAAGGTGATTATCCTGAAAATACACATTCATCTTATGTAGTCGCAGGAAAACAGGTCCCGGGAGGATTGGTTGACGGCCCGGTTTATCCCTCTGTTTTTAATTCACTGAAAGGCCTTTATCTGGCAAATGAAGATGAATATGCCGTTTTCCAGAACAGCATGGCAGTTTATCATGATGATTTTGCAGATTATTCGACAAATGAATGTACCATGGACGGCACAGCGTGCCTGGTTTACTACCTGTCGGCATTACATTCAGGCCGGTAAGAGTGCCAGAAACAGGCAAAATGAAGTAGTTGTTTAGGAATGTCACAAAAAGAAATAAAAAAATACGTGATCGTTGAGAATAAAAAATGCAGAATTGATGATATAGAATTCAGTATAAAGTACTCCGCAAGAAGGACAATGGGTATCATCATCAGCCCTGATTCCGGTGTGGTGGTTCGCGTTCCTTACCGGACCGGTGAAAAGGAAATCGGGAAGATGATCCGGGAAAAAGCAGTATGGATCAGAAAAGTCCTGAGTAAGCATGAGACTCTTTTAAGGCTGGATAATAACAAAAGTTTTACCGACGGTGGATCAGTGCTTTTTATGGGGAATGAGCATTTTCTTAAACTGGTACCTTCAGAAAGATACTATATAAGAAAAGCAGGAGATGCAATTATTGAGGTGGGTATAGATGGCCGGAATGATCCGGGAATAATAAAAGCGATGATGGAAAGCTGGTTTAAAATCATAGCCCGTAAAACATTTATCAAAATGTTCCGTGATATCCTGACAAAGTATCACCAGTATGATTTCCAGCCTGTTGCCTTTTCCGTGAGAAAGATGAAAAAAAGGTGGGGAAGTTGTACAATTAACGGCAGGATCGGCATAAGTGCCGATCTTATCAGACTGGATATGATTTATGCAGAATATGTAATAATACATGAATTATGCCACCTCAGGCACCATAATCATGGGAAGGAATTTTACAGACTCTTATCGGAGCTTTTCCCCGGCTGGAAACCGGTGAGGCAGGAGCTTGGAAGAATAATAAGGTGATAAGGACTGAGGTTTAAGGTGCCCCGTGCCTTTAGCCCTATGCCTTAAACAACATACTCCTGTCTGGATGCAGGTATTTCAATATTACTGAATCCGGCTTTCTGAAGTTCAATCGCATATTTTTTCTGGGTTTCATACTCACCATGTACCAGAAATATTTTTTCAAGAGAAGATTTTTCCTGGCACTGAAGGAAGCTTATCATTTCCCTGTAATCACCATGACCACTATATGAATCGATGATCTTTACTTCAGCATTTACCTTATGGAGCGTTCCGTGTATTGATACTTCTTTATCGCCCCTTACAATCCTGGCTCCGAGGGTCGCCGGAGCACAATACCCGACCACAAGAATTGTATTCTTTGGATCAGAAATGTTATTGGCAAGGTGATGTTTTATTCTTCCTGCTTCCATCATTCCTGATGCTGAAATTATTACACATGGCTTTGAATGATCATTTAGTTTTTTTGAATCCTCTTGTTTTGTGATATAGAACAGACTGTTAAAACCAAAAGGGTCCGGGTCCGTCTCAAGTACATTAAGTAAATCCTTATTGAAACACTCAGTATGTAACCGGAACACGGTAGTGGCATTGACGGCAAGCGGACTGTCCACAAAAATGTCAATATTGGGAAGTTTTCCCTGGTTAAAAAAGTTATTAAGAGAATAGACCACTTCCTGGGTCCGACCGACACTGAAAGAGGGTATTATCAACTTCCCCCCTTTTTTGACACATGTATGATGAACAACTTCAAGAAGTTGCTCTTCAGCTTTCTTAGTTTCCTGATGCAGTCTGTCGCCGTAGGTTGATTCTGTTATTAATATGTCAGCCTGAGGAAACGGTTTTGGTGCAGCCAGTATACGGTTTGACGGCCTTCCTATATCTCCTGTAAAAGCAATCCTTCTGATATACCCTTTTTCATTTATCTGAAGATTAGCTACGCCGCTGCCAAGCATATGGCCGGTATTGGTAAACTTCACCTTTATGTTATCGTCGATCCGGAAATTCATTTCACCCGGAACACCAATAAAAAGGTTCATACATGCTTTTGCATCCTCCTGCGTGTATATAGGTGTCACAACCGGGAGCCCTCTTTTTACCCTCTTCTTGTTGAAAGTCCTGGTATCAAGTTCCTGTATATATCCTGAATCAGCCAGCATTATGGAACAAAGATCACGTGTGGCATTTGAGCATACGACAGATCCTCTGAAACCAAGTCTGTAAACATAAGGGATCAAACCTGAATGATCGATGTGTGCATGTGTAAGAATGATGTGATCGATCATGTCAGTCTCGAAACCCAGGTTTCTGTTCATTTCATCAGTTTCCAGTCCTTTCCCTTGGAACATACCGCAATCGAGAAGGATCCTTTTGCCCTTTTCGGTTGTCAGAAGTATTTTGCTTCCGGTCACCTCACGGGCTGCACCTAAAAACTTTATTTTCATACTTTAAAGGTAAAATATCCGGAAATTATTTTATATGTGGATTAAATAAACATACTAACCAGCAAAGAAAACAAAAGTCCCGATATTGCAATAATTGTCTCCATTATGGTCCATGATTGAAGTGTTTGCTTCTCATTCATACCAAGATACTTGCTGACAATCCAGAATCCGCTGTCGTTAATGTGCGAAAGTATTGTGGCTCCTGCTCCTATGGCAATAACTATCAATGCTATGTTGGGCTGATTTAGGTTGAAAACAGATAAGATAGGAGCCATAATACCTGCTGCGGTAATCATGGCAACTGTAGCAGAACCCTGGGTTATCCTCACCAGGGCTGCCAGGACCCATGCAAGTAATATTAAAGGAATTGACGATTCAGCAATTGATTCTGCAAGGATCTTTCCTATCCCGCTGTCAACAAGGATCTGTTTCAGGACTCCTCCCGCCCCCGTTACTAGAATAATTATACCTGCGGGACCAAGAGCTTTTGTGCTCAGGTCAAGTATTGTCTGCCCAGGTATTTTCCTCTTAACACACAACAGTATCGACATCAGAGTAGCAATTATCAATGCCGTAAAAGGGTGTCCAATAAAGACCAGAAGCTCTGTGAAGAATGATTTTGTCAGCACTTCTTTTTCGACACCAACATTAATAAATGTGCTCATAAGTATAAGAAGCAATGGAGTGGAAATGATAACTGCAATAATGCCAAATGAAGGAGGTTTTTGTATGGTATTGCTCTCATCAGGTTTGATGTCAATTATTTCCCGAGGGGCCTGAATGAATATCTTTTTTGCGATAAAGCGGCCAAAGAACGGACCGGCAATAATAGCTGCCGGAAGCCCGACAATCAAACCAAACAATACAACCCATCCCATTTCGACGCCAAGTATATTTGACACTGCCATTGGTCCGGGAGTAGGAGGCACCATGGTGTGCGTTACTGCCAGTCCCGCCAGAAGGGGAATAGCATAATAAAGTATTGAGCGTTTAGTGTCTCTTGTGAGTGCATACACAATCGGGATAAGAATAATCAGTCCGACATCAAGAAAAACAGGTATTCCGATGATGAATCCTGTCAACATCAAAGCCCATGAAGCTTTATTGGTTCCGAATTTTTTCAGAAGGTAATGTGCAAGAGCTTTCGCTCCTCCGGAACTTTCAAGCATCTGGCCAAAAATAGCTCCAAGACCCACAACGGTGGCAACAAATCCAAGGGTGTTTCCCATACCTTCCTGAATACTGGCAGAGATCCTCGAGAGAGGCATCCCGGCAAGAATGCCAACAAAGATGGAGGTTATAAGAAGCGAAACAAAAGCACTCAGTTTAAACCTGAGCACCATCAGCAACAGCATTGATACCCCGATTATTACTATAAGGATTATATAGGCTGAGGACATTTGGATGTATTATGTATTATGTATTATGTATTATGTATTATGTATTATGTATTATGTATTATGTATTATGTTCCCTGGCAAAAGCCGGATTCAGGTTTTAAGGGGAATTTGACCGGTGAATTATCCCGGGTTGAACGGTATATAGCAGTAAAGAGTTCAACGGTTTTACGTCCGGCCTCACCTTCAACCAGAGGATCCTTGTTGTTTCCTATTGCATCAATAAAGTCCTCTATCTGGCATTGCATGTAATAAACCATTGGATCATGACTATTGAAGAATTCTGTATCTTCCCTTTTCATTTTTTCAAGCATCTTTTCCTCTCCCGGGATTGTCCATATGTCATTTACAGGAGGTTCCGCCACACCTGTCATTCCTGCGATGAACATAGCTCCCCCGTCTGTCTGCACTCCTACAGAGCTTCCATTCTCACCATGAACATGTACTTTACCATAAATACCTGGTTTCTGTGAATTACTTACAAGAATATTACCCAATGCGCCGCTTTTAAACTTCACTATCGCAAGAGCTGTATCATCCACTTCAATATAAGGATGGTTCAGGTTTCTCCATATTCCGTAAACCTCATCTATATCACCCATGTACCATAGCATCATGTCAAGCTGGTGAGGGGACTGGTTGACAAGTACACCACCACCCTCCGATTTCCATTTACCTCTCCATTCATCAGAATCATAGTATGCTTTATCTCTCCAGCCCAGCATCGTGACTGTTGTCAATACTGGCTTGCCTATCTTTCCATCTTCAATAGCCTGTTTTACCCTTCTGACCGGTGCATACCATCTCCTTTGACTGATCACCCCCAGTTTAACCTTATTAACCTTACATGCATCAATTATTGCATCACAATCGTGAAGTTCTGAGGCAAGAGGCTTTTCCACAAGAACATTTGAACCTGCCGTGGCTGCTTCAATGGCAGGATGTTTGTGAAAAGGATGAGGAGTACAGACAATCACCAGGTCTGTGCCACTTTCCTTCACCATACCGGATATCCCTGAATATGCCTGCGTTTTGTAAAGTGAGGCAAATTCTTTTGCATTTTCCGGAGTTCTGCTCCAGACTCCTGTAAGTCGGGCATAAGGAATGTTCTGGACAGCTCTGGCATGTAAATGTGCAACTTTCCCACAACCGGCTATTGAAACGTTATATATTCTTTCAGGCATATTTAAATGAAAAAGTTATGGAATGAGTATTACTTTATTAATGTTTTCTGTTTTTTTACAGAGTTTTTCAAACCAGTCAGCCCCTTCAGAAAGAGGAGCCACAACTGATATCTGGTCATTGACATTTATTTTTCCGGATTCCATTAATTTCAATACTGCTTCATATTCTCCTCTGATAGCACAGCTTCCAAGTACTTTCAATTCCCTGGTCACAACTTTCTGAAGCGGAAATTCAATTACAGGTGAAGTATTGCCGATAAGGATAACTGCCCCTCCCTTTCTCACCAAATCAATGGCAATATTAACGGTCTGGCTTTTACCTGCCGCCTCAAATGAAATGTCTGTCCCCCTGTTGCCAGTAAGAGTTTTTATCTTTTCTTCAAGGTTTTCCTCCCCTGACATGAATATATTGTCTGCTCCGGCTTTTA
>DCVC01000150.1:17755-30642 GCA_002328625.1 Bacteroidales bacterium UBA2198
AGAGGGTAAACTGTTGAATCGAAAGTCACCCTGTCTCCTGCTGACCAATCCTTTACCTCAGAACCTGTTTTTTCAACGACGCCTGATGCTTCATGACCCATAATTATGGGAGGTATTCTTCTGCCCGTACTCCCGTCAAGGCCACTAACATCCGAACCGCATATACCACAGGCTTTGACTCTTACCAGTACCTCATCAGGAAGCACTTCAGGATCAGGCACATCTTTGTAAACCAGCTTATTATATTCCTCAAGTACAAGGGCTTTCATATTGAAATAATTAATGGTATTATGTAATAATGGTTTCCAAAAATAGTAAAAACAGAAATGAGTTTACTCAATCAGAACCACTATAATATCCATAACATTTGTGTAAGTAGGACCGGTTTTAATACGTCCGCCTGCTGATCCGAAGAAATTAAAGGAATCGAACTCAAACAGGTATTTAGCAGGATCAGCTCCGACTGATCGAGCAGCAGCAACAGTTTCCGAATCAACTACCGCTCCTGCGGCATCAGTAGGACCATCGGTACCGTCAGTGCCGGCGGAAAGAATGGTAATGCCGGTAATATCTTGCAATCTGATTGCTGCCGATAATGCAAGATGCTGATTCCTGCCACCAAGTCCGTCGCCAATCACCCTGACAGTAGTTTCTCCTCCAAACAAAAGGCACACCGGTTTATTTATCCCGTCATCATACTTGTATTGTAAAGCTGTTTCCACAATAAACCGGGAAGCGTCTTCAGTAAAGCCATTTAATTCACCTGTGATTATAAAAGTATTAAATCCCAGGTTAACAGCCTGCTCCCTGGCTGCTTCAAGAGCATATGAATTAGTCCCTGCCAGTATATTAAACGTTCTGGAAAACAAAGGGTCTTCCGGTTTGGATGTTTCAGGTCTGTTTCCGTCAGCCCCTTCCCTGAGATAGTTTAGTATTCCGGCAGTAACATCAGAAGTAAGATGATATTTCTCAAGAATATGTAGTGCCTCACCATATGTTGAGCTGTCAGGAACGGTCGGACCTGACGCTATAACATCGAGCGGATTGCTGATAACATCTGACAAAATAATGCTGATTATAGTTGCCGGCCACACAGTTTTTGAAAGCTGCCCTCCCTTAACCCGGGACAAATGCTTCCTTACACAATTCATTTCATTAATGGTAGCACCGCAACGGATAAGAAGGTTGTTTACAATGATAAGTTCTTCAGGAAGGCATCCTTCAGGTATATCTGCCATTAAAGCAGATCCGCCACCCGATATAAGACAAATGACAAGGTCATTCTCTAAAGACTTGCGGGCAATTTTCATTATCTCCTCCGTACCTCTGATACCATTAATGTCAGGTACCGGATGTCCGGCTTCAGTGACAATTATTTTCTTCAACTTACAGGAGTGACCATATTTTACTATTACATGTCCTTCGGTGATCCTGTTCCCAAGAATTATTTCAACGTAATGAGCCATTGCTGCGCTGGCCTTACCTGCACCGATGACATAAATATTTCCGGCTTCATTAAGGGGGAAGGTCAGATCACCGACCTTCAGGATCGATCCTTCAACCGACATAATGCTGTTAATCAAATTATCAGGCAAAACACTCCTGACACCTGAGATAAATATCTGTTCAGCTTTTTCCCGGTTATTCATAAATTTCTATATCAAAATTCCTAATATTATTCACTTGTTTGGATAATGTTATCAAATAATTATAAAATAAACAGTGAAGCAGTCCAGACACAGGCAAAAACGACTATGCTCATGATAAATGTTGCTGAAGAATACACTTTCAGTGTTGTATCAATCGTCAGCTCTCCAAAGTTATTGACCACCCAGAAGAAAGAGTCATTTGCATGGGAAACGGACATTGAACCTGCTCCCATTGCAAGCATTGCCAGTAACCTGCCCCACTCAGTGTCAAGGCCAAGCATTGATAGCATTGGTGAAACAAATGAGGCAGCCGTTATTATGGCAACTGTTGAGGATCCCTGGGCTGTTTTCATGACGCTGGCAATGAGATATGGGACTAAAAGACCAATGGTTGTCCCGCTTAACATTTTCCCCATTGCCTCACCCACTCCGGTAGATTTAATGACCATACCAAACATCCCCCCTGCTGCTGTAACTATCAGTATGGGACCGGCTTTTAGGATGGCTTCAGAAAAAAGAGAATTCAATGAAGATATTGTCTTCTTTTTAATTAAAAGCAATGAAAGAGCAACACCGACAGAGAGTGCAATTATTGGTTCTCCCGGCAGGAAAAAAATCTTTGATATTAAGTTTTGTCCCTCCTTGTCGATAAGATTTAGTAACGATTTTACAGTAATAAGGAGAAGCGGAATTATAATGGGAAGAAATGACAGTAGTACCGGTGGAAGATCTTTTTCCGAACCTTTACGGAAATCATGATGAATTTCATCAGCCGGGGCCATGCTTTTACCCTTTGTCCGCCACCTGCTCCAGAAATAAGCTGCGAGTGCACCTGGTATGGCAAAGAATATTCCTGTAATTATCAGATAACCTATGTTCACATCAAATAATCCTGCAGCAGCCAGAGCACCGGGGTGAGGCGGAATAAGACAGTGAACGGAATAGAGTGAACAGGCCAGAACGGTAGCCATGAAAGGCATTGCTATTTTTGCCCTGGCACTGAGTGATTTTGCCAGCCCGCTGAGGATAATAAATCCTGAATCACAAAAGATTGGCAACCCTGTAACAAAACCTGTTATTCCAAGAGCTGCGGCACTCCGTCTGTCTCCTGTTTTGGAAAGAATGTAACCGGCAATGCTCATTGTGCCTCCCGTCTTGTCAAGAATTATCCCTATCATGGCTCCAAGGATGATTAAGAAACCTATGGATCCCATGGTAGTGCCAAAGCCTTCCTTTATAGTAGTTATTATAGTCCTTACCGGCAGGGTAGTAAAAGCAAGAAAAAGAGAAACCAAAAACAGGGCTACGAAAGCATGGATTTTGAACCTGGACGTCAGTATTATTATTGCAATAATGCTGATAATTACCAGAGCCGAGATCGTAAAGAGATTCATGACAGCTAAAAATCAAATATGCATAAAGATAGTTTTTAAGATTGAAAATGTGAGTTTAAATAACTCAAGTTGTTGGTTACCGGTTCCTGGTTCTTCGTTAGTTTTTGATTAACACGATAATACGCAGTATTAATAATAAGGCAGAAGGAACTGATGATATTAGCCGTGAATTTCTGATGGACTTCTATGAAAGCAACGATTCCGGGTTAAAGTCATTTGTGGAAGAGGTTACATCAGAGGCTTGGAACGAGCTTATCAAGAGCTTCCGCATTGCGCAGGAAAAGGGATGGTTCAGAAAGGATTTCAAGCCTGAATTCATTTTATATGTTACTCAACATCTGATTCCCATGTTCACCGATGAGAAGCTGTTAAAATTATATGATACCCCTCAGGATATGATAATGGAATTTGCCAACCTCTTTACATATGGTATTTCACCTCATGATTAAAAATGTGTTGAAAAGTATACATATTGTTATTAAGTTTCTCTGCAGTTGTTGCCTCAGGTCAGTAGAGTCTGCGCTTCAGCGGGCAACTGTCCGCCCGGACTAACTTAAACAGAGTGAGCACCCTTCCGGTTTGAGGAGGAATAAGGTACATTCCCCAGGTTAATTATGGATTAATAGTAAGATCATCAGATTTATTTGACGGAGAAGCATCAGTAAATATTTTTGGGAATGCGGGTCTCAGGCCTTTTGACTCTCTTACCACAACGGGAAAAATCAAGCCGTACCGGGTGTGGATCAGGATGCGGGTGAGATTTTAATGAGGATTGAAAAAAACATGTCTTCCGACAACCGTATCTTCGAGTCATCGATGATTATACACGGGAGCAGGATACCAAGATGCTCAGACTCGAGAATCAGCTTTGGATCTATTCTCCGTCAACCGACCGGAACATACAGAACTCAGGCCACATGCTCAGGCAGTCGGTAATGGGTTCGGACCTTTCATATGAAGATATGCTTAAACAGGGAGAAGGTACTGAATTCATTATTAACTCTGTGAAATTCAACCAGAAGATCCCTGAATTTATTTTTACGAAAGTCGCACTTAAACAATGGCAGTTAAGTTAAGCAAAGAAGAGGTAAGCTATCAGTATTGCTGCGATTGCTCCTGCCAGGTCAGCTATCAGGCCGCAGCCAACGGCATGTCGTGTATTTTTTATACCCACAGAACCGAAATAAACAGCAATTATATAAAAAGTAGTATCGGTAGCTCCCTGAAGGGTACATGCAAGGCGACCGATGAAAGAATCGGCTCCGTGGGTGGTCATTGCATCGATCATCAATCCTCTTGCTCCGCTTCCGCTTAATGGTTTCATGAATGCGACAGGCAGGGCACCGGTAAACTGTGTGTCAAACCCTATCCATGCAAAAAACTTTGCCATTCCCGAGATTATAAAATCCATGGCGCCCGACGCCCTGAATATTCCAATTGCTACAAGAATTGCTACAAGAAACGGAATTATCTTAATTGCTATTCCAAAACCCTCTCTGGCTCCTTCGATGAATGCATCATAAACATTCACTTTCCTGATAAGCGCAAGGACAATGAATGACATGATGATAACCAGCAGTAAAAAGTTGGCAGCAAAAGTGGAAGCGTTTGTGATCTGTTCTTTTGGCAGGTTGCTGAAATAGATTATTATACCTCCTACTATTACTGACAACCCTCCAAGATAGGCCAGAATAACCTTGTCAAAAAGATTAATCTTCTGAACAATTGCAACACTTATAAGTCCGACAAGAGTAGCCACGAAAGTTGCTATCATTATAGGAATGAAAATATCTGCCGGATTAACTGCACCGAGCTGTGTACGGTAAACAATAATGCTCACCGGAATTATTGTTAGCCCCGAGGCGTTAAGCACGAGGAACATGATCTGTGCGTTTGAAGCAGTCTCTTTGTGAGGATTTACTTCCTGCATCTCTTTCATGGCTTTCAAGCCCATTGGAGTTGCCGCATTGTCAAGTCCCAGCATGTTTGCCGAGAAGTTAAGGATTATTGATCCATAGGCAGGATGCCCCCTGGGAAGCTCAGGGAAAAGTCTCTGAAAAAGAGGGCCAAACAGCCTGCCAAGGATGGCAACCACACCACCCTGCTCTCCCAATTTCATTAATCCCAGCCACAGGGTCAGTACTCCTGTCAGACCCAAAGATATCTCAAATCCTGTCTTGGCATTTGCAAAGATTGAATCAACCAGCTCATTGAATATCTGTGTATTACCGGAAAAGATAAGCTGCCCGAGCGCTACTATGAAACCTATCAGGAAGAATGCTATCCAGATATAATTTAAAGCCATTGTTTGTAATTGTACTGCAAGATAGATATAAAGAAAGATAAAAGATAAAAGGAATTTGGAAAAAAATTGTGCAGGTTGTGCAGGACTTGCAGAACTTGAACAATTAAAACTTGTATCATTTATAATTTTAAATAAATTTGTATTAACAAATCAAGATATATGGCACGCTTTCAAAGAACAGATGTGATTATCAAAATGCGTGAAGCAGGGATTATACCAATATTCTATCATAAAGATCGTGATATATGCAGGAATGTAATAAAAGCCTGTCACGATGGCGGCATGAAGGTATTTGAGTTCACAAACAGAGGTGATTATGCACATGATCTTTTCAGTGATCTCAATAGATGGGCTGAAAAAGAGTTCCCGGCAATGGTTCTCGGAGCAGGTTCGATAATTGATGCAGGAACAGCTTCGCTTTATATTCAGCTCGGTGCAAATTTCATTGTTTCCCCTGTTCTGAATCCTGAAATGGCAAGAGTTTGTAACCGAAGAAAGATCTTATGGTCGCCCGGTTGCGGGTCACTTTCAGAAATAAGCCAGGCAGAAGAACTTGGTGCTGAGATAGTTAAGATTTTTCCGGGATCATCTGTCGGAGGTCCTGATTTTGTCAGATCAGTAAAAGGGCCATGTCCCTGGACAAGCATTATGCCTACCGGAGGAGTTGAACCTACAGTTGACAATCTCAGGGAATGGTTTGAAGCAGGGGTTACATGCGTAGGAATAGGATCAAATCTTATTACAAAAGAACTCGTTCTTAATAAAGACTGGAACGGACTGACGAAAAGAGTAGCCGGTGCAGTTAAGGTTGCAAGGATGTTTCGGAAAGTATAACCTTTTAAAGTATATCATTTTATGAAAAATCGAATTCTGTATTTCTTATGTCTGATTATCTTAAATGTCGCCTTTGGTGAGGCATTTTCACAGGATATAGTTCTGCCTGCGCCAAATACAACAGGTGGGAAACCCCTTATGCAGGCATTGAATGAAAGGCAATCGATAAGGACATTCACAAAGGATGATCTTACCATACAGCAGCTTTCTGACCTTTTATGGGCAGGTTGGGGAATTAACAGACCCGCCGATAAAAAAAGGACAGCACCCTCCTCCCGAAATATTCAGGAGATTGATGTTTATGTTACTGTGTCAACAGGTCTGTACCTCTATGATGCAGAAACAAACAATCTGAAACAGGTACATAACAAGGATATACGGGCACTGACCGGCACTCAGGATTTCGTTGCTGAAGCGCCGGTTAATCTGGTTTATGTTGCTGATTTAAGCAAAATGGGCAAGAAAGAAGGGGATGAAATAAAAGATTCAGATCTGTTGTCATCATGGGCAAATACAGCCTTCATTGCCCAAAACGTCTATCTGTATTGTGCTTCAGAAAACCTCGGAAGTGTTGTAAGAGGCCTGGTACCGAAAGCCAAACTTGCTCCCGAAATGGGGCTCAGAACCAATCAGGTAATAATACTGGCTCAGACGGTCGGGATTCCTGCTAAATAGTTGTACAGTTCCCGCAAGGCGGGATTTGGCTTCGCCGAGCTCGCCGGAGTTTATCCCGCAAAGCGGGGGCTCGGTTCGCCGCGGCGCTCCTCAAAGTGCAAGTCGTTCCTCACAAGACATAGCTTTAGCGAAGACTTGCTGTCATTCTCCTGGAGCACGAAACAATTCTATATTGGAGATAGCCGGGCAGGCTTTTGATCTACTGATGGTAACTCTTATCTGAGAGGTTTTTACTGCAGGAAATTTACGGATTACTTTATACCCGATAGTTGTTCCGTCGATTATTTGTTCCCATTCACCATCGATAAAAGCTTCGACCTTATACTCCTCTACTCTTTGACCCAATTTGATATATTCCTGGAGTAAAATCCTGTTTACTTCAGTTTCCATTCCCAGGTCAATCTTTAGAAATGCAGATTTTATTTCATCAGGAGCTGACCAGTAAGTTTCAGGATCTCCATCATTTGCTTTTCCTGCTGAATAGTTCTTACCTCTTGAAACTGAAGATACTGCTGCCTTTCCCTTCGCCAGCTCGGTGGCAAACTCCTTTTTGCGCAATTCTCTGAAAGTCAGAAGTGATTTTACATCATTTTCGTGAATCAAACCTCTTCTGTCAGGCGGCACATTAAGAAGAAGGTTACAGTTTCGTCCTACTGAAGAATAATACAATTCCATCAGGTTCTCAGGTGACCTTACCATCGAATCCTGGCTCTGGTGATAAAACCAGCCTCTTCTTATTGAAACATCAACTTCTGCGGGAACCCAGTGGGTCCCGTTCTCATGCCCTGCACCCAGAATTTTTGCAAAATCGCCTCCCGGATACATATCATCCTTATTAAGCAGGCACCAGTTTGTCAGGCTTCCTATTCCACTCTCATTCCCTACCCAGCGTACATCGGGCCCGGCATCACTAAACATAACTGCCATTGGTTGCAATTCCCTGACTGTCTTATGAGTATTAGGCCAGTCGTAATAAGTCCTGTTGTCAATTCTTCTTGTCTCTCTTGCACCGCCGTAATAACCATCACCTCCGTTTGCCCCATCAAACCATACCTCGAAAATCTCACCGTATTGCGTCAGGAGTTCTCCCAACTGGTTCCGATAATATACCAGGTACTCAGGAGTGGCGTAAACGGTGCTGTTTCTGTCCCATGGGGAGAGATATACTCCCATCTTAAGACCATATTCATTGCAAGCCTGACGCAGTTCCCTCAGCACATCACCCTGTCCGTTCTTCCAGGCAGAACTCTTAACCGAGTGATCGGTATATTGCGAAGGCCACAGACAAAAGCCATCATGATGCTTGGCAGTTATTATTATCCCTTTCATACCCGCATCATGTGCTACCCTTGCCCATTGCCTGCAATCCAGTTCAGAAGGATTGAACACCGATGGATCCTCATCACCGTACCCCCACTCTTTATCCGTGAATGTATTAACAGTAAAATGCACAAACATGTAATACTCCATCCCATGCCATTCCATCTGGCGCTCCGATGGCAGAGGGCCATAAGGTTCCGGCGGCCTGTTTACGGAACACGATACAAAGAGAATGACCACAATCAGAATTGAAATACTTTGCTTCATATAAGACACTTATTTTAAATTAGTTAACTCCTTTTGGCCCTCCGTGCCCTCAGTGAATATCTCTGTGTTCCTCTGTGTAACTAATAAGAAGTGTATGAACTTACACAGAGGAACACAGAGGTTTTACATAGAGGGACACAGAGTAAGCTGTCCTGTTTTTACTTTGAAATATCCTTAATCCTTATGTTCCTGAATTTGACGACTGATCCGTGTCCCAGAAATCCGATATATCCTTTGGTGTTTTTCAGTCCGGGATGATCGAGCCCATCCATTGTACTATTGTCTCTTGGTCCTGATATATCACCGTCGACAATAACTGTTCCGTTAAGTGTGATCTTTATATGTGTTCCTTTCACAAAGACTTCCTGATAATTCCATTCTCCGACAGGATTGTGGTATCCTCTTTTTGCTGGAATAACTCCATAAACCGACCCATGGTACTGGTATGGTTTCAGATTTGCATAAACAGGGGCAGTATCATCGAGTATCTGCAGTTCCATACCCACGTAAGCGGCATCGCCCTTAAGAGGGGTCCTTATTCCCAGACCATTGTTTGCTGCAGGTGTAAGCTGGAATTCAAACCTGAAAATGAAATCGGAATACTCCTTGTCGGTGTATAGGTTACCGCCGCTGCCCTGTTCGGGCCTGATAACGATCATTCCGTCTTCAGCAACATACGACACATTGTTACCGATCCAGTTGTCAAGATTACGCCCGTTGAAAAGTGCAACATATCCGTCGGTTATCTCTTCCGGAGTAAGATTATATTCGGAATCTCTTATTTCCCTGATATAAATATCCCTGAATGCAAGGTCAGTACCGTGAGCCTGTAATTCAATCGGGCCTTTTGGGAAGATTGGGATACTGGGGTCCCAGTAATTTTCCATGATGACGTTATCCACAACTAGTTCACCGTTAAGCCACACTGATACATTCTCCCCGATCATTACTACCCTGAATGTATTCCAGTCACCAACCGGATTATCTGCAACTTTAAGTGGTTTGGAAGGATTTTTCTGGTTGTTGTATAATCCTCCGGAACCCACCTGTGCACCTGCTTCTACCCTGGAGGTATCCCATATCTGGACCTGAGGAGTCCCCCTTAAGTATATCCCGCTATCACCACCCCTGGAAATTTTCCAGTCAACAAGTAATTCAAAATCACCATATTGCACAATGGAACAAAGATTATCCCCTTTACCATTGAACCAGATACAGCCATCGCGGACGGTCCAGCTTGCTGGCACCATAACATCTGCTTCAGCCTGTTTCCTTTCCAGTTCGGTTCTTCTCATTTTTGAACGTGCTATAGGATTCTCTACAAGTCCCTGCCAGCCAGTAAGATCCTTACCATTAAACATCGATTTGAATCCTTCATCCGGGTGCATTGATATCAAATACTTATTTACCATTTCTTTGTCGTATTCAGCTTCCGGGCCCGTAAGTTCTGTTATGGCTCTTGTAAGGATCTCTCTAACCAGCTTTCCGTACATACCTGCCTTTGAATCTAGAGAAGGAAGAGCAATATACATTGCTGCTTTTGAAGCTGTTGCGGATGTTGCAGGATCATCAAGATAGTCTGAAATAAAGAAAAGCGCCTGGTATGTTTTAAGTTTCCCTATTTCAACAAGGATCTCATTCTTACGCTCAGAGCTATGGGCATAGGGCATTATCTTACGATAAAGAAGAAGTTTCTGATCGTCAGGCAGATTGGCTGTTCTGACCTGTCGGACATATCCTTTAAAAGCAGGTTCTTCAAAGGTCTTATTACCTGAAGCACATATCTCGTACAATGCAGAAGATGCTGTATAATCGCTCCATGAAGTAAGTGTTATAAAGCAGAGGTCACGCATTTCGGTAGTCCCGCTTTCAAATTCTTTAAGAACCAGGTCAAGTGCCTCTCTTCCTCCTGTTTTTGCAAGTATCGGAATTATCTTCATTTTAAGGTTTACTTCATCTGATTTAAGAGATTCTATCAATAACTCTGATCTCTTTTCAGATTCAGGGATTTTAACTGCCGCAACTGCCAGAGCAGACTGAATAATATTAATATATGAAACATTATCTGTAGATGAAAGAAGTTCGATCAATTCCTTTTGATTATCTGGTGATGCCAGGTCTCTAAGTGCTTTGTATGCCGCTGTTCTGACAACCTCGTTCTGGGAGGATGTATAAGGCATAACTTCTGAGAAATATTGATTTCCTTTACTCCAGGCCATAAGTTCGATAACACTTTTCCTGGCTTCATCGGTACCTTCTTTTAGAACAGGCCTCAGGAGCGATATATCATTTCTTCCTGCTACTGTCATAAGTGCTGATTTCGCCGCTTCCTGATCATCCGGTCCTGTAAAAGCTGATAAATAATCAATAAGGAAAGGAATGGCTCTGGTTCCGATGATCTTCGTAAGTGAAGCAGCAGCTTCAGTTCGTACTTGCTTATCCTGATTAGAAATCGATTTAGTGATCAGTGGTAATGCCACTTCATCACCACGTGTTCCCAGCATGGAAATGATCTCCGGTTTTGCTTCCGGGATTGCTTTCGGGAAAAAATCGATCCATGTCTGAACCAAATCTTCTCCGGGAATTGAAAGGGATGCTTCAAGTGCCGCACTTCTGTAGGCTTTGCTGGTATGATTTGCTGCTTTAATAAGTATTCCCTTTGCATCCAGTCCATGAAAACCAACATATATCCTCATAGCTGCAATCTTGTTTTGAATTGTCAGTTTGTCATTACACTTGTTCATTATCAGCTTGCAGATCTTGTCCATTGTCTTAATATCTCCTCCCTGCCCTGTATTCCTGGCATAGTTTAGCAGTGCCGTCGTGGCTCCTGTACGTTCCCATCTGTATGAAACCTCTTTGGCAGCTCTTAGAAGTACAGGATAAGCTGAAGGATTTCCGCTTTGTGCCAGAGCGTTAAAGGCAGAGGCTCTAGTGTTTACATTAATGTCAGAGGCCCAGAAAATATACTCATTAACAGCAATCTGTGATTTCATGGATGCAAGTGCGTTCATTACTGCAGCCGGGCATGGAAGCTCCCTGTTTTTAAGTGCCCCGGCAAGTGCTGCTTCGGCACTCTTTCCTCCTGCAGATAAAATTGCTGCAAGTGCCGGTCCACATATATCCTTATCTGAAAGGTATGACTTAAGTGCATCAACTGAAGCATCTCCCCCTATAATCTGGAGTTGCTTAATAAAGAAATCCTGAACTCCTTTATCATTTTTAACTAAAGCATAATCGATGCAGACTTTTTCCCAGAACTTTTTTTCAGTTTCCTTACCGGCTTGAGAAAGGAAGCGTGATAAGCTTTCAACTGCAAATCTTGGAGATGTGTCATCTCCCGTACCTGCCGGTATGACCTGATCACAAATCTGTCTTATCCCTGTTTCACCAAGGGAAAGCACATCAATCATAAGTTTATCTGTAGAAGAAATATCTCTTGCAGGGAATTGCGCAAGCAGGTCGGCAATTTTTGTTTCAATAGTCCTTTTATCCTGAGAGCTGACGTTTAGTGAAATAAACAGGAGAGAAAAACTAATAAAAAGTATCTTATGCATTTTCATATATTCAAGTTTTCAGGTTTTTGATTAAGTTTCATATTCTCCAGGGATCACGCATTGGCTGACTAATAAGTTTGTTGGCCCCGTCATCATGAATAAATTGCTCATTAACAGGATCGTACCTGAGATTCCTTCCTAATCTTACGGCAATCACTCCCAGATTCACAATTGAACACGATCTGTGACCATTGGATTCGTTTAGAGCAAATTTCTTTCTTGTTCTTACCGATTCGGAGAACGTTGATATTTGTGGATCCGGGTCGGGAAGTGAATCTATGAGTTTTTGAATATCCGGAATATCCGAAATGAATCCTTTAAACACTTTTCCGTTGGGACCTTCGATATAAGCGGCATCATTATCTCGGTTTTCACCATCGAGGATTATCTGGCAACCGTCAGAATACGTATATGTTATTCTTCTCCACGATCCTACTGCATCATAATGCTGCTGGGGTGCATCAATCTCTACGGAAACAGGTCCTGTTTCGTCCTTGCCCAGCAGATACTGAACAGGATCCAGGTAATGTTGTCCCATATCACCAAGGCCGCCACCGTCATAATCCCAATATCCACGAAATTTGGAATGTACTCTTTCAGCGTTGTAAGGTTTATAAGGGGCCGGACCTAACCACATTTCATAGTCCAACTCTGGCGGAACAGGTTCCGGTTTAAGATTATGAAGTCCGCTCCAGTAGAATTTCCAGTCATAACCTGTTATTCCACTAACTGTTACTTTCAACGGCCAGCCCAATACACCACTGTTGACCAGCTTTTTAAGAGGCTTTACTGCTGTGCCCAGACCATAGAACTGGTCTTTGAACCGGAACCAGGTATTAAGCCGGAACATCCTGCCATATTTCTTTACAGCTTCAACCACTTTAAT
>DCVC01000150.1:30758-33194 GCA_002328625.1 Bacteroidales bacterium UBA2198
GAGGTGGTTTTTATCAACATCGCATACAGCAAGTAATCTGGTTCCTTCATATTCATAATGTCCGCGGCCCATACCCCCAACCCCTATAATACCTTTTGTAAGCTGGTCACTAGGGGACGAATAATTTTGACCGCCAAGCACATGCCGGGGGATAATGGTAAACACAAGTGTGGCAGATGTGCTCTTT
This sequence comes from Bacteroidales bacterium UBA2198, assembly GCA_002328625.1. Taxonomy (GTDB): domain Bacteria; phylum Bacteroidota; class Bacteroidia; order Bacteroidales; family VadinHA17; genus LD21. The sequence continues at coordinate 30,946 of DCVC01000150.1, forward strand.
ATAAGAAAATCACGTCTGCCCATTTTATTGTTTTTCATTTGGCGTTAATTAACTTATTTCTTCAGGCAATAAACTGAAACCGCAAATAAATATATCATACAGGCTATCAAAAGTGACATTCCAAGCGCAATGGTGCTTATATCGCTTATCCATCCGACCAGAAGCGGAACCACTGCACCTCCCGAAATTGCCATCATTACAAGACCTGAGATCTCGTTATTGCGTGTCGGGTATTTTGTTACAGTAATGGAAAACACCAGGGGCCAAATATTAGCAACTGCCAGGCCGATGAGGAATACAAGGCCCCATGCCATTAGAGTTGATTTCACAATAATGATTGCCGTTAGGCATAATATCCCGAGTACCGATGTCCACATGAAAAACTTCCTGGGAGAAATCATGGTAAGCATTATTGCTCCTGCAAATGTTCCAAGCATACGACCCAGAAAATAAACACTTCTGCCTGATTCAGCTGCGGTTTGTTCAATTCCGAATTGCTTCATTAAAAACTGTCCTGAATTGGAATTAAATCCAACATCCACACCCACCACAAGGAAAATGGATAGAACCATCAGCAGGATAAAATTATTACCGAGCAGCTTGAAAGCAGAGACAAATGTTGGTCTTGGTCCTTCATATCTGGTCTCTTCCACTTTTACGGAACCCAGCCAGAGTATTGAAAGAACAGACACTACCCCGAAAACCAGGAATATTAGCTTCCAGTCTCCAAACCTTGCTGCGAACATTCCTGCCAGAGGAGCCCCAAGCATGGAGCCAATTGCCTTTATGAACTGTGAAAAGCTGAGAAAGCTTGATGCTCTGTCCTCAGGCACAACATCTACCATAAGAGGGTTTGCGGAAACCTGAACAATTGTATTTCCTACCCCGAGAAGTGCAAAGCCGACAAGTACCATTCCGAACGTGTAAAAGAAAAAAGGTACCAGTAACCCAAGAGCAGTTACCCCCATACCTATATTCAACATATTTTTCTTTCCAAGACGGGCCTGCAAAATACCAACGGGAACGGAAAGAACCAGAAACCAGAGGAAGGCAGCGGAAGGGATCAATTGAGCAATGGTTGCACTAAGATCCATATCTTTGGTTACACGATCAACCCCGATTCCAACCAGGTCGACGAAGCTCATTACAAAAAATGCCATGAGAACAGGCAATACTATTTTCAGATCAATCTTTCTGCTCATATAAATATGGTTTAATGGTTTAATGGTTTGAGGTTCAGGGATTACATGAGGGGCAGGGCATGTTGTACTGATTTCCAGAAGCTGTCGTCAAGCAGATATGCACTCCCGATAAGAGCAGCATCCTCTTTTAGTTCCGACAGAGCTACATCGGAACTGCAACCTTCTTTTCTCAGCCTTCTTTCGAAGAAGTCTCCAAAAAGACTATATGCATGGGAAATATTTCCGCCTACAACAACAATTTCTGCTCTGAATCTGATAAGGTAAGGGGCCAGAAAAGTTCCCAGGTCATTACCAAAATCAATGAAAAGATCCATCGCAGTTTTGTCGGTTAAGGCCAATTCTGCAATTTCTTTAACTCCATTCATCTCTTTTCCGGTCAGTTTCTTGTAATTTCCCAGAAACCACCGTGTGGAAAAATAATCATCAGCAATATTCTCCCTGTAAGGAATATGATAAACACAACCAAGTTTCGGAACTTCCGACCCGTCGCAGACAGGAATACGGTTGTCGATAAAAGCAGATCCAAATCCCGTACCGAGAGTTACTGACATCGAACGTTTTGCATTTGCAGCTTTACCAACAAGTGCCTCTCCTACTGCAAAAGCAGAAACATCATTCATAAATCTAATCGGGAAACTCTTAGGAACACTCAAAGAGACGGAAATAGCGTCTTTGACATAGCAGCCAAACAGATGTTCATATTTAGCCACCCCTTTTATGTAGCTTATTCCCTTCACATAGTCAAAGGGTCCTGGCATACCAAAACCGATCCCTTTTATTCTATCAATCCCAATCTTTTTTATCACATCAGAAAGTGCATCTGCCCAAACTCCGATAATATCATTTGCATGTGCCTTATTATTAACTGCGCTTTCAGTGATTGTTTCTCTTATTATCTCAAATGTTGCAAGGTCAATTGCCGCGCAGCTGATATGACTTCCACCTATATCGACTCCGATTGCTATATTTTTCTCCATATAATAGTATAAAAAGGTTGTATTATGTTAACCTGATTAATTCATAAACATGAATTAATCACCCGAAGGG
>DCVC01000150.1:33241-39668 GCA_002328625.1 Bacteroidales bacterium UBA2198
GTATCATTTTGATTTTCAATCGTCAACTCTTCGTGTGAAAAATTCTATGAATTTTTCAGGTTAAATGAAAAAACCGACGTTGAATGTATTTAATTTTGTCGGTACTGCAAAAAATAAACGGTCAAAAGTGAAAATATCTGTAAATGATATTGAATATTGATGTATACTGATTTTTTTCATATTTATTCCGGATTTATAGTTGTAACTTGGAAATGTAAATATTTCCAGAAACCAAATCCTCATTCCATGCCCAAAATAACAAAAGAAGATGCCCTTCTCTATCATAGCAGAGGTCGTCACGGTAAAATAGAGGTAATTCCTACCAAACCTTATTGCACACAGTATGATCTCAGTCTTGCCTACACTCCCGGTGTTGCCTATCCCTGCCTGGAGATTGAAAAGAGACCTGAAGATGTATATAATTATACCGCTAAGGGTAATCTTGTAGCGGTTATATCAAACGGAACAGCAGTACTAGGGCTGGGAGATATCGGGGCAATGGCCGGCAAACCGGTTATGGAGGGTAAAGGACTACTTTTTAAGGTTTTTGCAGACGTGGATGTTTTTGATATTGAGATTGATGAAAAAGATCCTGACAAGCTGATTGAGATATGTGCCAAAATCGCTCCCACTTTTGGTGGTATTAATCTTGAGGATATAAAAGCCCCTGAATGTTTTGAGGTTGAGACCCGATTAAAAAAGATGCTGGACATTCCGGTTTTTCATGATGACCAGCATGGCACTGCAATAATTTCAGGTGCCGGGCTTATTAATGCACTCGAGATAACCGGGAAGAAGATTAATGAATTAAAAATGGTTGTTTGCGGCGCAGGTGCAGCTGCCATCTCGTGTTCAAGACTCTATCTATCCCTTGGAGTGAGAAAGGAGAATATTGTAATGGTTGACAGCAAAGGGGTTATTAACAGAAAAAGAAAAGATCTCAATAAATACAAGCAGGAGTTCATAACTGACAGGGATATTAATAACCTCGCTGAAGCTGTAAAAGGTTCCGACCTTTTCCTTGGATTATCAAGTGCCAGGTTGATGACAAAAGAGATGCTTTCATCAATGGCTGATAATCCCATTGTGTTTGCAATGGCAAATCCCGATCCTGAGATTTCTTATGAAGATGCTACTTCTACCAGAAGTGATTTGATTTTTGCAACAGGAAGATCTGATTATCCTAATCAGATTAATAATGTCCTGGGATTCCCTTTTATTTTCAGAGGAGCCCTGGATGTAAGAGCCTCAACAATAAATGAGGAGATGAAGCTTGCTGCATCGAAAGCTCTTGCAGCGCTTGCAAAGGAACCTGTTCCCGCTGAAGTATTGAAGGCATATAATGTTGATAATCTTGAATTTGGAAAAAACTATATTATTCCCAAACCCCTTGATCCCAGGCTTATTTCATGTGTAGCCTCGTGCGTTGCCAAAGCCGCAATAGAGAGTGGTGTGGCACGTGAGCCAATTACTGACTGGGATGCTTACAGGAAGAGCCTTGATAAAAGGGTAAGTGTCCATATAAAGAGAGTCGGTGAAATAAGCGGATTCTAACAAATACTCCTCGTTTTTTTTCTTTCGCTTATCTGGCGACAGACTTTTTTCTCATACAAGGCCATTATCAATTCAGCAGTCTCGATAATACTGTATGAAGCGCGATTGATAGTTGCATCAAAAAGTGATTCGATATTTACAGGCTTTTTGTCAAGAAAAGTCTGAATAAGGTTAAACCTTTTTTCGTCAGTGGCAACTACATATTCTTCAGCAGCTTCTATGCCCATGTTCTTCTTTCTCATAACATTATCCACCCGCCAGTAAAATGGTCCGGTGAGTTTTATATGCAAAGCATCCTTAATGTCGCGGGCTATTGATACACCTCCCCTTCCGACAATGACAATATATCCCTCCTTGCATATTGACAATACTACATCCTTAATGGCTTTCTTAACCCTCAAATCACTTACAAAACCACCTGAGAAAGCCATAATCATTTCCGAAAGGTCACATAATTCGATGCCTTCGTAAAAGTTTTCAACTCTTTGAGCATCTGTGTTGAGCTCTTTGGCGATCTCATATATGATATCCTTATCGACCCATCGCCATTTAGTTACGTCATATTTCTGATTAAGATTAATAACCAGATTATGTGCAACTTCGCGTGCATCACATCCCGTAAGTCTTGATATGGTAATAACCGGCCCGTCATCCTCGGGAGGCTTATTGAGAACAGATCTTCTGTAACGGTCGTCGAAATAATTGAAGAATTTTTCCATTTGCCCGGTCTCCGTTTCTTAACTATTAATTAATAACTGCATCAATTTACAAAAAATAAATGTATTCTGAAAATATTTTATTGGCACATGCTGTAACCCGGACTGAAATAGTAACTTTACATAATCAGACTTTATTAATATATGTAATGGCCCGATTTTTGAGGTGATTTCACAACAGCTTATATTTATGAGAAAGCTCTTTTGTTATATGTTATCTGTTGTTATTCTGATATTTACGTTATCAGGATGTAAGAAGAGCTATACCACTAACGAAAAGCAGGTCATCCTTTTTCAGCATGACTATATTAATTATGCATGGGGTTATCAACACGCCGGATTCATAATTGATAATGAAGGTAATGTACTGGTTTATAATAATCCCGAAGAGTGGAATTTTCCCGATAAAGAGTTTGTCCTGACAGAGGAACAGGTAGCCAAAAACCTTGAAAAGTGCATTCATTCCGGCAAGGTCATATCAAGGGCAGATCTTCAGAAATATTCGGGATTGATACCGAATCTGGCTTCAAGTAAGGTATCTGCCCCCAGAAGCGTCGGAGCAGACGCAGGAACGACATCGTTCATCTGTTACCAGTTTAATGAAGACACAGGAACATACAAAGGGTATCTTATTAAGATGGAAGGTGATTATAGTTGTGAGAATCTTAATTTCTATTCTAAAAGAGTCACCTCATGGATGAGAGATATCAACAGCAAGATCCAACAAAATTAGATTGTTCTACTTCTCACAGCATATTTATATTAAAAAAGAATTAACCCCCTGAATTTTTGGAGTTTTTTTCTGATTTTATATATCTTTACTTTAGTATAATTTTAATCTCGCTTATAATTTAAATCCTAAACTATGAATGATGCATCAATTTTTTCCAGACCTGAACTTATCTGGTTTATTATCGGTCTAGTCCTTTTTCTATTAGAACTAGTTTTGCCTGGATTCGTAATCTTTTTCTTCGGTGTTGGAGCCTGGATAACTGCACTGTTATGTCTGATTGCAAATCCCGGAATAAATCTGCAGGTCATTGTATTTGCAGTTACTTCAGTTCTTTCACTTTTAGCTCTCAGGAAGATAATTCAGAAGCGATTTTTTTTCAGCAAGGAGGGCTTATCGGAAAGTGTCGAGGATGAGTTTACCGGAAAAGAAGCAGTCGCTCTTGCTGATTTTAAACGAGGAACAAAGGGCAAAGTTGATTTTAAGGGGACTTCATGGAATGCAGAATCGGATAAGGACATCCACGAGGGACAGATTGTTATAATAAAAGGGAAAGAGAATTTCAAACTTTTTGTTGAACCAAAAAAATAATTAAAATGGCAGGATTAAGTACTTTATTTATTATTATGGGTGCTACGGCATCAAGCACAACACTTATTCTTCTGGGGATAATCTTTTTGGGATTTATCCTGGTGGCTTCAATGGTTAAGGTTGTTCCGCAGAGAACAGCTATTATTGTCGAACGACTCGGAAAATACAGAGCAACATTCTCTGCCGGCTTCCAGGTGCTTATCCCTTTCATTGACAAGGTCAGATACAGACATACTCTCAAGGAACAGGCAATTGACGTTCCTTCTCAGGTATGTATTACCCGCGACAATATTGCAGTTGAAGTGGATGGTATTCTTTACCTTCAGGTACTGGACCCACAGAAAGCTTCATATGGGATTGATAATTACAGGTTTGCTTCAATCCAGATAGCCCAGACGACAATGAGGAGCATTATAGGGAAACTTGAACTTGACAGAACCTTTGAGGAGCGTGAAACAATAAACGTATCAATTGTTGAAGCCGTTGACAAGGCAAGTGAACCATGGGGAGTTAAGGTTACCCGTTATGAGGTGAAGAATATTTCACCACCTCAGACCATCAGGGATGCGATGGAGAAGCAAATGAGGGCCGAGAGAGAAAAAAGAGCCATAATAGCAGAATCGGAAGGGACCAAACAGGCAAAGATTAACGTTGCCGAAGGTGACAAACAGGAGCTTATAAAAAAATCGGAAGGTGAAATGCAGAAACGGATCAATGAAGCTGCAGGTCGAGCCTCTGAAATAGAACAGGTAGCAAAAGCAACAGCAAACGGCCTGCGGGCAATATCATCAGCTATTTCAGAAGAAAACGGATTAAATGCTGTCAATCTCAGGATAGCCGAACAGTATCTGGGGGCTTTCGGAAATATTGCAAAGCAGAATAATACCTTGATACTTCCGTCAAATCTTACAGATATTGCAAGTATAGTGGCTACTGCCACTTCGGTGTTTAATGAGACAAGGGATAAGAAGAAATAATCCCGTGTTCAGTCCTTTTGATTATTTCATTCTGTAGATCTTCACCAAGATCGTTGAAGTAATCGCTGTAACCAGCCACCCTCACTATGAGGTCCCTGTAAAGCTCAGGATGCTTCTGGGCGTCCCTGAGAGTGGCTGCATTCACAACATTGAACTGAATATGATGACCATCCAGAATGAAATAACTGCGTATCAATGCTGTAAGACAGCTGTAGCTATTCTCATCTTCAAAAAACTCAGGTGAAAATTTCTGGTTTAATAATGTACCTCCCGTTCTTAAGTGGTCAATTTTTGATGCAGATTTAAGGACCGATGTGGGACCCAGTTTATCAACACCCTGACTTGGCGATATTCCTTCAGAAAGAGGTGCAAAAGCCTTTCGTCCATCAGGTGTGGCGCCTAATACACTGCCAAAATATACATGAGAAGTGGTGGGAAGCATATTGACCCTGTGAACAGCTCCCCTTGGTGTTGGCCTGCCGTTGAATGAATCATAAAAGATTTCAAAAACCATAATTGCATGCTGATCAGCATAATCATCATCATTACCATATTTCGGAGTATTGTAGATGAGTTCATACTGTATTGTCTCATATCCTTTAAAATCTGCTTCCATGGCTTTGATCATCTGATCCCAGTTTATCAGCTTTTTATCATAAATATTATAACGTATTGATGTCAGCATGTCAGTTATGCTTCCGAGACCGACCCCCTGTACATAAGTTGTGTTGTAACGAGCACCCCCACAGTTGTAGTCTTTTCCATTCACAATACAGTCTTCAACCAGCAAGGACAGGAAAGGAACAGGCAGCCACGAGGAAAAAGTCTTTTCTATCACATTGTTTCCTCTAATTTTAATATCAGCAAAGAATTTAACCTGCTCTCTGAATGCATTTATCAAATCATCAAAGGTAAGGTACTCTTCAGCTTTACCTGTTTTAAGTCCTACCTGCCTGTTAGTAAACTTGTCATATCCGTCATTTAATGTGAGTTCCAGAATCTTAGCAAGGTTGAAATATCCTGATAGCCAGTAAGCTTCGGTTCCGAAAGCGCCTGTTTCAACACAACCCGAAGCCCCACCGTTCCGTGCATCAACCAGGCTCTTACCCTGTCTTAACAGTTCCTGTATAATTGCCTCAGTATTGAAACATGAAGGCTGGCCAAATCCGGTTTTAATAATATCCAGAGCTTTATGAATAAACCTGTCAGGGGTTTTATTGCTTATCTGCACCATAGAGCTGGGCTGAAGTATTCTCATCTCTTTTATAACATCGAGGAGAATGTATGACATTTCATTTACTGCATCACTCCCGTCAGCTTTAACACCACCCAGATTTATAAGGCAGAAGTCAGTATATGTATTGCTTTCGCTGGCAGTCACCCCCATTTTAGGAGGAGAAGGATGATTGTTGAACTTTACCCAAAAGCAGCCCATAAGATCGTACAGTTGTTCTTCTTTAAGTGTTCCGGCTTCTTTCTCTTTCTGGTAAACAGGGAAAAGATGCTGGTCGAGTCTTCCGGGATTGAAAGAATCCCATGGATTTAGTTCACTTATAACACCTAAATGAATAAACCAGTAATGCTGAAGCATTTCATGTAGTGTTTCAGGAGGATGGGCCGGGACTTTCCGGCAAATTCCGGCCATGTTCAGCAATTCAATTTTCCTTTCGACACCAGTCTCATGCGAAGCCAGTTTCTCAAGTTCTTCTGCATGCCTGTTCGCAAACATTATGATTGCATCACAGGCAATATTCATAGCTTTAAGTTCTTCTGCTTTCTCAAAAGCCTGATCATCAATATTATAGTCCAACCTTGACATGCTCTCCCTGATCTCATCTTTAAGCTGAAGGAAACCTGTT
>DCVC01000150.1:39712-41490 GCA_002328625.1 Bacteroidales bacterium UBA2198
TCTTTTACCGAATGGAGAGAGATCTCAGGGTAAGTTGGTGTCTCTTTGGGACCGGGACCTCTTTCACCTACAATAAGTTCCCCTTCATTAATGCAGATCTTCTTTTTCATCAGAAGGTATTCAAATGCTCTGGCGCGCCGCACAGGAGATGACAACTCACGCGCATCATCACTCTTATAGAACTCTGTTATCAGAAGCGCCCGTTCGGCACTGATTCTTTCAACGGCATTCAGACTCTGTTCCCTTAGTTTTCTAACTCGTTCAGATATTTTCATTTTGTCGGATTTAGTAATTATCATCCACCTGTTTTAACCTTAATCCCCGTTTCGGCGAAGAATTCTTTAAGTTCCTTCATCCTGGCGGATGAAGGTTGTTGAACGCCATCCATCCTGTAAGGAAGATTGAATTTCTTATATTTTGATGATCCGATCCTGTGATATGGAAGAAGATTTATTGCCAGGAGTTTATCTGTCTTATATGTATCGACAAATACTTTAATTCTTTCAAGATGGTCAGTGTCGTCATTAAAACCCGGTACAACAGGTATTCTTATCATCACAAATGACATGTTTTCAAGTATCATTTTTAAATTGTCGATTATTTCAATATTGGAAACTCCTGTATATTCTTTGTGCTTCGCATCGTCAAGATGCTTAAGGTCAAACAGAAACAGATCGGTAAGTGGTATAACCGCTTTAAAATTTGCAGGCATGGAATATCCTGACGTGTCAACAGTTGTATGATAACCATTAACCTTACAGGCTTTAAGAGCTTCAATCAGAAATTCATGCTGCATCATGGGCTCTCCACCTGAAAAGGTAACACCACCATTTGACTGAGATATAAAGATTCTTTCCTTTTCCAGAATGCCCAGAATATCTGACACTGAATAATATTTGCCTGCTTCCTCACTCTTTCTGAACTTCATATTCCCTAATTTTTCTACTTTTTCAACTGTCTCGGGAAAAGGGTTAATCCCTTCAGGATTATGACACCACCAGCATGAGAGTGGGCATCCTTTCATAAAAAAAGTTACCCTGATACCAGGTCCGTCATGGATGGAATATCGTTTTACATTGAAAATCAATCCTTTCATATATTGAATTAAAAGAAGGGAAATAGAAGATGGTGAAAAAGTCGAATGAATCCTGGTTTGCAGAAACAGTCTACCGACAGCCGTAAAACATAAGACAGTTATATAACCGGCGGCCAAGACGTCGCATCATGAAGCGATATTTCAGACTGGCAATCATCACAAATTTACTGACTGCAAGTTATGAAAATATTTTATTGCTGATGAAAAAATTAAGAAAATTCTCCGGAAACTTTAACACAACATTAACAAAAATACCTGCAACATTTGTTTTGTACAAACGTCTATATAATAAAACAGGAAACATTTCTCTAAGGCCGTCCGGCCACTTCTACGATCAGGTTTAGGTTAATTAAGGAAAGAGAGCTCCCGGCTCTCTTTCCTTTTATATGTTTCCCTTACAGGTATAAAAACTTTAATATCGCTCCTAACACATTTAAAAAGATCATATACAAAGGTTTAAACATCATTTGCCATCTGCCGGGATTATTTATATTTAAGAATCTCAAAATAAGAAACCCTGTTATGTTTTTAACCTGATTAATTCATAAACATGAATTAATCACCCGAAGGGCTGACGAAATAATTGGGAACCAATTATTTGTCAGGGTTAACCTTGACATTGAAAATCATTTTGTTACTTTCTTGCTATTTCGTATCATTTTGATTTTCAATCGTCAACACT
>DCVC01000039.1 GCA_002328625.1 Bacteroidales bacterium UBA2198
GCTGAAAGCCCGAAATTAGATGAGAATCCGCATATTATTTGTATCATTTGTCCTATTGTTGCATTTAACAGATTGTTATGCATATAGCAGAACTCCAACTGCTGGGAAAGGTGTTATTGATCTCAGGGAAATACCAGATAAGGAAAGGTTTGTTATTAAGCTCAACGGGGAATGGGAGTTCTATTGGAATAAAATGCTTCGTCCTCACGATTTTTCAGGTCGCTCCGACCCGAAACCCGATCTTTATGGGAAAGTGCCATCATACTGGACCGATTATTCCGGAACAAATATTAAAACTGAAGGGGTTGGATTCGCCACTTACAGGCTGACAGTTATACTTCCTTCAGGATTCAGAAAATCGTTAGGATTTGACCTGCCTGTTTTTGATTCTTCCTACGATATATATGTAAACGGGATATACCTGGGAGGAAACGGTATACCTGGAAGCACAGAAATAGCAACTGAAGCCGGTTATAAGAGAAATTTCTTCAGATTCGATCCCGAATCAGACTCTTTGTCGATCATTATCAACGTATCGAATTTTGAACACCGCCGCGGTGGTTTCTGGCTTCCCATGAAAACAGGAACTTTCAATGAAGTCCAGAAGCAACTGGCTTCGTCATGGGCAGAGCAATGGGCAACCATAAGTTTACTTATGGGTTTTTCATTGTTTTTTCTGTTTTTCTTCATCCTCTATCCTAAGGAACAGCTTATGGGATTTTTCAGTCTTGCGACCATAGGCCTTGCATTAAGACCTTTCTTTACATCACATTTTCTCATTCATAACATTGTTCAAATTGACTGGATCTGGATTGTAAGGTTTGAGTACATCGGATTATTCATAGTTATGACAGGCTGGTACTGGTTTGCAGCTAAATTGTATCCTTCAGAGTATTTTAAAATAATCACCGTTATTCTTACCGTATTTTATGTTCCGGGAATAATATTGACTCTGTTCCTTCCGGTCAGGATCTTCAGTTATGCAACATTAGTCTTTTATCCATCCATCCTCATTCTTCTTGGTTATGTACTTTTTCAGAGCCTCAGGGGTATTATCAATAGAAAGCTCATTGATTTTGTTTACTTCTTAACTTTTCTCCTGCTTCTCTTTGGGGCATATCACGACATAATGGTTTCACTTGGGAAGTCAGACAGCTCGGCAGGTTATATCCTCTCATTTACAGTGGTCCTGTTTGTATTTGTTCAGGCTGCCCTTCTCCTGTATAAGTGGGTAAGGGCTTATTCGGAAAAAGAAAAACTGCACGGGCAGCTTGAATTTATGAACCGTAACCTTGAAGTGCTGGTAAATACAAGAACGATTGAAATTCAAACGCGTCAGGAAGAAATTGAAAAACAGAGTTCAAAAATTGCCATGCAAAACAAACAATTATCAGAAACACTTCAACTCAAAAACAAGATATTCTCAGTTATATCTCATGATCTCAGAAGCCCCGTGGTGAATATCCTTTATATGCTGAACCTGCTGAAAGAAGAAGAGTATAAGGATAAGTATGACACATTTGCCAACGCCAGTATCCAGTATGCTCAACAGGTAATAAGTCTTCTGGAAAATATGCTTGTATGGGGAAGAGGTCAGGAGGATAAAATAAAATTTTCTCCCGCAAAGCGTGACTTCTCAGATATCATATTGACCAACCTTAGCATCTTCAAGGAAACGGCAGATAAAAAGAGTATATCAATTAATTTTACGCAGGTTGGAAACTCGGTGGCTTTTTTTGATAAGGATCTGCTGGATATCATAATAAGAAACCTCCTGTCGAATGCAGTGAAATATACACCAAGGGGAGGACGGATAAGTATTTTACTAAAAGACAGAACATCAACCGGCGAAGGAACATTACTTAAAATTTGTGACAATGGGGTAGGTATCCCTGAAATTAAACAAAAATATCTGTTTACATCAGATGAAATCTCTAGTACACCCGGTACGGAAAACGAAAAGGGTACAGGATTTGGTCTCAAACTTTGTTCTGAGCTTGTTAAGATCCATAACGGAACTATAGCTGTGGAAAGCAAAGAAGGTGAAGGAACCTGTTTTACAATAATCTTGCCCGAGCTGAAATAGCGTTTAAAAGAATCTTGCAAGCTTTTGTTTATCAAGTATTTTAATGTTTTTGCCTTTAGCCTCAATCACACCCATCCCTTCCAGTTCATGGAGTGCCCTGGCAATTGAAGGCCGGGTAACACCAAAAAACTCCGCAAGTTCATTCTGGGTTTTATCAAGTGTAAAAGAAACTATCTCTTTACCCGTTTTCTGCAGAAGATAATGAGCAAGTTTACTCCTGATGGTTTTAAAATTCAGGAATTTGATCTTTTCAGAAAGAAACTGGGTACGGTCAGAGATCATGTTAAGATAATTAACCAGTATTTTGTCCCATTTCATCAGCACCTTAAGGAAAACACTCTTATCAATTATCATTATGTCAGTTTGCACAACAGAAATTACATTAACCGGAAACCATGCTTTGTTCCCGAATATAAATGCCGGAGCCAGAGCTCCGGGAGCTGGAATATCTTCAATCTTTATTATCTTCCCTTCAGAATCGATCATCTCACCTTTGACTATTCCACTGATCACTATTATTAATGAATTAACTGGTTCTCCACTTTGAGCGATCATACTTCCGGCTCTGAATTTTCTTATGCGGTGAGGAGTCTCTGACAACAGCATTTTAATCTTATCTTCTGTCAATCCCTGAAACAAGGGTGACCTCGAAAGAATTGAATAACACATAGGCTTTTTTATGCAAAAATAGTTTTAATCTTATTTTCTGTTATTTTTATGACCTCATTTAAAAAAAAATGAAAAGAATAATCCTCATATTTCTGGCTGCTGCATTCCTGATATCCACAGACCTTTTCCTACAGGATGACTTTGAAAGCAGATTGTTAAAACATTTTCACACAATTTCGAGTGAAGAGATGATGACCTGGGTTGAGAAACTCTGTTCTCCGGAATTTGAGGGCAGACTTACCGGTACTCCGGGTTTTCTTGCCAGTGCGGAATGGGTTGCAGGCAAATTAAGGGAATGGGGCATTAAACCGGCCGCTGAAGATGGAAGCTATTTCCAGTGGTTCGATTCTCCATATACAGTTGTTAATGATATAGGCAGCCTTACTCTAAGAATACGTCAATCAGATGGTTCGATAATAAGCAAGGATTATGTCTATCCTGAAGATTTTTATCCGGGCATGAATTCAGGAAACGGTGAAATAACAGCAGAGGTGGTATATGCCGGATATGGCGTTACTGCTCCGGAACTTAATTATGACGATTACAGGGGAATCGATGTAAAAGGGAAAATTGTGCTGGTAAACAGGGATGTCCCCTATACTGATCCAAGTAATCCCGAATATAAGAAGTGGATAGCATATTGCTATCATCAATATAAGCTGGAAAACGCAGTTAAGCATGGTGCATCCGGATTCCTTTATATTGATGGGGCAAGCGCAAATCCAAATATCTCTTATGACCCTTCCATAATAGTCTGCGGAATCGGACAACAACCTCTTGCTGATATATTTGCCGGTCTTAAAACATCAAATTCAGAGCTTACCGACAGGATGAAAAAGACCATGAAGCCTGCTTCTTTCAACACCGGAAAGGTTGTCACCATAAAAGCCAACACAACACGGCATCCTGAAGGAAAAGGATGCAATGTTATAGGGATGATCGAAGGAACTGATCCCGTACTGAAAAAAGAGGTGATTATTATAGGCGCTCATCTTGATGCAGTAGGAAAGGCAGGGAAAATTGTTAATGGCGCTCTCGACAACGCAAGCGGAGTTGTCGATATAATGGGCGCAGCAAAAGCCATGGCTTTATCCGGAATTGAATTGAAAAGATCTGTTATGTTCCTTTTGCTCGGTGGTGAGGAAAACGGACTTTTAGGAAGCAAATTATACACTCAACAGCCAATATTTCCAAAAGAACAAACAATAACTTATATAAATCTTGACATGGTTGGAAATGGCACTGGTCTGGCAGTTAACGCTTCAGGTCCGGCTAAAAACCTGTTATCCTATTTTGAAGATGCAAATACTAAATATATCCATCGCCCTTTACGTACTACAGCACAGTCCTCAGGGGAATTTTATGGTCGCCCCAGGAGTGACGGCATTATTTTCAATCTGGCCGGGTACAGAACAATGTCAATTGGAACAACTGGTGCTTACAAGAAAGTATTCTATCACCTTCCCGGTGATGATCCGGATGCCTTAACCATTGAAATAATGGAAGATGTGGCAAAAATGATTTATGTCGCACTGACGAATATGGCAAATGACGCTTCATTGAGGTTTTAAAAAAGAACAAATTGTAACAATTGTTACAATCCTGATCATATCCGATACCTATTTTTGTTCCGGAAAACTAAATTTATACCGATATGGAAAGGGATATACTAAAGATTGATGAGGAATTGTGCAATGGTTGCGGTCTGTGTGTTCCAAACTGTCATGAAGGAGCTTTACAGGTAATCGATGGTAAAGTGAGACTGATAAGTGAACTCCTTTGTGATGGACTGGGAGCATGCATCGGATATTGTCCTGAGGGAGCCATAACTATTGAAAAAAGGGAGGCTGAACCTTACAATGAAGTCCGAGTGATGGAACAAATGAAAAGCAGGGGTAGAAACACAATAATTGCACATCTGAAACATTTGAAAGATCATGGTGAAACTGTTTACCTGAAGGAAGGTGTACAATATTTAAAACTTAACCGGAAAGATTTAGACTTTAATCTTGATGATGTGCTGAGTGAAGTTCACAATCATGGAAAACAGGACGAACATTTAACTACATCTGAGAATCAAAATCATCACCATGTCCATAACGGTGGAGGTTGTCCCGGATCGAGGGAGAGGGTAATTGAAAGAACATATGTTGGTTCTCACATGCAGGAGAAAGGTCAATCTGAGCTTCGTCAGTGGCCCGTACAAATGCATCTGATCAATCCGAACGCATCTTATTTTAAGGGAGCGGATCTGTTGCTTGCAGCTGATTGTGTGGCTTACACTGCCGGTGGTTTTCACGGGAGATTCCTGAAAGGTAAATCACTCGCAATTGCATGTCCGAAACTCGATCATAATACTGAAATCTATGTGGAAAAAATTAAAGCCCTGATCGAAACAGCAAAAATAAACACAATAACAGTAATGCTTATGGAAGTTCCATGCTGTACCGGCCTGTTACAGATGGTAAAAGCGGCTTCATCAAAAGCAGAAAGGAAAGTACCTGTAAAGCTTATTATTATCAGCATATCAGGTGAGGTTCTGAAAGAGGAATGGGTTTAGAGGCAATTTTTAAGAGACACCCAAACTGGGCGTTTCTGCACGGCATTTAATATATGATATAAATCATAAAAGCCTCATCTGAAATTGAATCCTGAAAAAAAAGATTTATATTTGGGCCGTTTCCGGTAAAATTAAAGGGTTAATCTTTAAGTTAAATAACAGGGCATGGCAAAAAGATCTGAACGAATTGCATCTGCG
>DCVC01000268.1 GCA_002328625.1 Bacteroidales bacterium UBA2198
CACTCGGAATAGCGAGGAGCCCTTAAAATGAAGATAAAGCTTTTAATTTTGCTTGGTTTGACCATAACTGCAACAGCGGTAATACTTTTTGGCTGCGGAGGCGGCGGAGGTAGTAGTGCCGGTGAGTCAGCCATCAATAATGAGGAGCCTCCGCGTATTAATGAGGAACTGCGCTATACGATTCTGGGAAACGGTATGGCAGGACCGGATGCTGAATATTATTCAATGTCTTATGCATCTTCAATGAAGAATTTCATTTATGTGAGGACTTACCTGTTGAAAGACGAGGGTAATTATTACCCCTTCCCTTCAAGAGTGACTCTGCCGACAAGATTCATAATTCCTACCGGAAAGATTAGCGTATGTTACAACTGCCATCGTCTGGGGTATCCTGTTCCCTCTGAAAATCCACAGGTAACAATACCGGTAAGTTTACCTTCCACAGAAGAAACAGCCTCAGAGAGCGGCAAACTGAAGAGGCTCACAGATGACCCTGGAATGGATATAAACGGGATGTGGAGTCCTGACGGCAGCCGTATTGCATGGGTGTCCGACAGAACAGGGAACTGGCAGATATGGGTAATGAACAGCGACGGTTCAGGGAAGCAGCAGGTAACAAATGGAAAAGCAATGCATGCATGGCCTGAGTGGAGTCCTGATGGAAGTCGTCTTGTGTACTGGGGGCATGATGAAACCACAGGCAAGTCAGCGATAAAGACATCGAAAACAGATGGAAGCGATACAGCAATCGTAGTTGAGTCACAGGAAGCTGTGGACAGGCCTGTGTGGAGTCCGGACGGCAAATATATAGCTTATGGGGCACAGACAGGAGGTAACTGGGACGTATGGGTTTCCTCCGGTGACGGGAACGAACACCACAGGCTTACAGAAGGTGAGGAGATGGAGACAAATCCGAAGTGGAGTCCTGATGGATCGAAGATGGCATACAAAATGGTTCCTGCAGGAGATTACAATTTGACAGTTGAACAATTTATGACTTTTGAAAACGGTTTTGATTCACCAGAGATTTACATCTGGAACGGTCCTCAGTCAATTCAGATGAGTGACTGGAGTCCTGATGGCAGTCATATAACTTATACGGCGGAAGTAGTAGATTATGTGACTGACAACGTATCTTATCTTGCAGCGGTCTCCGATCTTGCGCTAGGTAAATATTTTGCAGAGGGACAACCCGCGCTTATAGCGGGGGGTGAAACACTGGGTGACCGTGGGCCTGTATTCTCGCCGGACGGCAGGCGTATAGCTTTCTGGGCATGGGATTTAAGCTATCGTGCTACCCTGTGGATGGTTAATACAGACGGAACAAATCTGAGGCAGATGACATACGCAGGATTTGATATGTATCCCAGGTGGAAGCCTTCCGGAGAGAAGCTTTTGTTTGAATCAAACAGGAACGGAAATATGGATATCTGGGTCTTATCAATAGACTAAGGAATTAATGGGAGCATTACCCGTTTATTGCAGATGGCCAAATCCTAATGGAACAGCACCCCGCAACGATGAAAATCGCCTTGGTTTAATTAAAAATTGCGACATTTTCTCTAATTCTTGCCAAAAGGGAAGCTCTTTTTTGTTAAAAATTGAGCCCGTCAACCCCCTTTGTCAAAAACAGGTAATGCTCCCGGAATTAATTACCCTCCTGATGAATCTGAAATAGCATCGAGGAAGTTTGCTCCGTCTAACACAGGCGCCCCAATCGAGGCAATCCTTGAGGATATTATTAGACAGGCAATGGAGAAGGCAAACAATAATATGAGAGCCGCAGCAAAGCTTCTGCATATGAGGTATGATTCGCTGAGATATAGAAAGTATAATAACAATATAAAATTAATTTGGTAATTTCCCCAAATTTCTCTTTACTATTTAGCAATATCTCCTGATCGATAAAGAGATCAACTTAATCCTGTTCCTCCGGACATGACGGAAGGTTTATATACCGGTATGGGGGGGGGCAGGTATTAAGCATTTCTTGAGAGAGTTAAAAATAGACCTTACATATCCAAAGAAATTTAGTCTAGAAACAGATGTGTAATAATTTACAAATCAAAAAAAAGAGAAACGGAATAACAGAATGAACCAAAATTGTGAAGGAGGAGAGATAAGTGAAAAACCTTAATAAAGCAGTAATGGATTCAAAGGAATTCAAGGACATCAATTCAGGAAGAGAAGTGTTTTATAATTTCTTATCCCGCAGTTTCAAAACAGAGGTCAACGAAGAATATCTGGAGATGCTTTTTTCATTGATGCCATATATTGATAATATAACCGCTCAATCCGACATTGAACAACTGAAAAAAGGTGGAGAACTTTTGAAGGAATGTGTGGAAAATCTAAGACACTTAACTGTCAATGAAAAACAGGAAGTCTTGTTGGACCTGGCAAGGGATTTCACTTACATCTTTATAGTCGGAACAAAGTTTGTGCCAACTTCTGAATCTGTATACCTCTCTCCTGAGCATCTCGTTAAGCAGGAGCCGAGAGATATGGTAATGAAAGTCTACAGGGAGACTGGTTTCAGCGTATCAAAGAATTTTAATGAACCGGAGGACCATATAGCACTAGAATTTGAGTTTATCGCAAACCTATCACGGTTGGTCTGTCGTGCTGTTGATGACAATGATAAGGATAAAGTCTCAGAGTATCTGAAATGTCAGAAAAATTTTATTGAGGAGCACTTGAATAAATGGATTCCCCAGTTCTGCAGTTTCCTGATGAGATCGGCAGAAGATCGAGTTTTTTATAAGGCATTGGCGTATCTTACCGAGGGTTTTCTTATAGTAGACTATGAATTTATTAAAGAAGCGACTCGTCCGCAGAATTTGTGGGTAGATCTTTGAAAATAACCAGCTCTTGAGCCGGAGCCCCGCCGGAGGCGAGGGTGGCAAAGCTGCTCCTTCGCCGTCGCCACCTGCAGGTTCAGCGTGGAGCACCGATACCGTCAAGGCTGCGCGAGCGCACCCGCCAGGGAGCTTGGCCTTTACGGTATCGGTGCTCCATGCTACGGCCCAGCGGCCTTTCCGCTTTCCCAAAAAAGCATCCTGCTTTACCTTGTCGGGAAAAATTTTCGCCAAAAAAAAACACCCGAACCCAGTAATGTCCGGTTAGGAAGTTGCATAAGCGCTGAAATCCAAATCAATGAAGCCGGGAGGCGTTAACCCGCCAGCCGCTGCATCTTCAGTCGCTTCGTTTCGGATGGTATTTCGA
>DCVC01000161.1 GCA_002328625.1 Bacteroidales bacterium UBA2198
TAGGAAGCAATTCTGAAAAGTATAGCATCTTTTAATGATAAAACGACTTATCCTCGCAATTAATCCTGGCTCAACATCCACAAAATTTTCTTTGTTCGAAGAAGATCAGATGGTTTTTGAGAAGACCCTCCGTCATTCTGTCGATGAGATATCCGGTTACGAAAAAATTACAGATCAGTTCCATTTCAGAAAAGATTTGATTATGAAAGAGCTGGAAGCAAGAAAAACAGATTTCTCGCGGATAGCCGTTGTAGTTGGACGAGGTGGACTGTTAAAACCAATTGAATCGGGTATCTATAAAGTTAACAAGAAGATGAAAGAAGACCTGGCTGCCGGTCTGAGGGGACAGCATGCCAGTAATCTTGGAGGATTGATAGCCGATGATATAGCATATTCCCTTCCTAATGCTACAGCTTATATAGTTGACCCTGTTGTGGTCGATGAACTGAATCCAGTTTCAAGAATTTCAGGTCATCCTGAAATTGAGAGAGTTTCAATCTTCCATGCACTCAACCAGAAGGCAGTTGCCCGGGCCTATTCTGAATCGAAAGGAAGAAAATATGAAGATCTTAACCTTATAATCGCCCACATGGGTGGAGGTATTAGTGTGGGAGCTCACAGCAAAGGAAGGGTGATCGATGTGAACAACGCACTTAACGGAGACGGGCCTTTTTCTCCTGAACGTTCAGGAGGCCTTCCTTGCGGGCAGCTTGTTGATCTTTGTTTCAGCGGCCGCTATACTCAATCTGAAATAAAATCGATGATAACAGGAAAGGGTGGAATGGTAGCTTATCTCGGAACAAATGATTTCATGACTGTTTGTAAGATGGCTGAAGATGGAGATCCAAAGGCTCAGATTATTAAGGAAGCTATTGCTTACCAGACAGGCAAGGAGATTGGTGCTTTAGCTGCTGCCCTCAAAGGAGAGGTTGACGCTATTATTCTGACAGGAGGATTGGCTTTCCAGCAATCACATATCGACAAAATAAAATCAATGGTGGACTTTATTGCCGAAGTAATTGTATATCCGGGAGAAGATGAGATTAAAGCCCTGGCTTTTAATGGATTGCTGGCGCTGGACGGAAAAATGGAAATAAAAACATATTACTAAGGATTTCCAAGTGCAACCGGAATAATCTTCCCGTTAAAAAAACGATTCCCATTTAAAGCAAAATACCCAATAAATTCGCCCATTTCTTCTGCACTTACAGGAGCTTTATTGCCCGGAAAGGCAGCTTCAAACATTTCAGTCTGAACCGATCCCAGCGCCAGACAGTTAACGGCGATGAGATCTTCTGAAAATTCTTCAGCCAGACATTCAGTAAGTGTTGCCAGCGCCGCCTTGGAAGAACTGTAAAAGGAGAGTCCCCTGTATTTGGAACTGCCCTGTACACCACCCATACTCGAAATATTCACAATGTGCGATCCTTTCGCCATTATGGGTTTTAGTAACTTTATTATGCTGGCAGGTCCGAAGAAGTTTGTCTCCATCATTACCCTTGCCTCCTTGTTTGAAATATTCATAAACTCCTTTACAATCAGTGCACCGGCATTGTTTATTAGGATGTCAATTTTGCTGAACCTGGTGTATACATGATCTTTAAATGCGTCTGCCTGATCGTCAAATAGTGCCAGATCAAATTTCAGATAAGAAACATTTTCATGAATGCATTCTCTTGCAAGGTCTCTCAGAGATTTTTCATCCCTGCCCGTAACAAGAATCTGATGCGATACATCACTGGCCAGAAACAACGTGACTTCTCTGCCAATTCCCCTGGACCCTCCGTTTATTATTATATTCATAGGTTTGTAAGCATATTAATAAATTATTTTTTTCGTTTATTTGTATTGCCCACATGTAAAGTTACAAATTTTTGATGATGATACGATTTGACACAGGATCAGCTGTTAGAAGTGTTACACGTTATATACTTCTTGTGACGATTTTGGTTTTTATCTCATTTTCAATAAGCTACAGCCAGGAGGCCAGGAGGGATGTCCCTCCTCTGAAAGAGAGACTCTTTTATGGAGGAAGCTTCGGACTCCAGTTCGGCACAATTACAGATATACAGTTTTCACCAATAATAGGTATCTGGATATTTCCAAGACTCGGAGTTGCAGCCGGACCGAATTACAGATTTTATAAGTTGTATAAGGATCGTACCACCATTTACGGCGGGAGATCCTATTTACAGTTCATTTTTTTGCGCGACCTGAATACAGTTCTTCCCCTGGGTATTCATAGCAGCTTGTTCCTGCATGCAGAATATGAAGCACTTAGCCTTGAGTCAGCTTTCTTCAGGCTGCCTCCTTATGATTCAGAAAGGTTTATGACAAATACTATTCTGACCGGAGGAGGGTTCAGTCAGCAGATAGGTAGGAGAGCAGCACTTAATTTTATGTTCTTATGGGCTTTAAATGATTCAGGGTATGGCATATACAGCAATCCTGAAATCCGAGTGGGATTTGTTTTCTAACCCCCCTTCCTTCATGCACAGTTTATCTTTTACGTTTATCGTTTACCGTTTTACTTCCCCTAGTTCTAAGCCCTGAGCCCTGAGTCCTAAGCCCTAAGCCCTGAGCCCTGAGCCCTGAGCC
>DCVC01000357.1 GCA_002328625.1 Bacteroidales bacterium UBA2198
ACATAAAACTTACCCCCCGTAAAATGACCGGAAAAACCACTGGCTGATGCTACATAGCCCTTAACTCCGGTAGTTGTACCTGATGATGCGAAAGAACTTCCGGTAACTCCTATTCCTGAACTCGAATAGGTATGACCAACAACTCCCAGATTTACTCCTGTTGATGAAGTTGCAACACCTAAAACTCCCGTACCGGTTGTGGATTCACCAATAACTCCGCCGGCACCGGCAGTACCAAATCCCCAAATAGCCCTGCCTCCACCTGAATAGGTATTAGTTATTTTAAATGCTGTACCACTGTTGGAGATGCTACCATCATAGGGTAAAGTAAATCCACCGGTTAAATCAGCAGACGGCGCCCAGGTGGTGCCGTTCCATTTCAATATTTGCCCGCTGGAAGCCGACTGCTGGGCAATCCTCAAAGGGGAGGATGTAGTCCCGTTGCCTGAAAGTGTGGCATCGCTGATTGTGACTTGCGAACCCCAATTATCACCTGGAATGACAACAGTACCTCCTCCTTTGCTAAGAGAAAGATCTGAACCACTTATACTCAATGTCTGAATCTCGTTTAAGGGATCATTGTCAGCATCATCAATATTATCCACTCCGTCAGAAAATCCTGCTGGAATGCCTGTAAGACTTTCCCACAAACCATTGAATAAAACAGGTTTATTCGTCAGATCATCATAATTCCCGCTGAAACCATTACCTGCCGTGCTGGAATATAAAGCATACGGTACACTTAACAGTTGAGATGTTCCGACTATTGAGTAGGTGGTACCACCCGTCGGATCGGTTTCTGTCTTTATAAAATAAGGCCCCGATTCCCAGTCAATAGTTGATAAACTGCCAATAATAGATATTCCGCTGCCTATCTCAACAGTTACCAGACCGTTAGCATTGGTCTGAGGATTAGGATTATAGGTCTCGGAGAAAACAACAGATCCTGAAGATGTGCCCTGAAGAATGCTGATTTTCATACCGATTGTCTTATTAGTAACCAGTGCACCTGAAGAGTTGCGAATAACACACTGATAACTCATTTTCAGAGGCGATTGTGAATAAACCACCAGGGTTATTAATACAGCCGCCGTAAGGGTAAATAGGTTTTTCATAGCATTTTATCTTTTAACTATCTTAAATACTTTTACTTCAATGTTATTACTAAAAATCTTCAGAAAATAAACTGAAGGAGGCAGAGTTTCCATTATCAACTCTGTTTCTTTACTTTCAATTTTCGTATTCTGCAGCATTACTCCTTTGATATCAAACAGTTGAAATCTTATATTCCCAAAGTCAAAGGGTTCTATAATAAGTTTAATAAATCCATTTGTCGGATTTGGGTAAACAAAGCATTCAATATTTATTCCCGGGATTTTTTGGACAGCAGTTAAAGCAGAAATTTCATATGGCTGCTGAACTCCCTGAGCAACAGTGCCATTTGTTCCTGTTATTGTTATATAATTAACCTGACCCACACTATAACTTATTGTGCCTCCACTTCCTGTGACAACTCCTCCCGTAGAGAGAAAAGTTTCCTGTGAGTGAAGAACTGTTACTCCAAAAAAACAAATAAAAATAATAGCTGACAAATTTCTATTGGATTTCATATTCTTAAGATTAAAGGACTTAAAAGCAAAGAATAAATTTTTCTTAACAATTTATGAAAAACAATAATACAAGTCAAATTTATTTTGTTATCGATCAAGTCTGCCTGGTTCAGTAAATCCGTGAAATAAATTTGGTTGCAATTGATAATGGTTATTATAAGAAGATAATACTGAAAAAACTATTAATAAAAATCATTGTCCTCTATCTTCCCTAAACCTCGCCGTCATTCCGAACGCAGTAAAGAATCTCCATATCGCATTACTGCATTACTATTGACCATCATTGCGTATCATCAGACCTTGAAGTATAAAGATTCATGGCTATTAAAGTAATATCAATCTGTTATTTGTGGTAGTAAAAAACAAATGGTTTCCAGATTAAGTGATTACAGTTACCATTAATTTAGCTTATGTTGCATCTTCATTGCCAATGGATCCGATTAATGGTAATTGAAATATATTTTATATTTGGAAACAATTTTGCACCTGAATTTAAAGCCTGTTCAGCGCTATCAAGATTAGATTGAAATTATTATTATGATAAAACTATTAAATATGCTCCTCTACCTTTTCTCGGCAATCTCAGGGTTGTTATTGATTATAGTAATGTTGCTGAACTTCTATTACAGTGTGCTTGAGAACAAGCAGGCAAAAAGGGTGAATGGAATTATGGCAGCAACCGGAGATTTGGGAATTCCCGCTCCGTCCGCAACTACAGACAGAGAAAGAGGAACACTTAACCTTATTCCTGTTCCCAAGAAAGTGAAGTTCACAGGAAGCAGCTATACATTACCCGGGAAGATCATCTTTTCTGTTGCAGATTCGTTAAAGGACGAAGCCGGCAAATATCTGAAAAACATATTTTCGGATGAGCAGATTTACTGAGCCGGCGGAGGCAATATAGTATTCATCCGTAACGAAAACCTGCCTGTTCAGGGTTACATCACGCTGGTTGAAAATATCGGAGTTGGCAGGGTATATCTCGATTATGCCCTGAAGATGCATAAACTATTAACAGACAGGGGTAAAAAGATGCTGATGTGGGGAGATATCGTCCTGAAGCATCCTGGTCTCATACCTTTAATCCCGAAAAATATTACATTACTCGACTGGGGATACGAAGCGGGCTATCCCTTTGAAAAGAACAGTAAGATTTTACAGGAAGCCGGCCTTGATTACATGGTTTGTCCCGGCACCAACAGCTGGACCACAATAACGGGTCGTACAGATAATATGCTTGCCACCATAGGGTCGGCAGCAAAGAACGGAGCCATTAACGGCGCAAAAGGTCTGCTTCTAACCGACTGGGGTGATATGGGACACTGGCAATACCTCCCTGTAAGCTATGCCGGTTATACAGCCGGGGCAGCCCTAAGCTGGAATAGCAGGAGTGAAAAAGAAATGCCCCTGGGGAAATTTTTGAGCTGTTATGTATTCAGGGATAAGAAGGGAATCATGGGAGATCTTGTCCTGGATCTTGGACGTTATTATCGTTTTGAGGAATTTCCGATGCTTAACATGACTACCTCGATGATGGCATTCCAGTTAGGTCTTCGGGATAAAATCATGGTAAATGCGATTTTTGAAAAAATAATTACCGGTATAAGTGAAATGATGAAAGAGATAGCCCCTGAAATGGTTGAGGGATTCATTGAACAATATAGAAACAGACTTAAATTTGACTACCAGGGATTAAATAACTTTCTCGCATCAAAGGAAGAACTTCTGATTAAATCCTCTGTTGGTACTCCCGACAGCAGTCTGGTTAAAGATGAATACCTTAACGCAATCCGGCTTATACGACTTGGCTCAGGTCTGAAGAGCTATATAGAAAGCCGCAGCTCGCTTAGCTCTGATGACCAAAAATCGCAACTAAAGGTACTTCGGGAACTCGGGACTAACTATCTGGAAGATAATAAGCGCCTGTGGCTGTCCCGTAACAGGCCAGGGGGATATGACAGGAGTACAGCTGTTCTGAATAATCTGATGAACCAGATCGACAAACGGATCATTCTACTCGAAAAACCGGCTCCCGCAAGATGGTTCAACAGGATTCTCGAGAGAACAGGAATCGCAGGAGCTGCACTATACATTGGAACAATGTTGCATTGAATTGAAGAATCCGGCAATGGTAAAAGCAGGTTCCCGATAAGCTTTACTCATCTGGGAGGGTATCTGATTATTACCTTTTCCGATTCCCTCGAAAGGGGATAAACTCATTCCGGTCATAAGTGCCCATCGGGCATCTTTTTATATTGATTCGGGCATAGTCAAATCTGCAATGATTGACGGAAAAACCTGCAATTTTGACCTTACTCTTGACGAACTTACCGAAATACTTGATCCTGAGCTGTTTTTCAGGGCCAATCGCCAGCATATAATATCCAAAACTGCAATTAAAGATATCGACCTATGTTTTAACAACCGTTTATCGATAAATCTGAAAATCTCCGTTCCCGGAAAGATTATCATAAGCAAAGCACGGATTGCGGAATTTAAAAGGTGGTTCGGCGTATAGGCTTAAAGTCTCCGGGATATTTCACTACTCCGACCGGTCTCAGGACAGATTATACAATCTCAAATGATG
>DCVC01000248.1 GCA_002328625.1 Bacteroidales bacterium UBA2198
GGTAAGAAAATGGTTGCTACAACCGGTACTGTGCATATCAGATCTTTTGCCAGCTTCAGCCCCGATGAAGGGGTGCTCTATATTTATCTGCTCAATAAGTACGGGGGTCCTGTCTGGGTAAAGTTAATAATTGATGGTTGCAAAGTTAAAATGGTTGAAAAAGCCGGTCATCTGAAAAGTAAAGGACCGGATGATACGGATCCGGTTTGGAATGATAATCTGATTCTTACAAAAGAGGATCTTCGCAAACTGGAATTACCCGGCACTTCAATTTCTGTTATCAGACTTAGGACCATCAGAAATTAGTCTAAGACTATAATTATGAGTAAGATAATCTATCTTTCAATTTTAATTCTGCTTCTTATAGCCGGATGCAAAGAAGATATTAAACAAAGTGCTGATAGTTCACTGTATTATGTGGATTCCCAGGCAGGCAATGACGTATACTCAGGAACTTCACCTGAAAAGGCGTGGAAAAGTTTACAGCGCTTATCTCAACAAAAACTTAAAGCCGGAGATCAGATTTATTTATCAGGATCCAACCATTTTCATGGAAGTTTGAAATTTTACAATCTTGAAGGGACGAAAGAGTCACCTGTTGTAATTACTTCTTATGGAGAAGGTAGAGCTGTTATTGAATCCGGGAATTCTTTTGCTGTTTTAGCCCAAAACTGTAAATATTTAAAGATTATTAATATCCAGGTTTCGGGTTCCGGGAGATTAAATGGAAATACGACCAATGGCATTGAGCTGATAAACTGTAGATTCAGTGAGATCGACAGCATAAAGGCAAACGGATATTTTTATAGCGGCATCCGGGTAACGGGTGGAGGATTGCTGGTTGCATACAGTAATGTAACTCAACGGTCTGCAGTATTAAATGTTCAGGTTGATGTTGAAAATGAGTATGATAAGACAAAGAACGCAACACTCCAATACACCCTGGTTGATCCCGACGGGGAAACAGTATTCTCAAAAAGTGATGCTGATCAGACAATCCCGGCTCAGGAATTCAGCAGGTTTAAACAGCAATTTACAATTGTAGAACCCCGGCTCTGGTCAACCGGCAGACCGGAACTCTATAAATTAAAAGCCTTTTAAATCCTGGACGGGCAGCCTGTAGATTCAATTTCGGAAGCAATTAATATAACTTAAAATAACCACATGATAGCTAAACTAATATCCCTGTCAGTATTCGGCACTTTATTAATATTTAATCTGCAAACTCAAGGTCAGACAGTTTTATTTGACTCTGACTGGAAATTCCATCTTGGCGGTGCCCAGTATGCTGAACAACCCGGTTTCGACGATTCATTATGGCGTAAAGTGGATCTTCCTCACGACTGGAGCATCGAAGATCTTCCGGGGACAACTTCTCCTTTTAATCGGGATGCCATAAGTCAGGTGAGCGGAGGTTTCACTACAGGAGGAACAGGTTGGTACAGAAAAACTTTCATTCTGCCTGAAGAGCAAAAGAATAAACGGTTTGTGGTTCTCTTCGAAGGTATTTATATGAACTCTGAAATATGGCTCAATGGTGTATCACTTGGAAGCCACCCCTATGGTTACACTTCCTTCTGGTTTGATATTACCGATAAGGTGAAGTTTGGAAGTGAGAATATACTTGCAGTAAAGGTAAGGAATGAGGGAGAAAACAGCCGGTGGTACTCCGGTTCCGGTATTTACAGGCATGTCTGGTTAAAAGTACTTGACCCTGTTCATGTCTCTCAATGGGGAACCAGTATAACAACTCCTGAGGTAACTGCATCTTCTGCTAAGGTAAATATAAGGACCAGTGTCATCAACCGGTCCGACAATGCTTTAAATATCAGAATAATCACAAGAATACTGAATTCTAAGGGGATTGAAACAAACAAGAGTGAATCAAAACAATCTATAGACAGGATGGGTGAATCTGTTTTTAATCAGGATGTGGTGATTACGAATCCGGACCTGTGGTCAACTGAGGCTCCTGCACTTTATATAGCCATAAGCGAAGTATCTACAGGAGATAAGATAGTCGATCGAGTGGAAACAAAATTTGGTGTGCGGACAATAAAATTCGATGTTGTAAACGGGTTTCAGTTGAATGGTAAACCGATGAAACTCAAGGGGGGTTGTTTTCATCACGATCATGGCCCGTTAGGAGCAAAATCTTATGACAGGGCAGAAGAGCGCCGGGTTGAATTATTGAAAGCCAGCGGATTTAATGCAATAAGATGTTCGCATAATCCCCCCTCACCTGCTTTTCTTGACGCCTGCGACCGTCTGGGGATGCTGGTAATTGATGAAGCATTTGACATGTGGCAATATCCGAAAAATCCTGCGGACTATAATCTCTATTTCGGAAACTGGTGGAAGAAAGATATTGAAAGCATGATATTGCGCGACAGAAATCACCCATCTGTAATCTTATGGAGTATCGGCAATGAGATCCCTGGCATGGATTCGCAGGAGGTTGTTGAAACTGCACAAATGCTGGCGGAATTTGTAAGGAAAACAGATCCTACACGCCCTGTTACTGCGGCAGTGAATAATCTTAATCCGAAGAAAGACCCATA
This sequence comes from Bacteroidales bacterium UBA2198, assembly GCA_002328625.1. Taxonomy (GTDB): domain Bacteria; phylum Bacteroidota; class Bacteroidia; order Bacteroidales; family VadinHA17; genus LD21. The sequence continues at coordinate 2,562 of DCVC01000248.1, forward strand.
TTTTGCTTCACTGGATGTTGCTGGTTACAATTATGGTTCAGGAGGAGATCATCTTAAAGAAAATATTTTTAAGGCAGACCATGATCGTGTTCCTTCCAGGATAATGATTCAGTTAGAATCATATCCGCTTGAGGCATTCCAGAGCTGGATGGATGTACTTGATCATTCATGGCTTCTCGGTGACTTTGTATGGACAGCCATCGATTATATTGGCGAAGCAAGCATAGGCTGGCTGGGGTATTGGCAAAGACAGGATTTCTACCCTTGGAATCTTGCATATTGCGGGGATTTTGACATCTGCGGTTGGAAACGTCCCCAGTCCTTTTACAGGGATGTTCTCTGGAAGAATAACCAGTTATCTGTTTTCGTTGAACCACCTACTCCTTATTTTAAGGAAAATCCTGAACGAATGTCCTGGAGCAAATGGCATTGGGCAGATGTTGTCAGCAACTGGAACTGGGATGGGTATGAAGGGAAACAGATGAAAATTGTGGCATATTCCTCCTGCGAAAATGTGGAACTTCTGGTTAATAATATCTCATATGGCAAGAAACCCACCAACAGATCAACGCAGTATACGGTAAGCTGGGATGTGCCTTACCAGAAAGGAGAAGTCAGGGTTGTTGGTTACAAGGGCAATAAGGTAGTAAACACAGCTCTCCTGAAAACTGCCGGGGAGATAGCCCAAATCAAAATGTCTGCTGACAGAAAGATCATAAAGTCAGATGGTCAGGACCTGAGTTATGTTACTGTTGAGCTAGCCGACATAAACAATGTCAGGAATCCCCTGGCAGAGAATCTTTTAAAATTCAGCATTGAGGGGCCGGGTACTATTGCTGGAGTTGGCAACGCAAATCCGGTAAGCACCGAAAGCAGCCAGATAAATCAGCGAAAAGCCTGGCATGGCAGATGCCTGGTAATAATCAAGTCAACAGATCAACCGGGCAAGATCCTTTTAAGGGTCTCATCAGAAGGTATTTCCTCCTCCGAAATCATAATTGAAACAGGAAACAATCCGGAAACTGAAAAGCAAACAACAGAGGCTATTCAAAGAACTTATAAAGATGGTGTTTTCATCGGGATTTCCCGATCA
>DCVC01000165.1 GCA_002328625.1 Bacteroidales bacterium UBA2198
GTACCGAAAAGGAAGTTCAGAAACAACTTGACAGCCTCATCCCTTTTATCTTTTACATTGAGGATGAAATAGAAAGCCCAGAAAACAGAGCTGCCTGTTGCAAGCAAAACACCGGGAAGGTTTGCGCCCGCAGGATTTAACGGTTTACCCTGTGAAGAGATTATATAAACCCCGGCAAAACTGATGAATAATGCAACGAAGCTTTTACTCTTGATTTTTTGTCCCAGTATAGGGACAGAAAGGAAAACAAGAATTATCGGCCATATCATATTAAGAGGCTGGGCCACCTGGGCCGGCAGAAGCTGATAAGCCTTAAGCAGAATGAGATAATAAATGAAAGGGTTGATTAAACCAAGGAGAGCGGAATGTAAAATATCTCTGCCCGAACTCTTGAAGATAAGATCTGTCTTCTTTTCTGCCAGGATGATAAATAACAGAGCAAGGGTTGATGTAACTGCAGCGATCGTCAGCATTGGTACTATCGGCATCTCTCCCAGTCCGAGTTTGAATGCCGTCGGGATAGTTGACCAGAACAAAATAGCTAATCCTGCATAGATATATGATCGACGGGTTTGTTCCATTTTGTTTTGTTACTAATCCCCGGGAGATTTTTTGCTTTCCTTGTTACCCTGTTTCAGGAGGAAGGGGTGTGTATGCCGTATTTAATCAATCCTGTCGAACCCTGTATATGGCCTTATCACTTCAGGTACCATTATCCCTTTTTCAGTCTGGTTATTTTCAAGAAGAGCTGCGACCACTCTTGGCAATGCAAGGGCGCTGCCATTCAGAGTGTGAGCAAGCCGGGCCTGTTTGTTGCCTCTCTCTTTAAACCTGCATTTCAAACGATTGGCCTGGAAAGATTCAAAGTTTGAGACCGAACTTACTTCAAGCCATCTTTTCTGGGCAGCTGACCATACCTCGAAATCATAGGTAAGGGCGGAAGTAAACGACATATCTCCTCCGCAAAGTCTCATGATACGGTATGGGAGCTCCAGTTTTGAAATGAGATTTTCGACATGGCTGACCATCTCTTCAAGTGATGTGTATGAATAATCGGGGTGAGCGATCTGAACTATTTCGACTTTGTCAAACTGGTGCAGACGGTTAAGACCTCTCACATGAGCTCCCCACGAACCTGCTTCTCTTCTGAAACAAGGAGTATAGGCAATATTCCTGACAGGAAGCGATTCTCCATTAAGGATAACATCCCTGTAAATGTTTGTTACCGGGACTTCTGCAGTAGGGATCAAATAATAGTTATCAAGCGTTATATTGTACATTTGTCCCTCTTTATCTGGCAGCTGCCCCGTGCCAAATCCTGAGTCTTCATTTACCAGCAACGGAGGCAAAACCTCAGTATAGCCGGCTTTGACTCCTTCATCAAGGAAAAAACTTATCAGGGCTCTTTCAAGCTTTGCGCCTTTCCCTTTATAAACAGGAAAACCGGCACCCGTAAGTTTTATGCCCAGGTCAAAATCAATTATATCATATTTTTTAATGAGATCCCAGTGAGGCAGGGAGTTATCCGGTAATTCAATAATTTTTCCGCCTTCCCTCACCTTAACATTATCATCGGCACCGTGACCCGTGACAACTGATTCGTGGGGAAGGTTCGGCAGCAGGATGATTTCATTCCTCACTCCATTCTCGAGAGGGATCAGCTTATCGGAAAGTGATTTGATCTCCTCTTTTAAAGAATATGTTTTTTCTCTCGCAACATCCGCTTCCTTTTTTTTCCCGCTCTTAAGCAACAACCCTATTTCCCTGGATATACGGTTCATTTCAGCCTGAACCATATCAGCTTTATTTTGTATCTCCCGCCTTGAAGTATCGAGTAAAAGAATACTGTCTATTAATTCTTCGGCGTTAAAGTTTTTGACCTTAAGTCTTTTTATAACAAAATCCTTTTTCTCGCGTATGAGATTGATTGTAAGCATATTCAGCTTATTCGGTTACGGGTTTAACCGACACATAGGTTTTGTTATCCTTTTTTCTTTTAAATTCAACTTCTCCATCGGCCAATGCATATAAAGTATGGTCTTTCCCAAGGCCGACATTGAGTCCGGGATTATGTTTTGTTCCTCTTTGACGTACAATTATGCTTCCTGCCTTTACTATCTGTCCGCCAAAAAGTTTAACACCAAGCCGCTTGCTTTCTGAATCACGGCCGTTACGCGAACTGCCTGCTCCTTTCTTGTGTGCCATATCTCTTTGTTTTTATTAACTATTTCTTCAGATTATTCTTTTTTCCCCTTCGTGCTCTTTTTAGCCGGAGTTTTCTTCTCTGCAGGTTTCTTTTCTGCAGGTTTCTTTTCTGCAACCTTTTTTTCAATTGACTTTTTGGCCGGCGCTTTTTCTTTTGCCTCCTTCTTTGGGGCCAGTTTTTTCTCTGCAGCTTTTTTGGGGGCCTCTTTAGTTTCAGCTGTGGGTTTCTCTTCCGCCTTTGCCGTCACCGGCTTTGTTTTTTCAGTTTTGGCCAAAGGTTTCCTTAAAATACTTTTGTCCTTTAGGATGTTGATTATTTCGATCTGAGTGAAGTTCTGACGATGACCTTTTTTTACCCTGTACCCTTTTTTTCTTTTCTTCTTGAAAACGATCACCTTGTCACCTCTCACATGTTCGAGGATTTTACCTTCAACAACAGCATCCTTAATTGCAGGTTCTCCAACGATCACATTATCATTGTCTTCAATCAGAAGAACCTTGTCGAAATCAACAGTTACTCCCTCTTTGGACTCCAGCCTGTGAACAAAAATCTTTTTACCTTCTTCAACTTTAAATTGCTGCCCGGCAATTTCAACAATAGCGTACATTTTATATCAGCATTATATTACTCCCTGAGGCGTACCTGAATGAATGATCCTGTAACTTTTTCCGGCCCCGGGGGATTTATCTAAATTCGGACTGCAAAGATATATAAATAAGATAACTTGCAAACCAATATTGATTTTTTTTTAAGGAGCGCATTTACTTTGGATAACTTATACGGATATCGTAAAACTACAAATGTCTGTTTGGCTGATGTTGAAAAAAAGAGTGCAGTATAACTTTGTCATACTTCTATTATCTTTATATTTGTCAGATCAATAAGGTGGCAGGTATTCATCTGGCGCATAACTATTTGATATGAAGCGCGTAAAACTTAAAGTACTAGGTATATCCTACAGTCAGACCCAATCGGGAGCATATGCACTGATCCTTGTCGAGGAGAATGGAGAAAGGAGAGTCCCTATAATCATAGGAGGCTTTGAAGCACAGGCTATTGTTATTAAGCTTGAAAACCTTGAGCCTCCACGCCCTCTGACACATGATCTTTTCAAGAGTTTTGCGGATGAATTCAATATTTCCATCATTGAGGTTATGATATACAAACTTGAAGAGGGGGTCTTTTTCTCAAAGCTTGTTTGCAATAACGGGGAAAAGGAGTATTCGATCGACAGCAGGACATCAGATGCAGTGGCTCTTGCATTAAGATTTGGATGTCCTATTTATATTACCGAGGAGATTCTTGAAAAGGCAGGTATTATTATTACAGCTTCCCCGGAGGAAGATACAGATTCGAAGGAAGAATCTGAAAATCTCTTTGAATCAAGTAATTCCAGGTATGATACATATACGGATGATGAGCTCTATAAGATGATTGATGAAGCCGTCAAGACAGAAGATTATGAACGTGCTGCAGCTATCAGGGATGAAATTGACAAGAGGAATAAGAAAAGCAAGTAGGAATCGGAGACATTCGCTCCTGGGATCCCGGTAATCATTTAACTATACAAATCTTTTAAATGAAGCAATATCTTGAGCTTCTTGATCACGTCCTTAAAAACGGGGTCGAGAAAAAAGACAGAACAGGTACAGGAACAATAAGTGTTTTTGGTTATCAGATGAGGTTCAATCTTAAAGAAGGATTTCCTCTTCTAACAACAAAAAAGCTCCATATCAAATCAATTATACATGAGCTTCTCTGGTTCATTTCAGGGGATACCAACATCAGGTATTTAAATGAGAATGGAGTAAGGATCTGGAACGAATGGGCAGACAAAGATGGAAACCTTGGCCCTGTTTACGGTTACCAGTGGCGCTCCTGGACAACCTCCGGGGGCAGAAAGATCGACCAGCTTCAAAACGTGGTTAACTCCATAAAACAATCTCCTGATTCACGCCGTCACATCGTAAGTGTATGGAATGTCGGAGAAATTGATAAGATGGCACTCCCTCCATGTCATTTAATGTTTCAGTTTTATGTGGCACAAGGGAAATTGTCGTGCCAGTTGTACCAGAGAAGTTGTGATATTTTCATTGGAGTACCATTTAACATAGCTTCTTACGCCCTTCTTAATCTAATGGTTGCACAGGTGACCGGACTGGAGCCAGGGGAGTTTATTCATACTCTCGGAGATGCCCATATTTATCTAAATCATATTGAACAGGTAAGACTGCAGCTGACGCGGGAACCTTTCAACTTGCCTGAAATGTTATTGAAGCGGTCGGTGACAAATATCTCAGGTTTCAGGTACGAAGATTTTACGCTGTCGGGTTATAATGCTCATCCTCACATCAAAGGGGAGATTTCTGTTTAAACAAAGTATTTATGATCTCAATTATAGTTGCTGTTTCTGATGACTGGGGTATAGGAAGAGATAATCAGCTGTTATGGTATATCCCTGAGGATCTGAAGAGATTTAAGAAGCTTACCATTGGTAATGCTGTGATCATGGGTAAAAAGACATGGGAGTCGCTGCCAAAAAAACCTCTTCCCGGACGGAAGAATATCGTAATGACAGATATGCCTGGAGAATGTATTGAATGCTCCGTAACTGCATACTCTGTTGATGATGCTTTGAGTAAATGTGAAATGGGTGAAGAGGTTTTTGTTATCGGGGGAGGAAGCATATACCGTCAATTCATTCCAATAGCCGACAGGTTATATATAACTCACGTACACAGGAATGCTCCTGCAGATGTCTATTTTCCGAAGATAGATCGCAGAATATGGAAAGTCATTGAAAAAGAAGAGCATAAATCCGCCTTGGAACATGGTATTCCATATACTTATGTTGTTTACGAACGCAAGCACCGGAAGTGATATTATGATGCTTTGAGGATCTTCATGTCGATCCTGGCAAGCTTATGGCTTGCATAATCCTCACTTATGATAAGTTCGCTTGTGTCGGTTGAAGGCATTTCAAACATGGCATCCAGCATGATTGCCTCACAGATTGATCTCAGTCCTCTGGCTCCCAGTTTGAACTCAATTGCCTTATCTACGATAAAATTGAGAACTTCCTCTTCAAAGGTAAGATCGATATTATCCATTTTGAAAAGTTTGATATACTGTTTAACAATGGCGTTTTTGGGCTCAGTCAGTATATCCCTCAGGGCAGCCCTGTCAAGAGGATCAAGGTGGGTGAGAACCGGCAGCCTCCCTATAATTTCGGGTATAAGCCCATAAGCCCTTAAATCCTGGGGAGCAATGTATTGAAGCAGGTTGTCCTTATCCACCCTTTCCCTTATTTTTGAGGCGCCAAATCCTACAACCTGAGTATTAAGCCTGTGAGCAATTTTCTTTTCAATACCCTCAAAAGCACCTCCGCAGATAAAGAGAATATTTTTTGTATCCACAGGGATCATTTTCTGTTCAGGATGTTTTCGTCCTCCCTGCGGAGGAACGTTTACAATGGATCCTTCGAGCAGCTTAAGAAGTCCCTGCTGTACTCCCTCTCCCGAAACATCACGGGTTATTGAAGGATTATCGCCTTTTCTGGCTATTTTATCAATCTCATCGATGAAGACTATTCCTTTTTCAGCNNGCAACTGTTCTTGCAAGGAGTGTCTTACCTGTTCCCGTTTCTCCGACCAGGATAATATTTGATTTCTCAATTTCAATATCTTCTGCATCAGGTTTCTGCATCAACCTTTTATAATGGTTGTAAACAGCAACTGAAATTATCTTCTTTGCCATTTCCTGTCCGATGACATATTGATCAAGAAAATTTTTTATCTCGGCAGGCTTGAGAAGATTAATCGTATCGAAAGCAACGTTTTTCTTAACACCTAACTCTTCGTTCATTATACTGTGAGCCTGTTCAATACAGTGATCACAGATATGCCCCTCAAGGCCGGCAATAAGAATATTGGCTTCTTTCTTTGTTCTTCCGCAGAATGAACATTTGTCCATGATGAACTATCTTTTGGTTTTTTGAAGTATTTCGTCGATCATCCCATATTCTTTTGCTTCCTGGGATGTCATCCAGTGGTCCCTGTCAGAATCTTTTTCAACCTTTTCAATTGTATTGCCTGAATGGAAAGCAATTATCTCGTACAATTCTTTTTTCAGCTTAATTATTTCACGAGCCTGTATTTCGATGTCTGAAGCCTGTCCTTCTACTCCGCCCATAGGCTGGTGAATCATAATTCTTGAATGTTTGAGCGCTGATCGTTTTCCTTTGGTTCCTGCAGTCAGAAGTACTGCCCCCATCGATGCGGCCATACCTGTACAGATAGTGGCAATATCGGCCGAGATATATTGCATCGTATCGTATATTCCAAGTCCGGCATGGACCGATCCGCCCGGGGTGTTGAAATATATCTGGATATCTTTTCCCGGATCAGCCGAATCGAGGTAAAGCAACTGAGCCTCAATTATATTTGCCACGTAATCGTCGATAGGCAGTCCAAGAAAAATAATCCTGTCCATCATCAGTCGTGAAAAAACATCCATGGAGGCAACGTTAAGTTGTCGCTCTTCAATTAT
>DCVC01000343.1 GCA_002328625.1 Bacteroidales bacterium UBA2198
CTGCAAGAGATAAACGGCTTTAACAGTCAGACATTCTTCACCTTACCGAGCATCCTGTTAGTTACAGAATCGGGGTTTTCGCGGTGATATATATAAGTCGATGTTTCGATCTCTGTCATTGGGATCTTTCTTTCCCTTGCTCTTTTGCAGAGGTCAAAATCTGATCCAAGTGTTATATCACCGAATCCGTTAAGTGATAATAAGGTCTCCCTTTCAATAACAAATGTTCCTCCTATCATGCAGTCTCTTAGATTTATCCTGGCAGACGGGTCATCTTTATCCGGGACATACTGGTTGCCGATAATTTCTGCTCCTCCATACAAAAATCTGATATCAGGATTCCGAATCAGAAATTGCTTTCTGATTTCCAGATGAGACGGATGGTATTCATCATCCGAATCAAGAAATGTTATGAATTTACCTTCGGAAAGCCTGATGCCCTGGTTTTTTGTCGGGACGATCCCGCTGTGGGATTTGCTGAAATACTTTATCGCCGGAAAGGATTCCAGATATGGGAGAATCTGCTTATAGGTATCGACTGTGCTTCCGTCATCAACTATAATGGCATCCCACTCCTTTTCGGTCTGAAGGATAAGCGACTCTAGCGCTCTCTTCAGAAGTTCCGCCCTGTTGTAGGTGGCGATAACCACAGAGAAGAAGGAATAATGAACCGTATCTGTGCCATTTTCTTTATTCCGTATGTTATAATCAGTCATTTTGCTGTCCTGTTTATTGACTTAACAGGCATTTACAGGATATACCTTACCCTTATTGTAATTTTCTTAGTCTCGTCCTTGTTAATGGGGAACCTGAAAGAACCGAATTTTGGTTTTGTGATCCTATATAATAAAGATCGGAAAAGCCTGATCCTTCTTTTGGCATTCCCGGAAAATTATATTCCATTTTGCCGTTATTGTTTTCATCATCCAGCAGACAGAGTCCGTAAACAACAGGTTCCAGGCTGAAGCTGACACTCATCTCCCCATCCGTAACAGGCTCCTTTGAAAAGATCTTATTAACGTAAGGCTCCTCTTTCAGGTAGCTTTCGCTGTCTTTGAACACGCCAATCAATATCTGTCCCTTTTCACTTCTGATTCCTTCGATACGGACATTCACATTCTGAGCTTTGAGCAAAATGGCAGGAGAAAGCAGTAACCACAGGAGCACTACAGCGAGAACTTTCTTAATTTCCGGCTTACGCATGATATCTTTCACTTATGGGATGCAGCCTGATTCATACAACGGAGAGTGAATTATATGGCCATTGCCGATAACAGGGCTGATTTGCATGCCGGAATGACTATTTTGTAGAGGGTTCCCCATATTTCTAATTGTCAGTTACATTTTTATTTCTTATTTCCTTTATCCATTTTTTTAAACCTGTCCAATACATGATCAATGATACCCCTTGCAGTTTCAGGATCCACTCCTGTTTTCTTTGCATAGGTCTCCACGTCCGGCTGGCATCCGGCATTGATATCTGTCATAACCAGATCCATGAGCTTACTTAACCTCGCGAGTTCTTCCTTTTTTTCAGGAGAGCTCTCCTTTGTAAAGAGGTGGTCATATTCAGACAGTTCAATTTTCTTCTTCAGGATTTCCGATGCAGTTATGATCATCGATGGTTTTACTCTTATAAAGGGATCAGATGAAAATTCATAACCATACTTGTTTAAGACATCAACAAGGGCATTAAAGCCTCTGTCGGTCATTGCACTGAGAATAATGGTCTTTTTGTTTTCGTCATAGAATGCCTGGGAGAAATGAGGCGGTCCGCTCCATCTTTTCAGAGCAAGCCTGTAAACTCCGTCATTGTATTCCTTTTTGAAATCCGCGGAGAGTTTTCGGGTATCAATGTTCTCCATATCATACTCGGCCATGGTCTGAACAGTCAGATCTTTCTTGCTGAATACCAGAGGATAATTTACCCCGGACAGAAGCATCATGAATGGCACCGGGTTATTTTCAACGGTCAGGAGCAGGTCATCATCATCTTCAATATTGGGGTTCAACTCGACTGCAAAAAAGAATATGTCGTCAGGCTCAAATGACCTGTACCAGCTTATTGGTCCGTAAGTCTGCCAGCAGGAGCCGTTAAAGGCTGTCATGTTAAACCACATTATTGCAGGCTCTGATTCAAGAGTTGTTGTTACTCCTGGTGAGTAGAGGAGAAACTCTTCATCCCTGAACACATCCGCCATCAGATAAAAATCCTTATTTGGGCTTTCAATTATCGTGCTGAAGCTGAACCTCCATGGATTTTCTGCCTGGAATTTCAGGAATTCCATTTCTTTATTGTTAAACCTTTTAAGGGCAGAATGATTTAGCATTTTATTAATAAGGCCCTTATTCCTGAAAATCTTGTGTGCTATATACTGGGCTTTTAATCTGTTTTCCCACTCTTTCGTGAATTCTTTCGTGATATGCCTGTATGCGGCAAATTTCCGGTCCATTTCAGTTATCAGGTTATACTTATTAGCAGCGTAATAGAGTAGAAATTCATCGACAACCGCAGAGGTGATACTGCTGGTTTCTTTACAGACGGAAATGATGTGATTAAAATCTTTCATTTTTGCTTGTCAGGTGCCATTTCCCGCAGATTTTGCATTGATAGGCTCGTATTTGTCTGGTTATGTGAGTTTCGTTAATATGCCGGATCATCGCCTGTGCTTCTTCCGGTGAGTTATAGATGGGTTTCCTACACACAGGCTGTACAGGTTCGATATTCTTGTTTTTTAACAGTTTATATGCCATATCTTTTTCCGGCAGAGCCAGGCCTAAAGTTAAGCAAGATTTTTTTAAGACCAGCATTACGATCAGTGCCAGTGAATATGTTATTTCTCGCAGATTATCGCAGATGTTTACGCAGATTCCCGCAGAACCACTTCGGTCTTCGGATTCTAGAACTTAGCCCTGAGCTCTGCGCCCTGAGCCCTTTCACTCACACCCTGCCACAACAAATACCCCATTCCCATTGATAGTCCTCGACCTTATTGTCAGTCCGGCTCTGTCGGCGAACCATGTCAGTCCGCCCTTCGACATGTAGTTCCTGAAATTGCGGTAATGGTCGCCACGGGCAATACGTTCAATGCCAAAGGCAACTGATCCTGATAAGCTTCGGGGCATAGGACAGTTGTAATCGGCAATGACAACCTTGCCGGCGATTCGCTTCATCTCTATCAGGATCTTCACGGCAAGATCCTCAGGGAACTGGTGTATTGCCATAGATGTGACTGCAATATCAAATTCATTTTCCGTGTAAATCGAAAGGTTTGAGGCGTCATGTACCCTGAAATCCACATTGCTTATGCCCTTTTTTTCTGCCCGGGATTGAGCAAACGATATCAGGCTTTCATCCAGATCTATCCCTGTAACATGTCCGGCCCTGTGAGCCAGCTCAGTTGCCAGCGTTCCGGTCCCGCAGGCAATATCGATAACCATGTCCGACCCTGATATCTCCTTAGCAACGGCTTTCCTCAGTCCTGACAGGAGGGGATCAATAAGAAAATTATAAGTAAGGGCTTTAATATTTAGTTTCATATTCCGGGTACACACTGCATAATTATGGGGCAAGATAGGGAAAAAATGCACAGGGGCGTAACGGCGTAGTGGTGCAACGGCGCATTGTCTTATGTATTTGTTTCTAAGCATTACAGTAAATCTTTTTAGTATCTTTGTTAGCAATCTCGCTGTGCTTTTTCATTAATATTTTATGAAAACGGGTCAAAACTTTTACCGCATAATTTACGAATTATGAACACAAATATCCTGAAAGCGGAATATGAAATACTGACCTTTACAATCCGCGGAAGAAAGGTTATGATAGACTATGACCTGGCAGCCCTTTATGAAGTATCAACAAAAGCCCTTAAGCAACAGGTTAAGAGAAACATATCAAGGTTTCCGGATGATTTCATGTTTATCCTCAATACGGCAGAGAAGGAAGAACTGGTCACAAATTGTGACCGGTTAAGAAGTCTGCAGCATTCGTCAGTTAATCCAATGGCTTTTACTGAACAGGGAGTCGTTATGCTTTCCACGGTATTGAGGTCTGAGAAAGCTATAAGAATAAATATTGAAATAATGAGAGCTTTCGCCCGGTACAGGGCCATTCTCAGGGAAAATGAAGAGCTCAGGAGGGACATTAAGGCACTCGATGAAAAGCTTAATGAGGCCATTAAATTCCTTATGGAACGAATCGATGAACTGCACCAGGGGAAAGATGAATCAATAAGACCCGTCGGGTTCAGATATAATAAGTCTTAGCATAGAAAAATCAGAAGGAGATTCAATCTGGAAATATTAACTTTGGTCATTACAGGCACTTATTGGGAGCAAAGAAAATACTTAGAATAATTATTTGATATTCATTAATATATGGAAATATAAAAACAAGATATTCGAAACTAACCGGTATTATAATTCTTATTCTTCTCATTCCGTTGTTTATTCAGGCTCAAAATCCAGACAAACACCGGCTGATAGTACTTACCGATATTGAAGCTGATCCGGATGATACACAGACATTGATCAGGTTATTGCTTTATTCAAACCAGATCGAAATAGAAGGACTGATTGCAACCACATCGGTTCATCAGAAAGTGCGTGTTGCCCCGGAGACCATGAAACACTCTGGCGATGGAGGGAAGATTTTCAGAATGATTTTGCAGCCCGCA
>DCVC01000271.1 GCA_002328625.1 Bacteroidales bacterium UBA2198
GAGTTCACCAGTTTCTTTTCATCAGACGCTCTTGAGAAATTGAAGGATGAACTCTGCTGGCTGGAGATCGATTTTCCTGAAGTGTTTCCGGCCGAATTTCTGATTTCAACTTTTTGCACCCCTAATGCTTTTCCTGTCCTTAATCGCAGACTTCATAATTCGAACAGACCATATACTCTTAATGCTGACCTTAATATTTTTCCAATTCTGTCTGATGATTTATTCTTCACGATCAGGAGAATTACCAGCAGTAATCATATAAATTATCAGGAGGTTCCTTTTAAAAGAGCAAGTGATTTTGCCCCCGGAACTTATACAATCCGCACCAAAGGAGTTAAACGGTTTGATGAAAGAGATGCATATGAATTTGTAGAATATTTACTCGAGTTGCTGCGGGAAGAATATGTTGCGTTTAAATCGATAGGCAGCTCACTTGTTGAAAAAGAACTTAATGACCTGCTTGTTATTATAAACCGGCTTCGGTTAAATGTACTGAAGTCGAATGAGATTAAATCTAATACTCATTTTATAATAATGAAATCAGACATTGTGGAAGATATCTGGCTTGAATTCTGGTCAACTACAGGTACTTTTTGCAATAATATACCTGGTGGCAGCACATGCTTTCACACTGATTTTGACAAGAAATCCCTTAGATTGCTGACATCAACCACGGGTGGTAAAAACCCGCCGGACCAACTGGAACGAACATATTTATTTAAAAATGAACTGCTGACACGCGACAGGCTGGTAACCAGCGAAGACATCCGGATATTTTGCCTCTCTGAACTCGGAAATGAACTGAAAGAGGTTATGGTAACTCAGAAGCCGGTTGCAGGCCTTAACAGAAGTACAGGTCTTCAGAGTTGCTTACTGGTACAACTTGCCTTTAAAAATAAGAAAAGCAAGGCAGAAACGGAGAGCATAGTAAACCACATGGAAAAGTCACTGGAACAAAAATCATCATGTATCTATAACTACAAAGTGGAATGCATTGATTAATAAACAGGAAAATATTGATTATTTAGCTGAAGTGATTGTGAGTCACCTTATTGCCAATAAAAATATTGACGACTCAGATATCTGCGTTCATCTGTTGGGAGTATTCAAACGCTTCTTTTCAAAAGATATTGAAAAGATGGATATCCGCAGGAATGGATCCGGAAAACAGGAATGGAACCTTTTTCTGCATCGCGAAGGCTTTTATGATCTGTTGCCTGAAGGTTTTTTCCATTCCAGCACAAGAAAATATTTTAAAGACCGCAGAGAGACCATTGAAGAATTCCGGATACACCGAAGAGAGGAAAAAAGCGCACGGCAATTCTTTATGCCTTTGGAACAGGAATTTTTTAAACACCTGGTTTACAAAGAAATATTTGAACAGAATTTTTACTACGCCCCTGAAACAATACAGGAATTCGTTGATTTCTATAATCTGAACCAGCTGAACCTGAACATGTACCAGAAAGCAGCATTGTTCTTTATCATGCCTTATGCTTCAATGATAGCAGGAAGACTGGATCTGACCCAGACATGTTTTGAAATAATCCTGCAGGAAAAGGTACATCTGAAAAAGCATTCATCCCCGGTTGCTGTTACCTTTCAGGACGAGATACAAAGCCTGGGAATTTGTTCTCTCGGAAAAAATACAATGCTTGGCAATCAATTTTCAGACTACAATCCTCAACTGTTGATAGAGATCGGACCTTTATCAGAAAGTAATTTATTATTGAGTTTTTTATATGGAACAAACAAAAAAGTAATCGAATGGCTGATCAGGTTATTTATTCAGGCTGATCTTATAACTAACGTGCTCATCATTTTAAAGAAACAGGATGAATCATTTATCCTGGGAGAGGAGCCCTATGAAAGCCGGTTGAACTACAGTACATTTATATAAAATAATAATATATGCTACCAGAAAAAAGAAACAATCCTGTCAACTGGACAGATGGTATGAAGTTGAATAAGGACCATTTTATAGGCCTCGACAATTGGATCATTGATGGATTGAGAGATAATATCTGCATGCAGATGACGGATTTCAACTATGGCTTATTGGAAGGATCCGGAGAAGTTGATTCCTCTTTGAAATTGCTTATCAATATTGATCAGAATAACCAGATCAATATTAAAGTAATTGATTGCCGGGCAATAACAAAAGGTGGCATCCGGATAGAAATATCATCACAGAATATCCAGTCTTTTCAATATCCGCTGGATAAACTATCTCTTGATTTTGATGTTAAGGAATCCTCCAACGAAATGTTTGACATTATTCTGGCAGTTTTTCCCGATAAAAGAATACCTGTCGGCCAGCCGGTTGAGAATGAGATACCTTTCAGGCATCCATATGTGATGCCTGAGTATCAGCTTCATGCTGTGCCAACTAAACAGGTTAATTCATCACAGATGTGGAAGAATCATGTCACTGTCGGAAAATTCCAGGTAGTGGCACGCGAAGTGCAGTTTTATACTGAATACATTCCTCCGTGTACAAGAGTGGATGCTTACCCTTCATTGCTTGAGTACTTTTATAAATTTGAAAATACGCATCAGAAGATTTCAAATGCCCTGTCAGAATATCTGAGAAAAAACCGCTCTAACCAGAATAAGATTGAGGCCAATTTAATATCTGTTTTTGAAAAGTTATTGTTTTATCTGACAGCCGGAATGGGCCGGTACAAATTATTATATAGATCACAGCCTCCCGTTTATTTCATTGAATTTTATGTGAGTTTTGCCAGAATATTTAAATCAGCGTTAAACTGGCTGTCAGAATATGAACGCGAGGAAGTACTTAATTATCTCAGTCATTGGATCTCTTCCAGAGATCTTGATAATGCGGCTTTTGAGCTGCTTAACCTGGAATATGA
>DCVC01000241.1:0-7567 GCA_002328625.1 Bacteroidales bacterium UBA2198
GTAAGAGATGATATGATAAAGGAAGGTGCTGTTGTGATAGACGTAGGTACAACAAGGATCATCTCTCCTATATCAAAATCAGGATATAAGCTTGCAGGCGATGTTGATTTTGAAAATGTTGCTCCGAAATGTTCATTTATAACTCCGGTTCCCGGAGGAGTTGGTCCTATGACACGGGTTTCACTGCTGCGAAATACCCTCTTAGCTGCCTCCCTGAAGCAAAAAGGATCTTAAAATTGAGCAGCTTTAATTTGAAAATTCAACTCCTGTGAAATAAAGATCAAATCCGCCTTTTCCTCCGTGTCTGTTTGATGAAAAAATCATAAATAAATTGGTAAAATCATCGTGGCTGCCTAAAACCGGCCTGTATTCATCTGAAGGTGTATTAATATCAGGTCCGAAATTAACAGGTGAACTCCACTTCCCATTTCTGAAAACTGAATAATATAAATCATAACCCCCAGTTCCTTCAGGTCTGTCCGAGGCAAAAACCATAATCCTTCCATAAATAAAAGGACACTTATCTTCGCCAGTGCTGTTAATACTGTCTGCCCTGAAAGGCGAAGAATAATCTGCATCAAACCATGAATCCAGATTTGTTTCAGCAGGTCTTTTATGAAGAAAGATATCAAAATCTCCGTCCCTGTTTGAAGAAAAATAAGCCGAATCCTGATTAGTGTCGAAGCAAATATATGCATCGTCTGATCCTGAATTAAAAAGACGGACAGGATAGGGACCGTTTATTTCAGGTAATTTAGTACCAAAATAGGGCAGATTCTTTATGTAGAAAAGGTCAAGGTTGCCATCAGTATTTACCGATGATACAATAAGGTATTCATAACCGTCAAGAGGACTGTACAGACGACAGGGGCCAAAATCATCCCCAGTTGTGTTTGCTGCCGAGACAAGTTTATCAAGAAAAACATCATTTGTCATTTCCCCATTCAGGACGAAATCGCCTGTTTCCTGACAGAATACATACGATAATGTACCGTGCACCAGGTCAAACTGACCTCCGCTGCTTCCCCTGTTGCTTGAAAAAACCAGGGGAGTGGTGGCTGAAAGTACATAAATGTCCATATTAAAATCGTCATAAACAGAATTGATGCCTGAAATATTTAAAACTGAATCAGGAAATGTACCCTTTGGAAACTTAATAGGATTTTCGGTTTTTTTGCAGCCGGAAAAAATGAGAATAAAAGATGTAATGTATAAAACTGCTGAAATGATTTTAGCCATTCTTCTCATATCTTGGATTTTAAAGAAGAGAGATTTACACAAATATATTAATATTAATTGAAAAACCGGGTCAATGCCCGGTTCTTCGAAGGTAGAATTTAGGTTAATCCTAGGGTAAATTGGGTAATATGAGTTTGTTGGTTTAAGTTCTAACCAATAGATGAAAATTTAACTGCTTTGGTTGCGTTGCTGATAAAAAAAAGGCCAGAAAAATTATTGTTCCCATGTATTGATTTGGTTAATAGGTGTTTGAAAAAAGAATAAAATGTTGATAATTGAATAATGATCAAAACCAGCTTGTTAAAAATGTTATTATTTTTGTACTCATTATTCTGCAAGATGGAAGACGATAAATTCGGATTTTCTCAGGAGGAGGAAGTAAAGCTTACGATTCAGAAATTTGAGATGATGAGAAAAAACAACGAGAATTGTTTTTTTGATGTCACTGAATTTGAAACAATAATTGATTACTATCTGGAGAGTAATAATTCAATCAGAGCTTTTGAAGCTGCTACAATTGCCTCTGAACAACACCCTAACTCTGTATCGATTCAGTTGAGAAGAGCCCGGGTAATGCTTGATAAAGGAAGAGCTGTTGAGACTCTGGGAATCCTTAAGAGACTCGAAAATATTGAGCCTGGGAATCATGAAATATATATCGCAAAAGGAACAGCCTTGGGAATGCTTGGTGATATCCAGGGAGCAAAAAAAATGTTCGATTATTCTCTTTCGCTCGATTCTGATGATATTGAAAATATTCTCTTCTCCATAACCACTGTCCTTCAGAACCTGAACTATTATGAGCATCTGATCCCGTACCTTCACAAACTGATTGAGATAGAGCCCGATTTTTATGCTCATCTGTACGACCTTGCCTATGCATACGAAAAAATTGAAGATTATGGTAAAAGCATAATCCATTACCTGAAATACCTTGAAGAGGAACCTTTCTCCGACAGCGCCTGGTACAACCTCGGGATCATTTACAATAAATTGGATCAGCATGACAAGGCAATGGAAGCTTATGATTATGCTCTTGCAATAAACTCTCAGAATGCCTTTGCACTCTTTAACAAGGGGAATATTCTGTCCAATCTGGAAAAATATGCTGAAGCTATTCCGGTCTATCATGAATATCTTGAAAATGAGCCTGATAGCTTCGAGGCGATGACCTACCTTGCAGAATGTTATGAAAAAACAAATGAGCTTATACTCGCAAAGAAGTACTATCAGGATGCTATTGAACTTGCTCCCGATTTTCCTGACCCATGGCTAGGTCTGGGGGTAATAACCCTTAACACTGGCAATCCTGATGACAGCTTGATTTTCCTGAGAAAAGCAGTAAGGCTCGACGATGAAAATCCTGAAATATGGTATCTCCTGGGCAAAGCTCATTACGTAAAGGGAGAAAAAAAGGCTGCACTCAGGTGCTACAGGGAAGCTCTCAAAATTGATGCATATTACAACGAAATATGGTCCGATATCGGGAAGATTATTATTAAAGATGGACTTTCATCAAAAGCACTTCCTTACCTTGAAAAAGCATATAAGGTTATTGGAGATGTGCCCGGTATAAATTATCTGCTCGCTTCTTTGCATTTGCGTTCAGGAAGTTCCGAATCAGCTTTCAGGCACCTGTCCATCGCGCTAGACACAGATAAAGAGTTATTCCGCGAGTTTCATGACATTTTTCCCCGCAACATCCTGACACGTAGGATCAGAAAACTTCTGAATTATAATAGTTTGATCTGAAAAACAAACCTCTCAAACTCTATACAGATGAATAAGGTTTTGCCGTATATCCCTGAGCGTCCTGTCAAACCAAGAAACACGGGACTGACTATGGTTATGGATAAAGGACTTAGTATCAGGGAGGCTGAAGACTTCATGTCAGTAGGCAGTGAATATACCGATTTCGTTAAACTTGGATTTGGTACATCCCTTCTAACGCCCGGTCTGGAAAAGAAAATAAAAATCTACAAAGATGCAGGTACAATCCCATATTTCGGGGGAACTCTTTTTGAAGCATTTGTTATACGTAACATGTTCAGGGAATATCTGGAATTTCTTGACAGGAATGAAATTGAAATGGTTGAGGTATCGGACGGATCATACGATATTGACCATCAGAGAAAACTTGAATACATTAGCCGCCTGGCACAAAGAGGTAAAGTAATATCCGAAGTTGGCTCAAAAAAGAAGGATGTCGTATATTCACCTGATGAATGGGTGGAAATGATGGTAACTGAGTTGAATGCCGGATCTGAAAAAGTGATTGCTGAAGCCCGCGAATCGGGGACAATAGGCATATATAATGACGATGGCTCAACTAATACAACTCTTATTACCGCAATCTCCGAACATGTAAATCTTGACAACGTAATCTGGGAGGCACCACTTAAGTCTCAGCAAGCATGGTTCATTAAGAACTTTGGTGCAAATGTTAACCTTGGAAATATTGCCCCTAACGAGATCATCCCCCTGGAATCGCTGCGTTGCGGACTCCGTGGAGATACATTCTTCCAATTCCTGCCTGATGACCTGAAACATGGTTAACCAATGATTATTAATCTGTTATCTTCCTTATAAATACTTGAGATGAGAAAATTTGGTCTCATCGGATATCCTCTCGGACACTCTTTTTCAAAAGCATATTTCACAAGGAAATTTTTTGAGGAGAAGATCAGGGATTGTTCATATGATAACTATCCGCTCACAACAATTGACCAGTTGCCCGATCTTATTGAATCTGATCCGCATCTGTGCGGTCTGAATGTAACGATTCCATATAAATCTGAGGTCTTAAGATATGTCCATGTTGTGGACAAAGAGGCAGAAAAGATTGGCTCTGTTAATGTATTGAAAATTAAAAGATTAAGAAATAATATAAGACTATTTGGCTTCAATAGCGACATTACGGGAATCAGTGATTCTCTGAAACCTTTTTTAGATAAAGGCACATTGAAAAATGCTCTTATCTTTGGTACAGGAGGAAGCTCAAAGTCGGTGCAGTACGTGCTGAAAAAAACAGGTGTGAATTTTAAACTTATTTCAAGGAGGAGCAGCCCGGATGTTTTAACTTATGCCGATGTAGATTCACGGATAATGGAAACAACAGATTTAATTGTTAATACAACTCCTTTGGGCATGTTTCCTGATATTAACACTAAACCGGATATTGATTACAGCTTGCTTACCAAAAGACACATTCTTTTCGATCTTGTATATAACCCTGAAATAACAGCATTCCTGAAATCAGGGGAGGAGAGGGGATGTACAATTGTAACAGGGTTGAAAATGCTTCATTTACAGGCAGAAAAAGCCTGGGAAATATGGAACAGTGAAAAGTCCTAAACGAATATCTCACGAGGATATTCTATATCTGTAAGAAAAAGTCCTTTTGCAGGTGCTGACATTCCTGCGCGACAGCGGTCCCTTGCTGCTATTATTTCCTCAAACTCGGTTATTGACAATTTACCGGACCCTACATTAACCATCGTTCCAACAATTGACCTTACCATGTTTCTAAGAAACCTGTCGGCCTTAATAGTGAAAACCAGCCTCTCCTCTTTTTTTTCCCAGCCTGCATGATATATTTTACAAAGATTGGTCTTCGTGTTCGAGTGGAGCCTGCTGAAGCTGGTAAAATCACTATGCTTTAACAACATTTCGGAGGCCCTGTTCATGGCCTGAATATCAAGAGGGCCGTGAATATACCAGCTTGATTCTTTATAAAAAGGTTCTTTGATTGGAGTTATATAATAACGATATGTTCTTGAAATTGCGCTGTACCGTGCACTGGCACCGGTTACGACTTTTTTTACTGATATTACAGAAATATCATCAGGGAGATATCGGTTGAGCCTGTAAACAAAGCTTTTAGTTTCAGAAAGATCAGGTACACTGGCGTCAAAATGAGCACAAAAAACCAAAGCATGCACTCCTGCATCTGTCCTGCCTGCCCCGGTTGTGGATATCTCCTCTTTCAGGATCATTGTCAAAGCTTCTTCAATTATTCTCTGCACAGTGACAGAATTTGGCTGAATTTGCCAACCATGGAATGAAGTGCCTTTGAATGAGATATATATAAAATAACGTGTCTTCACAAAATATTTTCTGTAAAGATAGGGATTCATTCATATATCACAGGATACCGGTACAGACTAAAAAAAAGTAAATAATTGTTTGAAAATCGATCTTATAATGTAATTTTACTTCAAACGAAAACCTGATAATTAATAATTTGTATAACCTAAAATTTACACAATGACAGAACAGAAAAATACGCAGGCAGTCGGCATGGCCTTTATGGGAATGATATTCTTCCTGTTTGGGTTTGTTACAACTTTTAATATCACGCTGGCTGATAAGTTCAAAGCAGTCTTTGACTTGTCAGACTTTCAGGCACAGCTTGTAAATGGTGCTTTTTTCTTTACCTATTTTGTTCTCTCTTTTACAGCCGGAGGGATTATTAAAAAGATAGGATACAAGGGGGGAGTTATTCTTGGCCTTTTACTAATCGCTGTCGGTAGCTTTTTATTTTTTCCTGCTGCAAAAGCATTATCCTTCCCGTTCTTCTTGTTTGCCATTTTCATTATGGCCGGTGGTGTTGTGTTCCTTCAGGTTGCAGCAAATCCATATGTTACTGCCCTTGGACCATCAGAAACAGCTTCAGGAAGGCTGAATCTGACTCAGGCATTGAATTCAATTGCAACCTATATTGCACCAATTATCGCCGGAGTCTTTGTTTTTAAGACCACAGCAGACTATGCGCTTAGCGCAGCTGAGGCTGCTGAGTCGGTTCCAACACCCTTCCTGATCATAGCAATCGTTGTTATTGTGATTGCTGTTGCTGTATATCTGTTAAAATTACCTGTGATCCCGACTAAAGGCGTGGAGAAAAAAAGTGTGTGGAAATATCCGCATGTAATACTCGGTGCAGTTGGTATTTTCTGTTATGTTGGTGCTGAAGTCGGATCCGCAGCCATGCTTCAGAGATATTTTCAGGAAGCCCTGCAAATAGCCAGGTCTGATGCAGCGATGATGATCGCTCTTTACTGGGGTGGTGCAATGGTAGGCCGGTTTTATGGATCATTCATGCTGTCCAATGTCGAAAAATCAAAGAAATACATTTACACGGTTCTCGTAATTGCACTGGCAATTTTTGTGGGGTGGTTTGTAAGATATCAAATTACTGATGGACTTATTTTTGGAGGAATAGCATTGGTAAACTATTTGGCAATGCAGCTTGGAAGAGGCAATGCAAGCAGATCACTGGCAGTTTTTGGTATCATAGCTGCCCTTCTGCTGATTGTTGTTATGTCAGTTAGCGGACCAATTATTTTGTGGGTAGGTTTGTCTATTGGTTTCTTTAACTCTATCATGTTCCCTAATATTTTTGCACTCGGGGTTGACGGACTGGATAAAGGCGAATTAAGTATGGCTTCAGGTCTTATTAATTCGCTCATTGTCGGAGGAGCTGTTGTCCCTGTTCTTATGGGTCTTATTGCTGACGGATTTGGGGTGAGGTTCGCATTTATTCTGCCGGTTATCTGCTACCTCTATATTGTATTTTTCGCCCTGGTTGGCAGTAAGCATAAATAACTTATTTCAAAAACATTAATTGACGGCCGTCTCATATATTGTTTTGAGACGGCCTTATTTATATTTCCCCGACAATTATTATATTTACATTCATTCGTTTTTTTCAAATACAAATATCCATGGCAACTACTGAAAACCTGATTATTAAGATAAATAATGGTGATAATAAAGTATTTCGTGAATTATACGGTGATGACACAGCTGAATTGAGCAGGCATGCAAGGAGGTATGTCAGTTTACTGGAACAGTTCAAAAGTACATTCGGTAGTGAAGATCCTGAGTTTTTCACTTCTCCCGGTCGTACGGAAATTGGCGGAAATCATACTGACCACAATTATGGCCGGGTGCTTGCCGGTGCTGTTAATCTTGATAATGTATGTGTGGCAGCCAGGAACAATTCAAATACAATACACATTTTATCTGAAGGTTATCCAAAATTCGAGGTCGATTTAAGTTCTCTTAAACCTGATAAAAATGAACAGTTTACCTCTGCAGCTCTGGTAAGGGGAATATGCTCACGTCTCAATGAGCTGGGATTCAATATTGGCGGTTTTAATGCTTGTATCGACGGTGAAGTGCCTAAGGGTTCAGGTTTAAGCTCCTCAGCTTCGTTCGAAGTGCTTATTGGTGCAATAATTAATCAGCTTTTTAACAACGGGAGGATAGATCCAATTCAGAATGCCATCATAGGCCAGTACTCCGAAAATAACTATTTTGGTAAACC
>DCVC01000241.1:7629-7876 GCA_002328625.1 Bacteroidales bacterium UBA2198
GACCTGAATGATGAATATGCGTCATTACCTTCTGATATGAAAGCTGTGGCTTCGGAACTGGGTGCCAAAGTGCTGCGTCAGGTAAACCTGGAACAAATACTTGAGGTTGCCCCAAGGATACGGGAAAAAGTAGGGGATCGTGCTATTTTACGGGCTATTCATTTCCAGGGTGACAATCAGCGTGTTGTAAATCAGGTGGAAGCACTTGAAAGAAATGACTTCAAAGCATTTCTGAGCATGGTAATAG
>DCVC01000241.1:7898-14240 GCA_002328625.1 Bacteroidales bacterium UBA2198
GTTCATGGCGGCGGATTTGCAGGTACCATTCAGGCTTTCGTTCCCCATAATCTTCTGGATAAATACATTAAAGAATTGGAACACTTTTATGGCAAAGGCTCATGTCATAAATTGTTTATCCGCCACCAGGGAGCCGGGAAAGTGAACTTATAAACCATCTTATTTTAAAAATCATTTTGAAAGCTTTTCAGAAAATCTATTATGAATTTAATCAGTGAAGAATTATTCAGAACGGTTCACAATGGGAAATCAGTAGGACTTTATATTTTGAAGAACAGAAACGGACTTATTGCCCGGATTACCAACTATGGGGCTATAATTGTCAGTATATGTGTTCCTGATCGTAATGGTAATCTGACTGACATTGTCCAGGGTTATGATACTATAGCTGAGTACATCAATGAGAACAGCCCTTATATGGGTGCGGTATGTGGGCGCTGTGCCAACAGAATAGCCAGGGGAAAATTTGGATTGCTTGGTAAAAATTATTCCCTGGCTGTCAATAATGGGCCTAATCACCTTCACGGCGGTTTAACAGGGTTTAATAAAGTGGTTTGGAATGTTCTGAATTCCTCCTCTAAGAGTGTCCAAATGGAATATCTGTCGATTGACGGGGAAGAAGGTTACCCCGGAAATCTCAGGACTACGGTTACATATACCCTGACTGATGAAAACGAGCTCCGGCTAGATTACCTCGCAACTACAGATAAAACTACCATCATAAACCTTGCCAGCCATTCTTATTTCAATTTATCAGGTGAAGGATCGGGCAGCATTTATGACCACGAACTAATGATCAATGGCGCTTTTTTTACTCCCACTGATGAAACTTCTGTTCCAACAGGAGAGATCCGAACCGTCAAAGGAACACCGATGGATTTCACAGAACCTCATAAAATAGGAGCAGCCATTGATCAGGATGATGAACAATTGAAATTTGGTGCGGGTTATGACCACAACTGGGTGTTAGCACATCCTACTGGTACTCTTGGGCTGGCTGCAGTCGCGTTTGATCCCCTGTCGGGGCGAGTGATGGAAATTTATACCACTCAGCCAGGAGTGCAACTATATACAGCTAACTGGATTGATGATGAAAAAGGTAAAAGTGGTAAAAAGTATAAAAGGCGCTGGGCATTTTGCCTGGAAACACAGCATTTCGCAGATGCAATCAACAAACCTCATTTCCCCTCGACAATCCTTAATCCTGGAGAGGAATACAAACATTGCTGTATCCATAAATTCAGTACCAGACAGAGTTTATCCAATTATCAGATTCTAAAATAACTTCATTATCAGGTTTTCAAATTACCATATAACTTAAAATAATAGACATGCAAAACAAAAACTCTGCTTACCTGCTCCCTCTGATTGTGATGGCTTCACTCTTCTTTCTGCTTGGCTTTATAACCACCATGAATAACTCACTGATCAATTACCTGAAGGATGCCTTCAGACTTAATGAGGTCGAAAAACAACTGCCTAATACTTTCTTTTATGGCGCTTATATTTTATCGATTCCTGTAGGGTACGTGCTGAACCGTATAGGATATAAGAACGGTGTACTTACAGGACTTGGCATGATAAGTCTTGGATTCTTCCTGTGCATTCCGGGTGTTGCCCTGGGATACTATGGTTTCCTGAGTGCCGTTTCAGTGTTTGCAATCGGCGTGGTTTTATTGCAGGTTGCAGCCAATCCTTATGTGAACGCACTTGGAAGCCCTGAGACAGCTGCCAGCCGTTTGACTCTTACAAATGCTCTTAACTCTGTTGCGACAGTGATTGCACCAATCTTTGTATCAATGCTAATTGTATCAGCAAATACTGAAGGAGTTTCTGATCCAAGGACTGTCCAGGGACCATTTGCCGGCATTGGAATTGTTACCCTGATAATAGTTGCTGTTATGTTCTTCCTTAAGTTGCCTGAAATTAAAGAACCTGAAGCAGCAGAGGGTGTTGTGAAAAAAATAAAGACGAGTGCTTACAAATATCCTCATATGTGGCTGGGTTCGCTGGCAATATTCTTCTATATGGGTGTTGAAATAGGCATCCCGAGTTTCTTTGCAGATTATTCTGCTAAACTGGGATTTAACTTTGATGGTGAAATGCGGACAAAACTGCTGGCTTATTACTGGGCAGGACTTATGATTGGTCGTATTGCCGGAATTTTTGTTCTGCGGAAATATTCTGCAAGCAGGATTTTAAGTTTCAATGCTATCATCGGAGCTGTAATGGTTTTATTATCACTTGTTCTGGGTGCAATGGGAATGAGTCTGATTGGGCTGGTGTTGTTCCTTGGAACCGGATTGATGCACTCGATTATGTGGCCCTGTATTTATAACCTGGCCCTTGAAGATCTCGGCCGCCATTCCAAAGTTGGTTCAGGAGTGATAGCCACCTCTGTTATAGGGGCCGCACTTCTGCCTATTATAATGGGAGGTATCCAGAAAGGTATTGGTCTTATCATTGCTATCTGCTGCCTGTTTGTTTATTACGCATATATTACCTTTTTTGCACTTAAAGGATCAAAGATCCGGTAAACAGATTGCTGAAAACCACAAAGATCACTCTGACAATTGAGAGAATTTTGCGGGACTCTTACTTATTCAATGTGTTTGAAAAATAACCTCTAAAAACAATCAAAATGAATCGCAGAAAATTCATCGAAACATCAGGTGCAGCCGCTGGTGCTGCAGTACTTGGGGGTGTTGTTAACCCCGGCCCGATAGTGCCGGAACAAAAAACCGGAACTGCTGGCAAAATAAAACTCGGACTATATTCCATCTCTTACGGAGGCATTTGGTATAAAGGTCCTGCTCTTTCATTTGATGAATTTTGCCGAAAGGCGAAAGAATACGGATTTGACGGGATCGAACTGGATAACAAACGACCAATGGGAAATCCGATGGATCTTGATCAGCGAAAAAGGGATGAAATGCGTAATTCGATGGCTAAATATGGCATCGAAATACCATGTATGGCTGCAAATAATGATTTCTCAAGTCCGATACCTGAACACAGAGATTGCCAGCTGCTGATGGTTCGCGAAACTGCAAAAATGGCAAAAGAACTTGGAGCAAAGATTGTCAGACTGTTTGCAGCATGGACCGGGGTGCCGATTCATAATGGCATAGGTACCTATGATTTTGTACATGACCACGACGGTTTCTATTCTTTTTCAAGGCAATATCCATATGTTACTCACCTCGATAGATGGAACTTTGTAAAAGAAGGCCTTGTAGAAGCAGCAAAAATGGGTGAAGAAAATGGAGTAGTAATGGCTCTTCAGAACCATGCTCCTCTGATAAGGCACTGGAAAGATACCTATGACCTGGTAAGAGAAGTTAATTCACCATGGCTTAAAATATGTCTCGATCTGCCCATTTTTGAAAAACAGGATAAGGAGTATATTGCCGATGCTGTTCGTACTGTTGGTAAACTTCAGGTGCACTCTCATTATGGTGGAGAGTATTACAGGGATGAGAAAAAGGTAATCAGACAAAAAATGATTGATACTCGTTTTGGACAACCATTACCCGATTATGCACATTATTTATCTTTGATGAACGAGATAGGGTACAACGGATATTTTACCTTTGAACTCTGTCATCCGGTCCTTAATGAGGATCATACACCAGGTGGTATAGAGTATGTTCATGAACAGGTAGCCCTTGCAAGGGAGTTCATGACTAATATTATCAAATCCTGATTCATTCACTATGCCGGAAAGAGGTTTTGCAAGTGATAACAATGCAGGAGTTCATCCTGAAATTCTGAAAGAGATTGAATCAGTTAATAAAGGTCATGCAATAGCCTATGGATCTGATTATTACACAGAGCAGGCAAAACAGCTTTTTAAAGGAATATTTGGGAATGAAGCTGAAACATTCTTTGTTTTTAATGGGACTGCCGCCAATGTTCTGGGATTAAGCAGCATCACACGTTCATGGAATTCCATCATGACAGCTTTTACTGCTCATATAGAACAGGATGAGTGCGGCGCTCCTGAAAAGTTCACAGGATGCAAGGTACTTACTGTTGATACTCCCGACGGCAAAATAACTGTTGATATGCTTGAAAAGCACTTGCATGGAGTAGGCTTTGAGCATCATTCACAACCCCGGGTAATTTCAATTACACAGGCTTCGGAAATGGGCACTGTTTACAATCGTGGAGAAATAGTAAAGCTTGCAGAATTTGCTCATGAAAATGGAATGTTTCTTCATATGGATGGAGCAAGGATCGCAAATGCTTCCGTATCACTTGACCTTGCTTTCAGGGAATTTACAACAGATTCAGGAGTTGATGTTTTGTCATTTGGAGGAACAAAAAACGGAATGATGTATGGTGAAGCTATTATCTTTCTTAAATCAGGGCTTTCAGAAGATTTCAAGTATATCAGGAAACAGGGTATGCAGCTATCTTCAAAGATGAGATTCATCGCAGCCCAGTATATTGCTTATTTCAGGAATGATCTGTGGAAAAGATGTGCATCGCATTCTAATGCCATGGCAAGGTTACTCGCTAAGGAGATTGAAAGTATTGGGAAGATCAATATTTCGCAGCCTGTTCAGTCAAATGGTGTGTTTGCTGTTATTCCAAAGGATGTAGCTGAGAGAGTGTCGGGTAAGTACTTTTTTTATCCATGGAACGAAAATATATCGGAATACCGCTTAATGACAAGCTGGGATACCACTGAGGAAGATATTTATGATTTCGTTTCACTTCTGAAGGAAGAACTTGATTAACTGATGAAAAAGAAGGTGCCCTTTTGAGACACCCTCTTTCAATATGTCGAAATGAGTCTATTTAAGTGTAAAGGTAATAGGCACCATATACCATACAGGTACCGGTTTTCCACCCTGTTTACCAGGCTTAAATGCAGGAAGTGTTTGTACAACTCTCATAGCTTCTTTATCAAGTTCAGGATCAACACCTTTGAGGATTGATACTTTATCTACTCCACCTCTGGAGGTAACACAGAACCTGACGATCACTCTTCCCTGAATATTGTTTTCTTTTGCAACTTCAGGATATTGGGTATTATCAGCTATGTATTGAAGCAGTGCAGCTTCTCCTCCGGGAAACATCGGCATCTCTTCCACAACAATGAAAGGTTCTGCTTCCGGCTCAGCCTCCTGGACCTCTACCATAACCTGCTGGACCTCTTCAACTACTTCTATGTTTCTGACTTCAATCTGTGCCTGATCAGCTGTCATTAGTTGCATCACAGCCTCTTCGGGTTTCACAGAATCAACAACAACCGGAGGTACATATCTGGCCTGCTGAACCACATCTTCCGGAGGGGGAGGAGGAGGAGGAGGAGGAGGAGCAACCGCCTCGGTGGGCTGATCCAGGTTCTCCATCTTTATCTCAACCTGTCTTTCTTCACGCTCCTTCTTACTTTCCAATGCTTTTGCGTTAAGATATGGTGTGATTATTGCAGTACTCATGATAATAATACCAATTACAATAGATATCAGTACATTCCGGTTGTACTTCTTGCGCAGTCTGTATGCTCCGTACTCCTTATTCCTTGATTCAAATACTATATCATCAAAGGCAGGTACTCTTATTTTTTCTTTTGCCATTTCTTAAAGGTTTACGGGTTAATTGGATGAAGCGGTAGCAGTGGAAGCTATACCAGCTGCCATTTCTACCATTTTTTCTTCATACCAGGCAATGTCAATAAATGTATAACGGGCTATTCCACAAATATTCATCTCATCAAGAATATCAACAAAATTACCGTACGTGGCTTTACGATAAGCTTTTATTAGAACAATAGGACCGGTATCATCATCCTTTTTAAGTTGACTTATTGCTCCTCTTAATGAATCCTGAGATATATTCAGCTTGCCTGCAATAAACTGATTGTTATAATCAGCTATCCTTCTGGCAAGTGTCCTGTTTCTTTCAAGAAGCAATCTGCGTATCCCGTCAGCACTGAAATCTGTTTCAAATAAAGGAGGAAGGTTGCTATAATCCTCCGGTTTTACTGCACCCGGATACCAGTATATTTTATCGTCCGGGCCCAGCAGGATATTAAGAGTACGGCTGGCTGAAATCCTGGGAGCTTCCTGTTTTGAAGGATCCTTAATCTTTTCCGGAAGGATGATCTCCATAATCTTGGGTTTGTTGAAAGCAGTTGTAAGCATAAAGAATGTGATAAGGAGACACATCAGGTCAACCATTGGAGTCATATCAATATGCGGAACAACTTTTTTCGCTTTCTTTTTCCCGCCACCTTTTTCTTCTTGAATTATTTCTGCCATATCATTGTTGTATTTCTTCCAGGTTTATTTTAGCTTCTTTAAGACTTGTAATCAGATTAAACCTGTTTAC
>DCVC01000241.1:14264-14530 GCA_002328625.1 Bacteroidales bacterium UBA2198
GTTTGCATTTCTTTTCTTACCTGATTATCTTCAGTTGACAGGAATTCTTTCATATTCTGAATAGAGATGCCGATGGCTGAAGGGTATTTCTCAAAATCCCTGAGCTCTTTTTCTGTAAATTCAATCTCGTAACGTCTTCCCATCTCTGCAAGTACTTTGTTCCTGTATTTGAGCAGAGTGTCCGGGCCGTTATCCAGATTCAGATAGATTTTATTATCAGTTGATATCAGGAAAGTCATGGAATTAAAATCAGGTACAGGTTTTTC
>DCVC01000362.1:0-10326 GCA_002328625.1 Bacteroidales bacterium UBA2198
TTGATTATTGGTTAAACATAGGATCCGGTATTAAAATTAGCTGCCTTGCTTTCAGATAATTAAACGACCCTAAACCCTCTGGCAGTTATTGTTCAGATTGTCCGGTTGCTCGTGGCTGGTTGGGGATCCGGTCGATTAACCTGGAATAACCGGCTGTCGGCAAGAAGTAACAAGTAACCAACAATATTTATATGCAAGTTACACCCGCAAAAAGCAAAAGGCAAATTTATTTTTCGTAATTTTATTGTGCTGCATTCAGGTCATAAATGAACAGGAAAATATGGCTGAAAAACTGCTTTACAAGATTCATGTCAGGGGATACGTTCAGGGAGTGGGATTCAGATGGAGCACTGTCAGGGAAGCTGACAAACGGGGTATTACAGGCTTTGTTAAAAACATGCCCGACGGGAGCGTTTATATAGAAGCTGAAGGATCGGAGAAACAATTAAAGGCTTTTATTGATTGGTGCAAAGAGGGTCCCGGTTCAGGTTATGTTGAATCAGTAACCGTTGATCCCTATCCTCCTGTTAATTACAAAGAATTCCGGATTGAATACTAGGTTATCATAAAGCGTGATATCAGAAACCACACAAAAAAATGGCTAACTTTATGTCTGAAAATTTTAATATCTCAGTATATGAAAAAAATATCCCTGCTGATTATTCTTCTTTTTATCAGCTTTTTTACTTACGCCCAGAAATACGGACTAAGTTCACCGGACGGGAAGCTGACAGCCGGAATTGAAATCGACAATAGTATTTATGTGGCCTTATTGAAAGGACGCAGCACCGTCATTAAACTGGGAAACATTTCCCTTGAGACTTCCTTTGTCAAAAACCGAAATGATGAATATAAAGTACAAAAAGCAATCCGCAATTCAGTAAACGAAGTTGTCAAACCCGGGATCCGTGAAAAGGCAGCAAACCTGACCAATTCTTATAATGAACTGGAGATCAGATTCAGGAACAACCATTCTATTACTTTCAGATTGTTTAACGAAGGACTTGCTTACCGGTTATCTACATCATCGAGAGACAGTCTGACGATCATCAGGGAGAACCTTGATCTCTATTTTGAGGCAAGCGATTCTGTAAGGTTTCAGTCATCAAAGACTTTTAATTCGGCATACGAAACACCTTATGAGCATGAGAGAATTACAGAGATCGAAAACGGGAAGCTATGCAATTTGCCTTTGCTTGTGGAGAAACGAAGCGGATTATTTGTCATGATAACTGAAGCTGATCTTTACAATTATCCCGGACTTTGGTTAAAAGTGACAGGTCAGGCAAAACTTACTGCCGTTAACCCCTCCATGCCAAAAACACTGACCAGCGCCGGCAGTGAATATAACAGGAACCAGGTAGTTGAAACATACAGTTATATTGCAAGGGCTGAAGGTACAAGAACCTATCCCTGGCGTATTTTTGCGGTTGCAGATGATGAAAAGGATTTGATTTCGAACAATATGGTCTACCTTCTTGCTTCACCATGTGCAATTAATGATATCTCGTGGATTAAACCCGGTGTGGTGATGTTCGACTGGTGGGCAAAACACAATATTTACGGGGTTGATTTCAAGGCAGGAATCAACACGGAAACAGCTAAATACTTTATTGATTTCTGTGCTGAACACGGATTCCGGTATTTTCTTTTTGATGATGGGTGGAGCCCCCGGAACGATTTGCTGACACCAGTTCCGGGATTAGACATGGTCGAGGTTACATCTTATGCAAGGGAAAAAGAGGTTGATGTAATGCTCTGGGTGATCTGGCACACACTTCAGAAACAATGGAATGAAGCTTTTGACTTGTTTGAAAAATGGGGGATAAAAGGAATTAAGGTTGATTTTATGAACCGTGATGATCAGCCGATGGTCCGATTTTATGAAGCGGTTGCACGCGAGGCTGCCGCCAGAAAAATGGTAGTGGATTTTCACGGTGCATACAAACCTTGCGGCTTGCGCCGTAAATATCCGAATGTACTCACGCGCGAGGCACTTATCGAATTTGAATACAATGGATGGACAGATCATGATAATCCGGTTCATCATAATCTTTTACCATATATCCGGATGTTTACAGGGCCTATGGATTATATACCAGCCACAATGCGCAATTCGACGAAAGGAAATTTTCGTCCCATTGGCGATTATCCAATGGGACAGGGAACCCGTGCACATTCAATGGCACTGTTCGTTATTTTGAACAGCCCCATGACTATGCTTCCCGACTCGCCCTCCGACTACTACCGTGAAAAAAAATGTACCGATTTTCTGTCAAAAATACCTGTTGAATGGGACGATACCAGGTTATTGAAAGGTAAAATTTCCAGATACACGGTTCTGGTACGGAGATCTGGCTATGACTGGTACGCAGGAGCCATTACCGACTGGACTGAACGAACAATCGACCTGGAAACAAGCTTTCTGGAACCGGGCAGATACAGGCTTGAGGCAATAGAAGACGGCATAAACGCCAACACACGGGCTGAAGATTATAAAGTAGGTGAAATGGAATTTCAGGCAGGGGAGGTTTTGAATCTCAGACTAGCTTCAGGAGGGGGCTGGGTGGCACGGATCACCCCTGTCAGATAACTATTTATCACAAGTGAAGCTGATTACTTGCCGGTAATTATCACATCTGATGATCTGTGGGAATAGACCGGAGATTTCCTGGTGCCCTGTTCATTCACTTTTAGATTCCTGAATTTTGCCCCGTTAACATCATCAAGGACAATTGCAGTCCGGTAATCCTTTTTTGCACAGGTCAGAGTCACATTCTCGAAGCTTATTCCGTTAGCGTGTCGTATATAGAATCCCCAGGCAGGCAGCTCTTTGAACATAGAAAATTCCGGATAACTTGCAGGCATCTCAGGGACTATGTCCAGTTCATCAAGCCCAACCTTGGCAAAGGCGGGATTTCCTCCACCGGGATAGTGTATTTCAATATTTCTTAATGTCACATTCTCAATTTTTGCATCAGACAATCCGACAATGGACGACGGAGAGACATTACGGGGCATATCCTCGACGGGCCCTTCGTAGTTATAACCTGCATCAGGTTTTGTTGAGGGAACTTCTGCATATACATTTGATATACTGATGTTGTTCATTATTCCCTTTTTGCCCTCCCTTCTCTCGCCGATCCGCAGGAAAATTACATTACCAGTATTTATCGACCGAAGGCTGTCGACAACAACGTCTTCAACAAATCCTCCGTCGACTGCGGCAAAGGTTATTGCAGAACGATAAGTGTCAAAGACAAGGTTGTTGATTATTCTGATATTTCGGAAACCGCCATATGATGCGGTCCCAAACTTTATGCCGTTGGCGCTGGTCCTTACAGTATTGTTATAAATATAAACATTTTGGCAGATAAAATCGGGACTGTGCGATTTGAGGCAGATGCCATCATCTGCTGCATCAAAATATGAATTGGTCACTCTTACACTGTCGCAGTCAACTATATCAACACCATCGTTGTTCCAGTATGATTTGCTGTCAACAGTTATCCGGTCAATAATAATATTCCTGCACTGATCGTACTGCTGGTTCCAGCTGCCCGGGTCCTTTAAGGTTATGCCCTCGATCAATACATTCCTGCAACCCTTGAAATAAATGTTCTGAGGACGGATCGTTTCACGCGGCCTGTCATATCTCAAAGGATCCTTGACAACTCCTTTATGAATAAGGTCGACAAGGTTATTTGCAACCTGAAATCCCTGTCCGTCAATTACTCCCTTTCCTGTTATTCCTATATTATTCTGATCAATTGCAAAAACAAGAGCGGTCCAGTTATTACTCATCTCATAATCAAGTGGATTGAGTGACCCAACCAGGATAGCACCCTCCTCGAGCTGAATTGTCACATTCGACTTAAGAAAGATAGACCCGGTCAAATATCTTCCCACATAAAATACCAGCCTTCCTCCGCCGTTTTCATGAATAAAGTCGATGCCCTTTTGAATGGAACTGGTATTAAGAGTGGTGCCATTCGATTTGACTCCGAACATTGACGCGTTGTAATCTTTTGATAGGGCTGTTGTTGAAGAGAGAAGAAAGACTAAAATCAGGAGGTTCTTTAATGGTTTCATATTGAAGCTTTATAAGTTTAAAATCATTCAGATATCAGTCTAAGCTCTTCCGACCTCAGTCTTCTGCCTTTAGTCTTTTAACCCATCCACAACACCCTGCTGCTGCGGGGCAGGCTTCTGCTCTGCGGAACGGGTCCTCCAGGCAGAGAGGGGAGTTTTATTTGAGCTTTCATGCCGTTAAGCCCCTATGCCTTTGAGCCTTAACATATAGTTACAGGCCCGATCAGTCCCATCGACTGCAAAGGCTGGATTTTATTTTTCTCGTTTGTCCAATACTGAGCAGCAGGATTATCAGTTAAAGACTTCATGTAATTTCCCATGGAAGTTACCACTTTTATTTCAATGTTATTATTCCCGGGGATAAGACAACCGGCAATGTCAAAAATTCTCCTTCCGTACCATTTTACTCCGCAATCCTTTCCGTTTACCTTTAATTCCGAGATGCCATACACTTTCCCGAGGTTAAGATAAGCACATTTAGTATCTTTTAGCTGAAGAGTATTACGGTATATAACTGTTCCTGCAAAGTGTACAAAATCAGGAATCTCCTTCAGGTCCTTCAATTTATCCAATTGTACTTCTTTTACAGAATCATGCCTGCTATGTCTGAACTCAGCATTCCAGCCATTTACAATTGTTACACCCGATGGATTCCCGCCAGGTTTCTTCTTCCATAATAAGCCTTCCTTCAGACTGTCAAAGACAAAAAGCAATGATTCAGCCGGCCCAAGATCCAGGGTCATACTGTTATCCTTTCCAAGAGCTATCCTGTACCTTTTCCCATCCTCAGGATCCCAGATCCATCCATATTTGTTCCTTATGAACTCCTTTGAAAAAGAGATCTTTGTCTTGTGAGAGTTATGAATATGTGAATGGATTAAATAGAGAATCTCCGATCCATCGTCACCTTTGTAACGGTTTTGCATAACAAAAGGATCTGGATTTTCGATCTTTATATAAGGTTCAATTCTGTACTGCTCCTGGATGTTCTTGTACCAGCTTATAAAGTCTTTCTCAGGTTTTTTTAATAAGATGAACCGGTCGGGGTATACTTTCATTTTATCAACCCAGGTTATCACTTCATGATCTTTATTCTCATGGTCTTCCCAGCCTAAAGATCTGGATGGAAATGTATCTATGCAGAAAACTCTACCCCCGGATGCAATAAATTCATAGAGTTTTTTTGCTGTTTCGGGTTTCAGACTGTCAACCTGTACCATAAAAATTGTATGGTATCTCTTTGGCCCAAACATCAGGAATCCCTTTTTAATTTCAGCATGAGATATAACTCTCTGTGACAAATAATCACAGCCGCTACCATTCTTATTTATCGCTTCCCAGACCAGGGTCAGATATCCGACATGGGTAATGGAAGGAAAAGGCTCCATCTGAGCTCCGATATTGCTCCACATATCATCAACCGGAGGCAGAATGCCAATGTCAGTGTACATTGTTACATTCTGGAGAAGAGCCGAAATCCTTGCTTTATACTCATTATAAAGGTGAAAATATGGCCACCAGGTGTTGTTTTCGTTATAGTAGGCACCATACCTTATCCAGCCGGGATATGGTGCTTCAGGTGGTGAATAATTGAATCCATGAAAGATTGAATGTGTCGCCCCTGTTATTGCACTCTGGTCTCCTCCGACTTTGAGGTCTTCCAGTGTTGTGTTGAATACCTTATAGGTATCGGTCATCTCCTCGCAGCTCACCAGACGCTTGCCCGTGAGATTAGCTGCTGATGAGACATATTTATTTATCATAGTGTAAGCCCTTCCGCGGCGGTAATCCTCCTCGGGCATCTCTTCTCCTATCCTGTGTTTGAGCCAGTTCATTGTCCAAGATTCCGATTCCGGGATATCATAATGAAAGCTGCTCTCAAGAGGGAAAAAACTGCGTCCGTAAGCCTGTGCCCGTGATTTCACACCTAATCCTTTGCACCACTCCACATATGTTTTGATGAAACGTTCTTCAAGGAGCTCTGCTTTTGTTATCTCGAAATCATATCTCATGCGCCTGAACTTCGCTTCAAATTCCTCCGAAAAGTTTACCCCATATTCAAAATTGGTCACATTGCCCATGGCACCTGTTCTAAAAAGGACAAAGGGAAGATATGGCAAAAGGTCATATCCCCTCCTTTTTCTGAATTCATCCATCAGATCTGAAGACCAGTTGGACCCCTCAAGCTCCAAGCTGTCAGTAAATAATGCACGGATATGATTTGATAAAGGTCCTAACTTTCTTTTAATTAAATCGGACATCCGGATAAGATAATCCCATATTGCTCTTTCGTTGTAATGGTTCAGGACAGGGCCTGTGGCACCGGGTGCCCCGTTTATCACCTGCATGAAACCCTTAATCTTTACAAGTGCATACAATGCATATTTACCTTTAGGAACAGAGATTTTTATAGTTTCATTTTCAATATAGTCTGATAAACAGAGAATATCTTTTACTGCTGAGAGAGGATCAGGAACAAGGTTTAGTGAAAGAAGTTCCATTGTTCTTCCCGGGAAAGGAGAACTGACCGCGGGATCGGCTTCTTTAAATATCTCGAATCGGGAGATTTCATATTCAATCGGTCCTGTCAGCTTTTTCACAGCTATGACCACAATCTGTGCGCGTTCCTCTCCTTCCAGGTATTCGGCTCCGAAAGGCCAGCCGGAGCCGACTATAAGATCACAGGTCATACCCAGTGATTTTGCCTCGTCAAAGGTAACCTTCAGCATATTTATCCATTCATCACTCAGCCATTTAATTGATGGTTTTCCAAGATCATCGCCCTCAAAACGTGACGGGAATTCCACAGGGTTTATCTCAACTCCGCCTATGCCGGCATCTTTTAAGAGACGAAGTTCCCTCACAAGTTCTTTAGCCTCAACCTTGTTTCCGTTCCACCACCACCGTACGAATGGGTGATAATTAAACGACGGGCTTTTGAACAGTTCGTAAATATTATTATTAGTATTTTTTGTTTCATAAGGTGATAAGGAATCGACAAAAGGTATTTTTCCTGTAATAAGAGAAACTGAACTCAAGATAGCACTTCGGGAGATGAAATATCTTCTGTTCATAAATTAATTTTCGAGGATTTTGAGGTCAGATATTAACTATCTTGTTATAATAAATATTTCAAAATCTGAAATTAAACATTTAACTTCATAAAATAAAAAAGAGAGCAGTCGGAATATCTAATTTACTATAATAATAATGTAATGAAAGCACGAAAACTAACACGTCGTCAGGCTATTGCAACCACATCTGCAGGTGTTGTGGGAACAATGCTTGGTTTTCCATTTAGATCATTTGGAATAACAGGCACTCTCCAGCAGAAAAAGCTGGCGATCAACGGTGGAGAGAAAGTACATGCAGGTTCATGGCCAACATGGCCATACTGGGATCAATCTGCTGAAGAGGGTATTCTTGACATGTTCCGTTCGGGAAGATGGTGGCTGGGTAACGGAGAACACGTTACAGAATTTGAAAAAAGATATGCTGAAATGATGGGGGCAAAGAGATGCCTGGCAACTGCAAGCGGTACTACAGCGCTTATCACCGCCCTGCAGGTTCTTGGTGTTGATGCGGGTGACGAAGTGCTCGTCTCTCCTTATACTTTTATCGCTACTTACAATGTTATCTTTTCCCACAAGGCCCTCCCTGTTTTTGTGGACAGCGATCCTGAAACTTTCCTGCTGGATCCTAAAAAAATTGAAGAGAGAATAACTGACAGGACCGTGGCAATAGTTCCTGTTCATATTTATGGATTACCGGTAGACATGGACAGTGTAAACCGAACCGCAAAAAGTCATAACCTGAAGGTTATTGAAGATGCCTGCCAGGCATGGCTTGCCGAGTACCGTGGTAAAAGAGCAGGGACTCTCGGTGATCTGGGCTGCTTCAGTTTCCAGAATTCAAAACACCTTCCGGCCGGTGAAGGAGGGGCTATTCTGGGCAATGATGATGACATAATGGATCGCTGTCATGCTTATCACAATTGCGGCAGACCTTATGGTAACATGCCAAAGATCGCAGGCAACCCTCATAATGGAATGAATTACAGGATGCAGCAATCACAGGCACTCATCCTGATGTCGCAGATGAAACGAATAGAGAAAGATAATGATGTCAGACTTGCCAATGCCCTTTACCTTGACAGGAAACTGAAAGAGATCCCTGGAATAGTGCCTTACAAGCCAGCTGATGGAGCTACCAGGGCAGTATATCATCTTTATCCATTCAGGTACATAAAGGAGGAGTTTAACAATATACCGAAAAATATTTTCATTCGTGCCCTTTCAGCTGAAGGTATCCCATGCGGCAGCGGATATGGCAAACAGAATAAAGATGGCCTTATCGAAGAGGTATTGACCTCCAAAGGATATAAAAGGATTTTTTCAGAATCGAGATTAAAACTATGGCGTGAACAAAACGAGTTGCCGGGAAATGACCTGCTTTGTGATCAGGCTGTTACATTCTATCAAAGTGTGCTGCTGGGCAGCAGATCCGACATGGATGATATAGTAAATGCCATCACCAAGATATATGAAAACAGGAATACCCTGGTCTGAAGAATAAACAGGCGGAATTAAGACCAAATTCCTAAATTTAACGGCTTTGAACCTTTACAATGAAAATTGCAGGATTTATTATTGTATTTTCTCTTTTTACAATTTCCGGATGTAAACAGAGTATTGAATGTGATAAGCGTTATAACCAGATTTTAAGATATTTCAGCGAAGGTAACTTTACTCAGCTTAAAGTTAGGTCTGACTCCTTATTGGAACTCTGCACCGAGGAAAAGCAGCTTTTAAATAAGGCTGACTCATTATTACAAATAGCTGAAAGAATTGAGATCGATTTCTCAGTCGCTGAGGATAAGGTCATTATGCAAATTAAGGGGAGGATGGGGGATTTTACTTCCGAAGATAAGTCGTTATGGGAGAATCGAAACTGGCTTGAATACAGGATGATTGACGGTGAAAAGAGATACTTCAACAGGGCTGCTTCAAACCTGAATCTGCTGAATAGTTTCCATAATAACAGAGCACAGAGAGATTCACTGGAAGCGGGCGATCCGGAAATTAAATACCGGAAATCGCATACACAATTAATAATTAATGCCTCTGAAAAACAGGACGGCCCGGTAATGCCTGTCGATTTAACCATATACTTTACCCTGACGATCGATCCTGATGCGGTTCCCCCGGACAAAACCGTCAGATGCTGGCTTCCATTCCCGAAGGAAGGATATTCTCGACAACAAAAAGTTACATTACTATCTTCATCACATGGCAACTACATTATTGCTCCGGATTCCTCGGTTCACAGAACAATATACATGGAAGCAACGGCAAAAAAAGGGGAACCGTTGGTTTTCAGCGCTTCATTCTATTGCCGCTCCTCCGGACAATATTTTAACCCGGATCGTATGATCATAATCCCTTATGATAAAAGCTCTGAACTTTACAGGAAGTATACTGCTGAACAACCTCCGCATATTTGTTTCACCGAAAGGATAAAGAACCTGGCTGACAGCATAACAGGTAATGAAGAAAGGCCATTTGAAACAGCCAGAAGAATCTACCTCTGGTTCAGCGAGAATATTCCATGGACAGGTGCTTTGGAATATTCAATTATTCCGAATATTCCTGAATATGTTTTAAAGAACAGGAGAGGAGATTGCGGTATGCAGACATTCCTCCTGATGTCGATGCTCCGTTACAAGGGGATACCCGTACGATGGCAAAGCGGATGGAAAGTGCCACCGGGTGCAAAAAACCTTCATGACTGGTGTGAGATTTATTTCGAGGGTACGGGCTGGGTACCTGTTGATATATCCTATGGCCTGCAGTACTCCAATAATCAGAAAACCAGGGAATTTTACATATCGGGAATAGATTCGTACAGGTTGATTGTTAATGATGGTATATCTGGCCGGCTTTATCCTGAAAAGAGATTCATGAGAAGCGAACCCTTTGACTTTCAGAGGGGAGAAGTCGAATGGGATGAAGAGAATCTTTATTTTGACAAGTGGGATTATGAAATGAAAATAGAATATTCAAAATGAGAATTTATAAATACCCTTTCCTGAGAATTTGTCTTATATGTATTACTTTGTTGTCTTTTGCAGCAGCCTGTAATCAACGACCGGTAACCGGATATTTTAAGCACGAAATAGACTCAATAGCCATTCAGCGGGCTCCAGACATCCGGGAAAGTATCTATGATGTAAAG
>DCVC01000362.1:10452-16801 GCA_002328625.1 Bacteroidales bacterium UBA2198
GATGGTGATGTGATTGAAACGATGAGCCTGAACGAGTTCAAAGCCTGGAAATCGGCTCCCAGAATATTCTATTTAAAGAAAACAGGAGATATCATTGCTGATCCTGTGTCAGTAGAAGTAATTTCGGATATTGTTGCCGGTTGCATTGTTGAATTTACCGGCGATCATAATAAATTTTATGAAGTCTGTTTACCTGACGGGCGCCGGGGATTAATAAATAAAAGCGAAGGAATGATGCTGGATGATCTGACTGCAGAGGAACATCTGACTCCCGAGATACTGGTTTCAACTGCAGAGTCTTTTATGGGAATTCCTTACTTGTGGGGAGGGACATCAGTTAAGGGGTTTGACTGCAGTGGATTCGTAAAAACAATATATTATCTCAATGGTATTATCCTTTCAAGGGATGCATCATTGCAGTTCAGGCACGGCATAAGGATGAGGAGATCATCATATCCGGATTCCTGTAAAGGAGGAGATCTTCTTTTTTTCGGTTCACTAAGGGATGGCAGGCCAAGAGCAACTCATGTTGGCATCTACACGGGAAACACTGATTTCATACATGCTTCAGGAATGGTCAGGGTCAACAGTCTTGATTCAACACGCCAGAATTTCAGCCGTCATCGAAGGGATTCATTTCTGGGTATCAGAAGAATTATCGGAGCCGAGCCGGGAAAAGGTATCCAGCTGCTTTCTGAACACAACTGGTACAAATAGTACAAAATATTATGAACAAGAGAGAATTTCTTAAGTACAGCGGTTATCTGGTCGGAGGAACATTAATAAGCAAGCCATTCTCGACAGGCATTAAGATTTCTTCGGACGGGAAAAAGAAGAAAAAGCCCCATGGGGAATTAATTCTCCGTTACAAGCCATATACTCTTCAGCTTAAGCATGCATTCACTTTGGCAACAAGCTCAAGAACAACCACTCCTGTGATGCTGACAGAGATTGAGTATGGTGGTGTTACAGGGTATGGTGAGGCCTCAATGCCTCCTTACCTCGGTGAGAGTCATGATACCGTAACGAGATTTCTTTCTTCAATTGATCTTTCAAGATTTTCCGACCCCTTTCTCATCGAAGACATCCTTGAGTACATGGGTGGTATAATGTCAGGAAATTATGCAGCAAAAGCATCAGTGGATATTGCGCTTCACGACCTTGCCGGAAAGCTTGCAGGAGAACCATGTTTCAGGTTATTCGGACTTAATCCGGCAAAGACACCTCTGACGAGTTTTACCATAGGGCTGGATGTGCCTGAAATAATTAAGCAAAAGGTAGCTGAAGCTGAACCTTATAAGATTCTGAAAGTAAAACTTGGGCGTGATAGTGACAGGGAGATGGTGGAAATAGTCCGGGCACTCACTGATAAACCACTTTTTGCAGATGTGAACCAGGGATGGGAAGATCGTCACTACGCACTGGAAATGTCAAAGTATTTAAAAGAAATGGGATTTGTTTTTCTTGAACAGCCCATGCCGAAAGAAAAGTATGAAGATATAGCCTGGCTGAAGGAAAGAAGTCCCTTGCCGATAATTGGTGACGAGGCAATACAGGATGTTAAGGACCTGTTAAAATATAAAGATGTTTATTCAGGAGTTAATATCAAGCTTATGAAATGCGGTGGCCTGAACGGAGCAATAAAAATGATTCATGTTGCAAAAGCCCTCGGGATGAAAGTCATGATAGGCTGCATGACAGAGACCTCATGTGCAGTGACAGCGGCTGCCCAGCTTTCTCCCCTTGCTGATTGGTGTGACCTGGATGGTAATCTTCTTATCAGCAATGATCCGTTTGAAGGACTTAAAATCATTGACGGCAGGGTGATTTTACCTGACAGGCCCGGAACAGGTGTGATAAAGAAATCCTAAAAATTAATATTTATACTCATGGGAAAATATCTTTGTGTCCTCTTTTCATCAATCTGTTTGATAACTACATCTGTCGCACAGATCCCCCTTTCAAATAACCTTGACAGCATAATGCCTGTCCGTGGTTTTTGCATAGCTGCACCCCAACCCAACGATCTTGAAGAGTTCATAAGCTTTATTGATAAAGACCTTGCTCCAAGAAAGGTAAATACATTGATCCTGAGAGTGGATTATAATTATATGTATGAAAGCCATCCTGAGCTGAGGGATTCCATAGCACTCTCGAAAAGAGATGTCAGCAGGCTTGCAAAAGTCTGTAAAAAGAATAATATAAGGATTATTCCGCAGGTCAATCTTCTCGGACACCAATCATGGGCAAACAGGATTGGTAACCTTTTAAAGCATTATCCTGAATTTGATGAGACTCCTCTTGTAAAAATGCCTGAAAAATATGTCTGGCCCAATGCTGACGGGCTCTATTGTAAAAGTTATTGTCCGCTTCACCCGGATGTGCACAGGGTTGTATTTGCCATTGTTGATGAGATTTGTGATGCTTTCGATGCGGATGCATTTCATGCAGGAATGGATGAAGTGTTTTATATCGGGGAGAAACAGTGTCCGCGTTGTTCCGGGAGGGATAAGGCTGAACTTTTTGCAGGGGAAGTAAGAACTATACGAGATCACCTTGCACTTAAAGGAAGAAAGCTATGGATCTGGGGTGACCGTCTTATTGATGGAAAAACAACCGGTATTGGCGAATGGGAGGGGAGTTTTAACAGCACCTGGCGTGCAGTTGATATGATCCCCAAGGATGTTATGATCTGCGACTGGCATTATGAGCGGCCTGATCAGACTCCTGTCTATTTTGCCATGAAGGGACTGAATGTTGTCACATGCCCGTGGCGGGTACCTGAAAATGCAATCCTTCAGGCACAGGATATGGTGAAATTCCGGAAGCATTCAACCCCGGAAATGAAAAAACGTTTCATGGGTATGGTACAGACTGTCTGGTCAGGCACAGGAGAGTTTCTTGACAGCTTTTACGGAAGAAGAACCGAGGAGAATAAAAATAATCCTGCAAATTGTTTTAAAGCTCTTTATGGTGAGATACAGAAACTGACAGAAAAGGAATAATTATATCCCTGTATTGCAGAGACGTTGCATGCAACGTCTCTGCAATCATTGCCCCGTGCTTCTGTAGGTTCTTGTCATTGTTGATGGAACAACAATCACAAAATCAGCAAGGCCCCTGCTTTTCTCATCCATCCTTTTTATTTCATCCTGCAGAACTGTTGTAATGGTAGTTATTTTCAACCCGGGATTGTATTTGTTAAGATACCAGATAATTCCCAGATACCTGTCGGAATGGTAGCTGCCGTTATAATGTATCACTGATTTTGAAAATTCCCGGTATCTGGCAATAGAATTTGCCATAGTGGCATCTTTTATTGCCTGAGCTTTAGGCAGATTTTCACTCACCTTATGCGCCATAGGGCCACCAATGGAGCTGTTCATCGACAGCATGTCCTTATAGCAGGGTAACTCGGGATCATATTCAATGGGAAGTGGTGCCATATATGTAAGAGCATCAGGTGATAGTAATTCGAGAGCTTCAAATCCTCCTGTTGCAACAATAGATGCATACCTTCGTGGTATATTCGACGCAACAAATACTAAACCATTCTCTTTTGCAAAATTGAGCAGAGGCTTGTAATCCGTTTTATAATTGGTCCATAATCTTACCTCACTTTCAAATGAGGATTCTTTTATTATCCCTCCTAAATACTCATCAATAAGTAACTGATTGTCAGTTTCAAACATCTCCGCTGCAAGAACAAGATTCTTGCCTTTTTCAGAATGCAGATCCCGGGTGATTTCAAGCTCAAGCCAGTGGGCAATGGGATTATCGTGCAGCTCGCCAAAAAAGACAACATCAGCTTTTAATGCTGCTTTCAGCATATCTCCATAATCAGATTTTTTACCTTCGCCGGTAAATATTCTGCAGGCTGGTTTATCCTGGGCAGAAAGGTTCAGTGTCAGTGAGACTATCAACAAGGAAAACAAGGTTCTCATATAGGTTATGGATTTTATAAAAGAATATTTGTCTTCAAAGAAATAAAAAAAGGCGATATATTTCACATCGCCTGTTATACATCATAAATAATACATTACTTCAGTCCGAACCGGTAGCTGAACTTGATAAGAAAGATGTTTTTTAATTCATAGTCATTGTTCTGACGGAATAAGTCCCTGTCAAACAGGTCCCCAAGATTATTAAAATAGTCCATTTTACCTGTATCGTTATATCCGCTTCTTGTCTGGCTCCAGACCAGATATATGGTTGAGCCCGGCGAATACTCCCATCTGATAACCAGGTTGGAAAGAAATTCCTGAACATTGAAGTCCCTTTTACCGAATGTGTAATCAACAGTTCCATCCATATTCTCATCAATTTCAT
Source organism: Bacteroidales bacterium UBA2198 (assembly GCA_002328625.1). Classification (GTDB taxonomy): domain Bacteria; phylum Bacteroidota; class Bacteroidia; order Bacteroidales; family VadinHA17; genus LD21. The sequence goes on from DCVC01000362.1 coordinate 14,782, forward strand.
AGAGGCCATTTTGCGTAACTAATTGCTCTGTCGAGAAGGTGTGGAACCTATCCCTGTAATTATCAGCCATAGGGTTCAAAATATATTTATGGTCATAGTACCTGCCAGAGGCTATGAATGGTTGACCCCAGTATTGAAGAGTAAGATCGGGACTGAGATTCAGATTTACCCTGAATGATGCATTTATTGTATTTCTGTCGATTCTTGCAAAGATGTACCTGTCATCTGCATCGTAATTGGTTTTGGTTACATACTGAAGTTCCGTGAATGATTTATTATATCCGGGGTTAAGGGTCAGGGAAAGATAATTGGTAGGTTTATATGTTATTTCGGGTCCGATATTAAAGTTACTTGAGTTGTTTTCAAACCCTTTCGATCCGTTTGCATAAACCTCAAGTACCAGTTTTTTACGGTTATCGGTTGAGAAACCTATCCGGGAGTTAATACTTCCAGGCAATTTCATCATCGGACCGCCGCGCAACATTCCGGTCGACAGTGATGATCCATTTAGATTCCCTCCTGTCCAGACGTTCCAGTAGTTTTTAAGCCCCATACTGGCGTTCCATTCAAATCCCTTACCCACAAGTTCACCGCCAAAATTATGGACCAAATAAAAATCACTGTTGATATTGTATCTTCTGTAGATCCATTTTGGTTCCCACTGACTATAGCCGGCCCACAGTACACTGAGTACCTGGTCGGCTTCACGCATATAGCCCAGATCGTTGGTTTCAAATCCCGGAGTTTTCCAGATAACGGCACCCATAATATTAAGATGGCCGTTAAGCTTCATGATCTGCATTCTCCCGCCTGATCCGAAAAGTGAAGTGCGGTCAGGATCATATTCTGTATAATCATTATCGGGGCGTTGATAATATCTTGCTGATGACATCTGTGTGTACTGAAGCGCCTGCTTTGATCCATTAACCTGGCTGAAGGCAGTGTTAAGATTGAACATCCAGCTTTTGTCCTTAAAATACTGAGTGAAATCAATTCCTCCCGAGTAGGCAGATTTGTGCATAAAATCACCCAGGTTGCCTTCAAGTGCCCTGTTGGTGCTTGTTACAATTCCTCCGATTATCGTCTTTCCTTCATTGAAATCCTTCTGTACTCTTCCAACGAAATAATTTGTCAACGGTTCAACTGTTTCAAATGACCTTTCTCCTTCTTTATCAATTTCGGCTTTTTCCTCAGCTGTAACTGCTTCAACAAAACCAATTGAGAGACCACTTTGTGTTTTCCCGGTAAGCTTGGCCGCTCCAAGAATGGTGGTAAACCTCGGCACATCCGCATACCATCCATTCTCGAGCCCGGGATATCCCTGCGGCCTTCTTCCTATTCGTCTGGAATAAAAAAGATTATCATTGCCAACCTGACCGTCTCCTATACCAAGTCCAAAATTCGTAATGTTATTGCCTTCTATGAAGAATGGCCTTTTTTCCCTGAAAAATGTTTCATAAGCAGTCAGATTAACTTCAGAAGGGTCTGCTTCAACCTGACCGAAATCGGGATTTATTGACAGGTCCATTGTCATATTATTTGTCACTCCTATTTTTGCATCTATTCCACCTTTTAATCCATATATTCTCCCTTTTTCAAGGAATGGATTTCCCGGTTCAGCCTTAAAAGTCTCAGCTTTCCCCACTCCATAGGGTGTAACATCAAAAATTTTCCGTGGTTTTATCTGTTCAAGCCCGGTTAGTTCACCAAACAGGTGTATTAGCCCCGGTGCATCTTTCGGTATGTGTTGCCAGAGGCTTGTTTCATTCTTTCGATATAATGTTCTTACTACCTCAAGACCCCAGATGCCACCTGAATTTTTTTCAAATCTGACCTGACTGAAAGGTATTTTCATTTCAGCAACCCATCCCTCGTTATTGATTGAGGTTCTTGCCCACCAGTTTGGATCCCAGGATGAATCCTGATTCTGTCCGTCATTGGTGAACATCATATCATATTTCACACCGCTTGAACTTATCCCGAAAAGAAACCCTGTCCGCAGATCATAAAAGCTGTCCAG
>DCVC01000004.1 GCA_002328625.1 Bacteroidales bacterium UBA2198
CTGATAATGTCGGAGTAACAGGATATGAGGTATACAGTAATGGCGCTTTGCTCAGAACTGTGACAGGTACTTCAACAAACATAACAGGTCTGAGTGCATCAACAACCTATGCCATGACCGTAAGAGCAAAAGATGATGCAGAAAACACCTCGGGTGCAAGCTCAGTTTTAAATGTCACCACTCCTGACACACATGCCCCTTCTGTACCAACCGGCTTTCATGCAAGCAATGTTACAGAAACAAGTTTCAGATTATCATGGAACGCATCTTCTGATAACGTAGGTGTAACAGGATATGAGGTATTCCTGGATGGAGTTTTTCTCAGGAATGTGACAGGAACTTCGACAAACATATCAGGGCTGGATGTTGCAACCACATATGAAATGACCGTGAAAGCTTATGATGCAGCTGGTAATACTTCGGCTGCCAGTTCAGTTTTTTATGTAACAACTGCTGATACGCATGCTCCTACTATACCGACCGGACTGGCCGCCAGCAACATAACAGAAACAAGTTTTACTTTATCATGGAATGCTTCTTCTGATAATGTCGGAGTAACCGGTTATGAGGTATACCGAAATGGCGTTTGGCTCAGAACTGTACCAGGTACTTCAACAAACATAACAGGACTGAGCCCATCAACAACCTATGCCATGACCGTAAGAGCAAAAGATGATGCAGAAAATACCTCGGGTGCAAGCTCAGTTTTAAATGTCACCACTCCTGACACACATGCCCCTTCTGTACCAACCGGCTTTCATGCAGGCAGTATTACTGAAACAAGTTTTACATTATCATGGAACGCATCTTCTGATAACGTAGGTGTAACAGGATATGAGGTATTCCTGGATGGAGTTTTTCTCAGGAATGTGACTGGAACTTCGACAAACATATCAGAGCTGAATGTTGCAACCACTTATGAAATAACTCTGAAAGCTTATGATGCAGCTGGTAATACTTCAGCTGCCAGTTCAGTTTTTTACGTCACTACTGCTGATACGCATGCTCCTACAATACCGACCGGTCTGGCCGCCAGCAACATAACTGAAACAAGCTTTACCTTAGCATGGAATGCATCAACTGATAATGTCGGAGTAACCGGTTATGAGGTATATCAGAATGGCGTTTTGCTCAGAACTGTGGCCGGTACTTCAACAAACATAACAGGTCTGATTGCATCAAAAACCTATGCCATGACCGTAAGAGCGAAAGATGATGCAGGAAATACCTCGGGTGCAAGCTCAGTTTTAAATATCAACACTCCCGACACGACTGCACCTTCTGTACCGACTGGTCTGGCAGCAAACAATATTACGGAAACAAGCTTTATCCTGACCTGGACCGGTTCATCAGATAATATTGGTGTTACAAATTATGAAATATTTATCGACGGAACCTTTTTCTCAAGCTTTACTGCAACCAGTGCTGTTTTAACCGGACTGAAGGTATTTACGGAATATGCTATTACTGTAAAGGCAAAGGATGCTGCAAACAATGCTTCTCCTCCCAGTGCTAAATTAATTGTAACCACTGCGGATCTGCACCCTCCGACAGCACCAACCGGATTGAATGCTTTTTATATAACAGATTCAGGCTTCACTTTATCATGGACAGCTTCTTCAGACAATGTAGCTGTAGCTGGCTATGATATTTACAAAGACGACATATTAATTGATACCTCGATAGAAACTACAATAAGACTTTTAGGCTTATCACCTTCCACTCAATATGCTATAAAAGTTGTAGCAAAAGATGCGGCAGGGAATCTCTCTTTTGCAAGTGATCCAATAGATATCATTACTGATATTTCTAAATCACTTGAAAATAATGGTTCTGTTCTTATCTATCCAAATCCCGTAAATGGTTCTAAGTTCTTTGTAAGATTGCACAGAGAAGGAATTACAAAAATAACATTAGAAATAATTAATTTATCCGGGGATGTTTTATTCAAAGATACAATCAGAGGGGCTGATCGTATTTTGATAATACCAAATGTAGTAAAAAGCAGTGGGATATATTTAATCAGAATTAATGATGGTAAATCAATTGCAAACAGGAAAGTACTGTTTAATTCTGATTGATTTCCATTCGTTTGAATGGATCCTGTTTCTCATAAATATTAATAACCTTTACAGATATCTATCTCGATCTGATTTCTCTCCTCATGAATATCACACAGGACAGAACTAAACAAAGTATTGTTGCTGTGAAAAACCGATAATCTGGGACCAGACCAATAAAATATTCTGTCCGGGAGAGAGGGGACCGGGGACAGTTCCATAAATCTGCTCATGCTTTTTAAAAAAACTTTTTCCAGGATATTTACCAGAAAGTCTTATTTTTTTGTTAAAATTTCATATTAACGCTAAGTACACTTCCTGACAAAAAACCATAGTTTTCCATATAATAAAATCGCTTTCAGGTTGATCAATTATGCAAAAATTCGCCGACAGGTTGGAAAAGAAACAAATAAATAATAAATTTCTTGAAATTTAAAGTCTGATTAATATGGGAAATATACACAATGATTTTTCAATAAGAAACAATGACCATGGTACAAGTTGTTGTTGCGGAAATAATGTAAAGGGCTCAAATGAAATGACGAGGCGGAAGTTTGTTCAGGTTACCGGAACAGGTGCCCTGGGAACGGTTGCATTGTCAGGGCTCTCATGGTCTGCGATTATTTCGGAACAAACCGTAGGGAAGTCTGCAAATCAGCGTCAGCCTCTTACAGTAAAACCTGTTCTTACCTACGAAGTGCCGGAACGCAGGGAAAAGACCAGCTGGAGAAACTGGGGAGGTATTCAGACGGAAAAGGATGCATCCGAAGAAATAAAAAAGATTCAGGATGAGCTTAAGCTGCTTGGTGCAAAGGCAGATTTCCCTGTTAATTTTCTTCCTGTCTCCGGCGTTCGCAGGAATCAGGATCTAAACAAAATACAAGACCTTGATTCTGCCGACCTGTTTTTAGTCTATGCAGCCGGCGGAGGGATGAATATCTTTGATACCCTCAATAAAATGGGGAAAAATGTAATTTTTTTCTGCCGTCATAAATCAGGCCCCGTTTATCTATGGTACGAAATAATAAGTCCGCGTTATCTGCGACAACATACTGATAAGCTGGCGGTAAAGGGAATAGATGAAGATGATGTTGTTATTGACAGCCAGGATGAGCTCTTATGGCGGTTAAGAGCATTATGCGGATTAAAAAACACACTTGACTCAAGGATACTGGCAATTGGTGGCCCGGGGGCATGGGCGCAACCTGAAGGTGTTGTTCCAAAACTGGTGCAGGAGAAATTCAGGCTTGATATTCAGACCGTTTCTTATGAAGACCTGGGCAGGCTGATTATTGATGCACGAAAGGACAAATCATTAACTGCCCGCGCAAAAAACAATACCGATAAATACCTTCAGGATGCCGGGATAATACTGGAAACAAAACGGCAATTTGTTGAGAACTGTTTTGTTCTAGAAGAAATATTCAGGCAAATGATGGAGCGATTTAACTGCCGTGCTCTCACCATTAATGAATGCATGGGAACAATTATGCCTCTGGCTGAAACATCTGCCTGCCTGACGCTTGGTTTGCTTAATGATAACGGTTACCTGGCCTTCTGTGAATCTGATTTTGTGGTGGTTCCCTCAGGTATTCTGATGGCAAATATTTCAGGCAAACCCTCATTTTTAAATGATCCGACCTATCCACACGATAAAATGATCACCCTGGCGCATTGCACAGCACCACGAAGGATGGACGGGAAAAAACTTGAACCTGCTCGTGTAATGACTCACTTTGAGTCAGATTACGGTGCTGCCCCAAAAGTTGAAATGCTTATCGGGCAGACCGTTACCAATATTATGCCTGATTTTGCATTTAACAGGAATATTGGTTTGCTGGGAAAGATAGCTGATAATCCATTCATGGATATTTGCCGCTCCCAGATTGACGTGACCTTCGGTTGCGACAGCAGAAAGGTAGCTGAAAAAATGCCCGGTTTCCACTGGATCACTGTTTACGGCGACTATATCAAAGAGGCAGGTTATGCTTTGAAGAAAATAGGAATAGAGTTTGAAAATCTTGTCTGAATGTTGAATAAGAAACTATCAATATGTCACTAACCGAGAAAATTGCCGGCGATCTTATATATGCAATGAAAGCTAAGGATAAAGTTGCCCTTGAAGCAATAAGGGCTGCAAAAACTGCCTTTATAATTGCCCGCAGCGGGAAAGGAACCGATGCCGTGCTCAGTCATGAAGAAGAACTGAATATAATCCGGAAACTCGTTAAGCAGAGAAGGGAATCGGCCGCAATATATAAGGAACAGAACAGGCCTGACCTTTATGAAAAAGAGGTGGCCGAAGCGGTTGTACTGGAAAAGTATCTGCCATCAAAAATGAGTGATGAAGAACTCAGTCAAATCATAAAGAATATAATTGACCGTTTGGGAGCTAAATCCCCGGCTGATCTGGGCAGGGTGATGGGTGTAGCCATGAAGGAACTTACCGGAAAAGCTGACGGGAAAGAGATCTCAGCTAAAGTCAGGCAGATGCTCCAACGCGACTGAATGAGGTATTTTTAGTAGTTTCTATAGATCAGATCTGACTTTGCTTACCGCATCAACCAATGCACGAATATCAGCGGGTGTGGTATTGTAATTGGTCACACAGGCTCGTATCGTACTGATACCATTGATCGGGTAAAGAGATATCCATGCATCTCCTGCCCCAACTATTTTATTACAGATACTTTTTGTGAACTCAGGGTCGGATATGTACCTCTGGTCTGTAAAACAGACCAGAGGCAAAGGTGTATAGTTCATGATCAGCCATCCATTTTCCTGCAATACTTCGCGGAGCAGGTTTCCCATTTCAACCTGGTGATGAATAACCTGAGAATAACCTTCCCATCCGAATACCATCATCGACAGATAGAGCTTAAGCCCAATAAACCTTCTTGACCATTGAATAGAATGTGTGTAAGAATCTGTAATATCAAGATTATCAGCATCTTTTGGCATATATCCCGTGGTTATACTGAAGGTTTTACCAAGTACGTTCCTGTGCCTGGTTATGAACATACTTGCACTCATGGGTACTGATAACCATTTATGCACGTCGAAAGTTACTGAATCAGCCTTTTCAATTCCGCTGATCCATGGTTTTGTATTCTCGTTCATAACAGCAGCCCCTCCCCAGGCTGAATCAATATGGTACCACAATCCAAAATGCTCAGCTATTGAAGCAAGAGAATGAAGGTCATCAATTGATCCTGTGCCGGTTGTCCCTGCTGTTCCCATTATCATGAATGGCTGGTATCCTTCATAAAGGTCAGTGGCAATAGATTCTTTAAGGATATCTGTGCGTATCTCCATTTTCTTATTTACGGCTATCATTCTTACTGAATCTATACCGAGTCCTGATGTTTTTGCAGCTCTCACAACAGAATGGTGGGCTTCTGAGGAGCAGTAAATAACTGGTCTTGTTTTTACCGAAAAGAGTCCCTCGCTGGCATATCCGGGGAAAGCAGTATTCAGGGCACAGAGTACAGCTGTGATATTGGCTTCAGCCCCGCCTGTTGCAAAGACGCCATCAATAGAATCCTCCGGGAAGCCGAGTTTTTGCCCTAACTCATTTATAAGATAATCTTCAACTTCTGATGCATAAGGTGAATGGCTCCATGCTGCAAGCTGAGGATTAAATACTGCAGTAATAAGGTCTGCAATGATTGAAGGAAAATTCGGACGCGGGTTGAATAATCCATAATACATTGGATGCCCTGTATGTACTATGTATTTTCTTAAAGCTTCCGTTATTTTATTAACAGCTTCTTTAGCATCTTCCGGATGATTAAAATCCACTTTTCTAACAGCCTGTCTTATCTCCTCTACATTAAGCGGAGGTGTTACCCTTAGTTTTGCTGTATTGTTATAGTAGTCTTCAAGTTCCGGGATAATTGCTTCGAGAAGCCCGGCACGCTGTTCTCTGGTCAGGTCAAAATTGGCCATATTACTTTAATATTAGATGTGAGAAAAAATTTTGGAAGCATTCGTCTCACAATGTTTTTCAATTCAAATTTATGAAAATTTGAATCCCCGGGTTAGCTTTCAATTAAAGAGTCAGGGCAGCATTAAATGATTTAACTAAAAAGCACTCCATTAAAACATGCTTTTGCAATTAATTCAGTTTTGCAAAGAAAGCAAGTCACCAAGTGAAATTGTTTGGTAATTGATATCTTATGTTTAATTTTGAATATAGTAAACCTGTTAACGCAACGAATAGCGGATAGTCTTAAGCAATGAGAACTGATATTCATGTAGGTATCTTTGATGTATTTATTTTCCTGGGTGTATTTCAGGGACTTCTTCTATCATGGTTTTTTATAAAAAATGTACAGAATAAAAGGAAAGCAAATCTCTATCAGGGATTGTTATTGCTTTCATTATCCCTTGCTATTTTTGAAGAATGGCTGAACAACACCGGTTATATTGTTAAATTATTGTCGTTAACCAACTTCAGCGAATCATTAAATTTCGCCTTTGGTCCGCTTTTTTACATCTATATCAGAAGCAGTCTGAATCCGGATGAAAGAAGAAAAAACTGGGTACATTTTATACCTTTTCTATTCTGGCTTTTTTATATGGTTTTCGCATTTATCCAGCCAGATGAGATGAAGTATAACTCCTATATTGAAACAAAACATCCTGACTGGGGATATCTTGAGGTCACAACCAGAATATCTGATGATCCGTTAGGGATCAGGAATTATGTCAATCAGCTCGTAGTGATTCAGCTTGTTGCCTATATAGGTGCTGGCATAATAGTTTTACTCAGGAAATTCAAGTCACTGAATCAATCACTTTTTAATACTGACAATGAATTGTTGATCATTCTGAGGAACACCACCATCCACTTCCTCATGATCATTGCTATTCTTCTTGCGACTAAACTATACTTCGGTATGAAAAGTGATATCGGAGGATACCTTATAGCTTCCTACATTTCGTTTATGATCTATGCTACAAGTTATCAGGTGCTGAACCGCTCTGATTTCTTTGATAAGCCCGGATCATTTTTCCCCTTCCCGATATTAAAATATCAGAAATCGTCCCTCTCTGAAGATAACAAAGAAATGATCCTGACAAAAATCCGGAATGAAATGGAGGTAAAAAGCTATTTCACAAATAATCTGGCATCTTTATCAGGTCTTGCAAAGCAAATAAATGAATCTTCACACCATGTTTCACAGGTCATAAATGAGAAACTCAATAAGAACTTCTTCGAATTACTGGCATTTTACAGAGTAGACCATGCAAAGAAGTTGATCCGAGAAGATAGAAATGCAAGACTTACAGTTGAGGAGCTTGCCGAACTGGTCGGTTATAATTCCAAATCATCCTTCAACAGTGCATTCAAAAAATATACTCTCAAAACACCATCAGAGTACCGCAGATCATTATCCGATCAATAACTGTCTGTCAGTCTGATATATAGAAATAATAATATTAATTTCATTTTGTCTTTTCCGATAGGGGCGTACACCGTTCCGATAGGCTGATTCGTTTCGTCCTGTAATGTCATTTTATGTTTGCCAGAGAAATCAAAAACCGGCAAAAATGACAACATTCACTGATCAGAAAACAGAGCGTCAGTATTACATCGACTGGTTAAGAATCCTGCTAATACTTAGTGTATTTCTTTTTCATATAGGGATGATCTTCAATACCTGGTCATGGCATATAAAGAACGATCAGCAATTTAACGGTGTGCTGCGTCAGGCGATGACTTTCCTCCATTACTGGCGGATGCCTTTATTATTTATGCTTTCTGGTGCGGGAACATATTTTGCACTTGGAAAAAGGACACCGGTTCAATATGTGTCCGAACGGTTTAAACGGCTGGCGATTCCCCTGGTAATAGGAATATTTACTCTCGTACCCGTTCAGGTATATATTGAAAGGATAGATCAGTACAGTTCCCTGCCTGAATTCTATTCCCATATGTTCGAAGGCATCTATCCTGACGGGAATTTTAGCTGGCACCATCTTTGGTTCATAGCGTATCTGTTTGTTGTCTCCCTGATCATCTCTCCTTTCCTGAATTTCCTGAGAAGCAAAAGATTTCAAGTTTTTACAATCCGTATAGAAAATATAGTTACAAAACCTTTAGCCTTGAATATTTTCGTTCTTCCACTACTCCTTTCGCAGATCGTTCTTCAGCAGTTTTTCGAGACCGAAACCAATGATCTTGTAAATGACTGGGCATCTTTTACTTATTATATCATCTTCTTTCTTACAGGTTTTATTTTGCTGCCTGTCAGGAAAATTACAGAAGCTATACGCAAATACAGATTATGGTACCTTGCTGAAGTCATTGTGGTAACCGTCGTATTGTTTAAGGTACCCAATTTGGCTATATCTGAGGATTCCGGAGAAATCATACAAGATGTTTCTTCTGTTTTCCTGGCCTGGTCCAGTGCAATAACGGCCATAGGTTTCGCCAAACAATATTTTAATAAGAATTCAACTATGAGGAAACTGGCCAACGAGGCAATCTACCCTTTCTACTTACTCCATCAGCCTGTAATAGTCGTAACCGGATATTTTATTATTCACCTCAATATAGCAGTTTTCTGGAAAGTCGCGACCGTGCTGCTTGCATCATTTACCCTGACAATTATTATATACTGGTTTTTAATAAGGCCCTTTAATCTTTTAAGGATCATTTTCGGAATGAAAAAACTTGAAAAAGCAAAAAAAGAGCCTGAAACAAATCATGCCTTGAAACCGGTAATTGTAAAAGATGACATGTGTTTATCAGCATGATACAATATAATCTTCTCTTCTGATATACTAAATACCACACTC
>DCVC01000318.1 GCA_002328625.1 Bacteroidales bacterium UBA2198
GCTTTTATTTCAGGGTGAGAAACAAGAAGCTTCCATGGCAGTGGAAATATACGGAAAGCTAAAGTCATTGATTCCCCTGATGTTAATTCATCGTTGCCGGATGATATATTATGATCTTTATCATCAATAATTTTGAAATCCAGACCGGAATCTTTTGACAGATCTTCAAGGATTTTTGTGATAATCATGTTTTTTAAAAGATTGAGATCCCAGCAAAAGCCATTATAAAATGTCTGCCCTGGTTGAAAATCCGGCAGAATGTCATAAGAAATCAGAAAGTTGTCATCTTTAAAAGTTCCGGGAAATCGATCTTGCGCCGTCCTGTTTTCTGTCCTTAACAGAGACGATTTTTCCTTTATTTGCGGGATAGCATTTCTCTCAAGAAAATCTGCAAAAAGCAGTGTTTGTCCGTAGGAAGATTGTTGCTTTTGTATAACCGCATAAGATCTTCGAATTTCAGGAAATTTTTCTTCTGTAAGTTTATTGCTTAGAATTGATTCAATTTCTGTAATATAGAAATCATAAGAAGGCTGGTTAATGATCCAGACACCTTCTCGTACTTGTTTGTAAAGGTTGAGCAGTACCGTAAGGGATTTTTCTTCCTGCTTCTTTTTTCTGGCTATTTCATATAATTGGAATATAGCATCTATCCCATATGGGTGACTTGCTTTATTCAGAAATTGTCCATAGTCCCCGGAAAGTACATTATAAACTTTTTCAGCTTCATCATATTTTTCAGATGCTAAAAGACAGCGTCCCAAACCTTCATAAGCAACTGCCCGGTACTGGTTTGAGGGTGCTGATACAGTACACTCTTTATATAATTTGGCAGCATGGGTGTAGTTCTTCTGAGAGAATTCATAATATTCAGCCTGATTGAAAGATGATGCAAACTGGCTGTTATCTATTTCCTTTCCCCATTGAATCAAGGATGTATTGTCACTTCCTGTTTCAGGGAAGACAATTTTAAAATCAGCATCAAGTAAAAAAAGCTGTCCGACAGAATCTTCTGAAAGAACGGAAGAACTCAGATTCGTATGTCCGGGTTTCCCTGGTTGAACAAACCGAATATAATTTTCTGATTTTAAAACTCTTCTTTCATGCTCAAGGAGTCTCCCTTCAACCGAATTAAGAGCAGCTTCTCCCGAGATCCAGAGATTTGATTCAAGAAGATTTTTTATAGCTTCGCGCCTCTTGGAAAAGGTACTTAAGCTTAAATAACCTGCAATTAATAAGGGAAGAAAAATTGCAAGAAGGAAAATGAAGATGATCCTCCTGTGATTAAACAATCTATTGGTAAATAACTTCATCCAGACTGAAAATTACAGCTAAAGAACTAAGGTTGCCAGTTGCTGGATACTAGTTGCTGGTTGTTTGGTACTTATTAACAATCAGGCACCTGGCAACAAGGACCATATCTTAGGTTAAATCTAAGTTCTGCTTTGCAGATTCAAATATGTAAAAGTTCTCCTGAAAATTGTCAAAGAAATGTAAAAGATTGTCAATGAATGTCTGCTGTAACTTATTTATTCCAGTCGGATAAGATATTTATAAAGTTCACTTTTTGTTGAAAGAATGATTGTTGTAGTTGTATCAAATGTTCTTTCAAAGGTTTCCATCGATTTAACAAAACTGTAAAGGTTCTTTGCGGATGGTGTCTGGTTGTAAGCTCCTGCATAAATAGCGGTGGCTCTGGCATCAGCCTTCCCACGTATCTCTTCAGCTCTTCGAAAGGCTTCTGACTGAATTGTTTTAAGATCTCTCTCTTTTTCGCCGTTTATTTTTGAGGCCTCACCCTGCCCTTCTGATCTGAATTTCTCTGCTATACGGAAACGTTCACTTTTCATGCGCTCATAAACCTGTACCCTTACCTCCTCAACATAATTGAGCCTTTTCAACCGGAAATCGAGAATGACTATACCCAGGTCGCTCGCCTTTTCATTTGCTGATTCAAGTATCATCCTCTGTATTTTCTGGCGGCCCGTAACAATATCAGAAAGAGTATCGCCGACCTCTTCTCCCACCATACCTGATGGAATAGGTATCCTGTTGGTTGAACGAACTGCTTCCTCAAGATCATTATTGGCAATATAGTCACGCGTTTCACCATCAAGGATATCATCAAGTCTCGACTGAGCTCCCCTTTCATTTGTAAGCCTTTTGAAAAACTGAAGTGGATCGGTGATCTGCCAGCGGGCATAAGCATCCACAAAAATGAACTTCTTGTCTTTTGTCGGAACCTGATTCGGATCGCCATCCCATTCCAGAAACCTCTTCTCGAAATAGTTTGCTTTCTGAATGAAAGGAGCTTTTATCCTAAGCCCTGGTGTAATCTTGGCCTTCCCGACCGGTTTCCCGAACTGAGTGATCACAACCTGTTCGGTTTCCTTTATAATATAAGCACATTCAATGATGAAGATCAGAGCAATGACGGCTAATACAGTACCGATAATTAGTTTTTTGCTTTTCATTATATTGAAGGTTTTTATTTTTCTTTAAGTTGCATCTGGAGAAGTGGCAATACATTGTTTCCCGACTCATCTGTTATTATTTTATTGCCAAGTTTAGGGATGACATCTGTCATTGTTTCAAGATAGATTCTTCGTTTTGTCACTTCAGGGGCTTTAACATATTCCCTGTACAGGGCATTAAATCGTGCAGCTTCACCAAGAGCATTATTAACACGTTCAGCAGCATATCCTTCTGCTTTCTGAATAGTCTCCTCCGCCTGTCCTCTTGCCCTTGGAATGACCTTATTGTATTCCGACCTTGCCTGGTTTATCAATGTCTCTTTTTCCTGCTGGGCCTGATTTACCGCATTAAAAGCATCTTTGACGGGATCGGGGGGATTTACATCCTGAAGGACCACCTGTTCAATTTTAATACCCAGAGAATATTCAGTACAAAGTTTCTGAATCTCCTGATGAACGCTGCTTGCTATTTCGCTCCTGCCTACAGTTAAAACTTCATTTACTGTACGGTCTCCAACAATATTGCGCATTGATGCTTCTGAAATATCACGAAGCGTGTTAACCGGAGCTCGTACCTTGAACAGGAACTTGTAGGGATCATCTATCCTGTACTGTACAACCCACTCCACATCAGCCAGATTGAGGTCGCCGGTAAGCATCAGGGATTCATTGGCAGTTCCGGTCTTAGTGTAATTAGTCTGTATCCCGGGAGTGATGGTACGGAATCCGAATTCCTCCTTTTGCTGTCTTTCAACTGCCACCTTGTACATTCTTTCAAGTATGGGGATTTTTACATTAAGACCGGGTT
>DCVC01000118.1 GCA_002328625.1 Bacteroidales bacterium UBA2198
TCTTTGTTGAAGATCAGCACTCCTGCACTTCCGGGGCCGCCGAGGAATTTATGGGGCGAGAAGAATATTGCGTCGAGCTGTTCCATTTTATCGGCCGGATGCATATCGATATCCATGTAGGGGGCCGAGGCGGCAAAGTCGACAAAGCAGTAACCATTATGCTCATGCATTATTCTTGCTAGCTCATGGAAGGGTGGTATATAACCCGTAACATTTGAACATGCCGTAAAAGACCCGATCAGCAAAGGTCTCGACTTGTATTTTATGATCTCTTTTCGCAGAGCATCGGGATTGACTGTGAGATCTGCCGATGGCTCAAGCACAACCACATCTGCCAGTGTTTCGAACCATGATGTATGGTTTGAGTGGTGCTCGGTATGGGTAAGGAACACGACTGGCCGATTCTCGTTGGGAATATCGTGGCAGGAGCTGTATTCACCATGGGTGAAGACGCAGTAGTTGATTGCCTGTTCGGGGACCTTCAGCCCCAGAATCCTCTGGAGCTTGGCTATAGCTGAGGTCATGCCGGTCCCCGTGAAGATCAGGATATCTTCCTCGCTTGCATTAACATGTTGTTTAACAATCTTCTGCGCAAGGTGATATGCCTGTGTCATCGCATTTCCCGTGGCAGTTGATTCAGAGTGAGTATTACCTACCATGGGGCCTATTTCCTCCAGGATCCTTTTCTCAATCGGCCCATAAAGCCTTCCGCTTGCTATCCAGTCAGCATAGACCAAAGGCTTCTTACCGTAAGGAGTGTCAATAACAGCATCAATACCAATTATTTGATTGCGAAACTGAACAAAATATTTTTCGACTTCTGACACTAATGATTAGATTTTTTTAAAATTTTAGAGCGTGTAAAAATACCAATATTTGTAAATAATTTATCTCCCGGGAAATTCCCTCTGTTTGAATTCAGCAAGGTATTCAGTTAATTCTATAATGATTTTCAAGAATTCGCCTGAAACAGGATGCCGGCAAGATATATCTCAATGCAACAGCTAATTTTTGGTCAAATGATGCTATAATATATCTCTGTTTCGGTTTTTTGCATTTAATGATTCTGATGATTTTTTTAGCAAGGAACTGCGGAAGCCATCCATTATTTTCATCATTTTCTATTACCGCCAGAGTTCTAAGGAACTGATCGCGGTACGGATCATCTTCATTAGAGCGGGGAAGGAATTTCCGTCTGTTCAGGGTATTATTTGTATGAAAATCACCCGGGTTAATAACTATCACCTTGATATTAAATTGTTTGACTTCCATCCTCAGAGCTTCGCTGAATCCCTCAATGGCGAATTTACTTGCTGAGTAGTATGCCTGGTACGGAAGACCTATTAGTCCTCCTATTGAACTGAAATTGATTATGGTACCACCTCCCTGTTTACGCATGACAGGCAACACTTTCCTTGTCAGGTTTACCATTCCCATGAAATTGGTTTCGATCTGCAGCCTGATATTTGTGGTTGATGTCGTCTCAATCGGCCCTCCGGTATGCATGCCGGCGTTGTTGATCAGTACGTCTATTCTGCCCTCCTTCTGAACAACGGTACTGACAGTATTCCTGATGGAAATATAATTGGTAAGGTCCATCTTAAGAAGATGCTCGGTGGTCCCTGGAGCCGGATCATACCTCACGGTCCTGTAAACAATATGACCTGCTCTTACAAGAAGTCTTGAGATCTGTTTTCCGAATCCTGAGGATACTCCTGTAATAAGAATTACTTTTTTCATCATATAATGATTAATTTCAACGGTATGATAGCCTGTCCCGCAAAGCGGGGGAACCCACATGTAACTGATTATTATAATATTGTGTTTGTGCATTCAAATACATGTGGGTTTCATAATTTGAAAAATATTCTTATTACACAGAGAAACAGAGAGTTGTTCATAAAGGGTCACAAAGGGAAATACCTCTGTGACCCTCTGTGCCTCTTCCTCTATGGTTCTCCGTGTAATAATAAAAACCATTGTTAAACTGCATCAGACTAATATTCCAAGCTCTCTTGCTGCCTTCGTTATTTTATCAACAGATTCATCAACCTGATCCATTGTATGAGTTGCCATAAGCGAATACCTGATCAGGCAGTTCTCTTTTGGCACGGCAGGTGAAACAACAGGATTGACAAATATCCCTTCTGCCAGAAGCCTCTGGGTAAGAAGAAGGGCTTTTAAGTCATCGCGTATGAACAACGGTATTATTGGAGTTTCGGATTTCCCGACATCAAATCCTGACTGTTTAAATCCATTTAGTGCGTAGCGGGTGATCTTCCACAGGTGATCAATCCTTTCAGGTTCATTTACCATAATGTCGATGGCAGCCAGCACCGATGCAGCTGAGGCTGGTGTCATGCTGGCGCTGAAGATAAGAGATCGTGAATTGTGCTTAATATAATTAATAGTATCCTTATCTGATGCAATAAATCCTCCAAGCGAGGCAAGTGATTTTGAGAAAGTTCCCATAATAAGATCGACCTTGTCAGTCAATCCAAAATGAGATGATGTCCCTGATCCGTTTTTGCCGAGTACACCTATGGAGTGAGCATCATCGACCATGATTGTACCATCATATTTTTCAGCTAATCTAACGACCTCAGGCAGTTTGATTATATCCCCTTCCATCGAGAAAATTCCGTCGACAACTATAAATTTAATAGTACCCGGAGCACATCGTTTAAGTTTTCTCTCAAGAGAAGACATGTCGTTATGAGCAAACTTAAGAACTTTTGAAAAAGACAACCTGCTACCTTCAATTATGGAAGCATGATCAAGTTCATCAAGCAGAATGTGGTCCCGCCGGCCTGTAAGAACAGATACCACTCCGAGGTTAACCTGAAAGCCTGTACTGTAACAGAGAGCACTTTCTTTACCAACGAGGTTCGCCAGACGGTTCTCAAGCTCAATATGAATGTCGAGAGTTCCATTGAGAAACCTTGATCCTGCACACCCTGATCCATATTTGTCAATGGCTTTTTTTGCTGCTTCCTTGATTTTGGCATGGTTCGTCAGTCCCAAATAACTGTTTGATCCAAACATTAATATATCTCTGCCATTCATTTTAACCACAGTATCCTGATCCGATTCAATCACCCTGAAATAGGGATAAATGCCTGCTGCCATTGCCCTCTGGGGGGTATCATAAGCTGAAAGTCTTTTTTGTAAGGTTCTCACTATTTAGATTTTATAATTGTCATTGGAGTCAAATATAAATAAAAATGCAAATCATAGATAAAAAGTAATAGATTTGACCATTTATTCAGGGTACCACAAATGGATCTGCTTTATAATTCTTCTCTTAAACTGATTTTCAGCTTTGCTGCAATTGTTTTTATCCTTCTTTTCTTTATTCCTGCTCCTTATGGAAAATTCCTCAGGAGAGGGTGGGGGCCGGTACTTAAATCCAAATGGGCATGGATGATCATGGAGTTTCCCTCCCCGGCTCTGATGGCAATTTTTTTCTTCACATCCGGACAGAAAAATATTCAGCAGATAATTTTTATATCACTATGGCTGCTACATTACCTGCTTCGGACCTTCATATATCCTTTCAGACAATCGGGCAGCGAAAAGCCTTATCCCCTGATAATTGTTTCTATGGCAATAATTTTTAATTGTCTGAATGGCTTTGTTAATGGATATGGAATATTCAGGCTTTTAAATTATGAATCTTCATGGTTGTTCTCTTGGCAGTTTATTGCGGGACTCTCTTTATTTCTTACCGGATTTTATATAAATAAAATGTCGGACGAAAAGCTGCGTGCGTTCAGAAAGAATAATCCCGAAGAATATGTAATTCCGCGGGGCTGGCTTTTTAATTATATTTCCAGCCCTCACTATTTCGGGGAGATAATAGAATGGGGAGGATGGGCACTTATGACATGGTCGCTTCCGGGATTTGCTTTTTTCATTTTTTCTTTCGCAAATCTCTTTCCCAGGGGTGTTGCCTCACACAGATGGTATAAAGAAAACTTCCCGGGGTATCCTGCTGAAAGAAAAGCCGTGATACCCTTTATTGTGTAAGTCTGGAGCGATAAAAGTTATGAAAAGTTGACTGCTGACCTGACAGATCAGGGTACCATAAAAATACTTATTGTCAAAAATAAACAGTAAATTTAGATTTTCAAATCAGGATTATGGAATTTGAACGACACTCCTGGCACGGTATTGATCCCGGGCAAGAGATCCCTCTCTATGTTAAAAGCATAATTGAAATACCCAAAGGATCAAAGGGGAAATATGAACTGGATAAAGATTCGGGATTGTTGCGTCTTGACAGGGTACTCTTTTCATCGGTACATTATCCTGCAAACTATGGTTTTATACCGCAGACTTACTGTGATGATCATGACCCGCTCGATATACTTGTTATATGTTCCATTGATGTTTTTCCCATGAGCATTATTGATGCAAAGGTAATAGGCGCCATGCAAATGATTGACACCAATGAAAGTGACGATAAAATAATCTCGGTTGCAAGAAATGATATGTCTGTCAATTATATAAATGATATTTCTGAATTACCTCCTCACACTCTTGTTGAACTAAAAAGATTTTTTGAAGATTACAAAATGCTGGAACAAAAAAATGTCGTGGTTGAACATTTCATGGGCAGAGAAAAGGCCTTTGAAATTGTAATGGCCGGCATTAAGCTTTACATGGAAAATAAAGAAAAGCTTATCCCGCCTTATTGATCAAGACTCTTCCGGCCACTTTTCATTAATTATTGGCCGGGTCACAATTTTCCCTGGATCAATAACCACATATTTGATCAGCTTCCGTTTCCATGTATAGGTAATATGAACCAACCCATCGCTGGTCTGGATTACTGCAGGATAGGAATATTCTGATCCTTTCTGGTCGTTTTCAAGCAGAGCTGCAGCTTTCCAGGTATTACCATCGTCTGAGATTGCCACATTCAACATATTTCTTCCTGATGTTAAGTGGTTGTAAACTAAAAGCTGGCGTCCGTCCTTCAGAGTAACGGCATCAATGCCTGAGTTGGGATTTGGTAAACCAAAAGGAACCAGTTCACTCCAGTGTTTCCCGTTATCTTTCGACCATGATGTGAGTATCTGAGACTGGCGGCTGCGGCATAATATCTGAATCATACCGGATGGATATGTTAAAACAGACGGTTGAATGACCCCCAGATTCTTCTCATTTAGCGGAGATGTGCGTTCCCATGTTTTGCCATTATCTGACGTAAACTCCATATGAACCCTCCAGCCATCATTCTCTGTACTTGACGGACAAATCAATTCTCCGTTGTTTAACAATACTGGTTTATTCTTTACAGGGCCTATAATATCTTCAGGCAGCCGACACGATGCTGACCATGTCTTGCCGTTATCTCCGGATGTTATCAGTTCTCCCCACCAGGTTGAAGGACTCGGTCCGACTTTATAAAAGAGAAGTACCTTGTTTACTGAAGTAAAAAGAACGGGATTCCAGCATGGATAGCGTTT
>DCVC01000336.1 GCA_002328625.1 Bacteroidales bacterium UBA2198
TCGGAAACAGTGTAATAAGCATTTCGCCGGCAATCTACAGTTTGATCATGTTTTTTACTGCAGCGGCCTTTGGATTTATTGTAAATATAAAAAGAGGCTGATTTTATATACAGGTGAAACCGGCCGATTGTGGTTAGCACAGTCGGCCTTGTGCAGCAGTTCAAATGTATCTTTGAATAAAATCAAACAAAATGACGAAGTTCAGACTGTTTGCTGCAATTATCTTCCTTGTCATCTCAGGAACAATAAATAATCACCGCCTCCTGGCTCAGGAGCCTAAAAGCAATCCTGTCCTTGATGAAAAGGTCAGAAAGTTCCTCTCTGACCGCTCAGGAAGGTGGTATGATATGAACATCCCCGCACGTGACGGGCAGCTGCTGTATGATCTCATAATAAAAGGCAATTATAAAAGTGCACTTGAGATTGGTACTTCAACGGGGCATTCCGGCATCTGGATGGCCTGGGCATTGAGCAAGACAGGGGGTAAACTTATAACTATTGAGATTGACCCTGACAGGCATCGGGAAGCACTGCAAAATTTCAGGGAAGCCGGGCTTTCGGATTATATTGATGCCCGTCTTGGCGATGCACATGAGCTCGTTAAGCAACTAAAGGGGCCATTCGATTTTGTCTTCAGTGATGCTGACAAATACTGGTATAAGAATTACTTCATCGATATCGATCCAAAACTCAAAGTCGGAGGCTGTTACACCACGCATAATGTCTATGAAAGGGGCGGTTACGGCGGCCAGGGAGATTATCTTGAATATGTCAGAAGTCTCAAAAACTACGAATCAACCCTGGTTCAGGGGATGCTGATAAGCTATAAAAGGGCTGAAAGATAAGAGGTCTGATGATGGCAGACAACCTGAAGAGAAAACTCGGACTTATCCCCACCACAAATATTGTTGTGGCCAATATGATAGGGGCCGGTATCTTCACCACCTCGGGCCTCCTCATGGCCGAGTTGAACAACCCTCTTCTGATGCTGTCATTGTGGATTGCCGGGGGATTAATCGCCCTGTGCGGTGCCCTGTCATATGGTGAACTTGGGGCTGCAATGCCAGAGGCCGGTGGAGAATACTATTTCCTTTCAAAGCTCTATCACCCTGTCTTCGGCTTTCTCAGCGGATGGGTATCCTTCATAGTCGGCTTTTCTGCTCCGATAGCAGCCTCAGCCCTGGGCTTCAGTGAATATCTCTGCCGCGCATTGCCTTCAATTCCTGATTGGTTTGAGGCCTCCGGTCTGATGACCCAGGCTTCAACACGCAAATTCCTGTCAGCAAGTGTTATTATAATATTCACATACATCCATTACCATGGCCTTAAAACAGGTTCCGCCGTTCAGAATATCCTGACTTTTTTGAAAGTCGGACTGATCCTCTTGCTTCTATTTGCAGGTTTTGCTTCAGGAAAAGGAAGCATTGGAAACTTCAGTTCAGGAGAGTGGGTTTCAACAGGATTTGCAGGCTGGAAAACAGCAGGCCTTTCACTGATGTGGATCATGTTTGCATACAGCGGATGGAACGCCTCTACATATATAGGATCCGAGATTATTAATCCTGTTAAAACGTTACCCCGCTCACTCATCCTGGGAACAGGAATTGTAATGATTCTTTATCTTGGACTGAACATATTATTCATTTATGCTGTCAGTCCTGATGAAATAAAGGGTGTCATTTCTGTGGGCGGGCTGGCAATGGGAAACCTCTTCGGAAAATCTGCCGAGATCCTGTTTTCATTACTGATCGCTTTCGCGCTGTTTTCATCCTTGAGCGCATTTATTATCCTTGGCCCAAGGGTATATTACTCCATGGCAAAAGACGGCCTTTTCTTCAGATCCGTTGCCAGGATACACCCAAAACACAACGTGCCTTCCAACGCAATTGTGCTGCAGTGCCTGATAGCTGTAATACTGGTTCTATCAGGCACTTTCGACCAGGTGCTGACTTATATGGGATTTTCGCTCGGAATATTTCCCATACTGGCCGTATTGGGCACGGTCAAACTCAGGAGGAACAAGATTTCTGTCCTGAAACTGAAGGGTTACCCCTTTACCCAGATAATCTATGTAATGACAGGTACTTCAATACTGGTGCTATCCTTCCTTGAGCGTCCGGTTGAATCATCAATAGCCTTGGCTACTGTTATTACAGGAATTCCGGTCTATTACCTTTTCAAGAGAAGGAATTTCCCGAAAAGCCCTTGAAAAAAGCCTGGTCCGGTGCGGCTACTTTACAAATCAGCATTCAGCATATATTCGGTACTTAATCTGATCCCCACGGGTGAGGTGAGGGAAGTCACAAAACAAAAAAGGGGTCAATTATGACCTCTTGTGCCTCCGGGTACCCCGAACGGGCAAAAGTTGCAACGCGGTTGAAGTAGCATCCCATGATTTACTCCGGAACAATCTGAATTATCCTCCCCGGATTTTCCACTGATACATATATTGACCCGTCAGGTGCCTGAATAACATTTCTTACTCTTCCTGAATTACTTAATAAAACATCTTCTTCAACCAATTTATCACCATTCACCGCATATCTGAGGAGTTTTTGTGATACAAGTCCACTCACCAGAAGGTTGCCCTTCCACGATTTGAACTTGTTGCTGGTGATAAAGGCTATTCCGCTGGTTGCGATCGATGGGGTCCATGTATGGATAGGAGCTTCTATTCCTGTTGCACTATGACCTGATGAGATAGTTTTACCGTCGTAATTGACCCCGATTGAGTAAGTCGGCCACCCATAGTTAGCTCCCCTGATAATGATATTTACTTCATCACCTCCTCTGGGACCGTGTTCACTCGCCCAGATTTCACCTGATTCAGGATGTAATGCCAATCCCTGAGGATTCCGGTGTCCATATGTATAAACGGATGTAGGTCCGGAATTTCCGGGAATAACCGGATTGTCAGCCGGTATACTTCCATCATCTCTCAATCTGTGGATCTTCCCCCATGCAGATGTCCTGTCCTGTGCATTATTATTGGTCGTATTGGGTCCCCCATAACTTCCAGCACCACCTTCTCCTACACTCAGATAAAGATATTTTTCATTGTCGAACATGATCCGGCTTCCATAATGACCGTACCATGTATTTGATCCGCTTGCAATAAAGATATTTTCAATATTATGAACCTGATCACTGGTGATCTTAAAACGAATTAGTTTCAGCAGGCCACCTCCGGCAGGATTTGATGCAGCATAGCATGCATAGACCCAGCCATTATTTGAATAATCAGGGTGTACCCTGATATCAAGTAATCCGCCCTGCCCGGTAGAAAGGACTTCCGGGAAACCGGTAAGCTCAGTAACGGTCTCATTGCTTTTTCTATATAGTTTTCCTCTCTTCTCCCCGAAGATCAGATCACCATTGGGAATAAAATCCATACCCCAGATAATCTCATAATCTGTAAGTATGGTTTTGATATTCAATTGAGGAACGCCTGTCAGATCTTCCTCAGTCTCTTTTTCACATGAGCAGAGAATTAAGAGAGTTAAGCTCAGGAGTATTAATAATTGATTTCTCATTACTTCTTCCTAACAAGTTCAACAGGAATAAGTTCAGCTTGATTTGACGTCAAGCTAAAGCGGCATAACTTCTTTTGAGAAAGTGCTCTAAATGAACTCTTTAGCAAATCGTCTTCAATAGTCCCAATTGATGATGTTCCTAACCTGTTCAGTAACAACAACTCTTAACTGGACATATAGTGGTGTAACCTGATTAATAAAATTATCAGTTTTTGAACAAATTGCTAGAATTTGGCTTATCCTATAAATACTCAGCAATGTACCTTACAAGTAAGACTTATGTAAAACCTGATATGAAAATTTCAGATATAGTCAGGGAGAATCCATCGATTCTTCTTGTTCTGGAACATTTTGGTATTGATGATCTATTGCAGGACAAAACAGTTTCCCGATTATGCAGCGAGTATGATATTGAAGAACCTCTGTTTATTGTTATATGCAATCTCTATAACGGATTTAATGTTGGAGATACAGCGCAACTAAAGCCTTCATCCATTCCGCTTATTATAACGTATCTGAATAACAGTCACCATTATTACATACACGAAAAATATCCTGAAATAACTGATTACATCAAGAAACTGAGTGCTTCAGGGCAAATAAAGGAAATGAAGCTTGTTGAGGATTTTTTTAATGAATATTTTGAGGAAGTCATGGAACATCTTAATTATGAGGGAGAAATTGCCTTCCCATATATTTCCGGACTTTTCGAGAAGAAACAAAATTCAAGCACAGAGAAATTTTCGGCAACTCACTATAAGAACCATCATTCTGATATAGAATCCAAGCTGGAGGATTTGAAAAATCTTCTTCTTCAACATATTCGGATAAAAAATCAGGGGATAGTTAAGAGAAAACTATTATACTCTTTATTTGAACTGGAATTTGATCTTAAAATCCATTCCTTAATTGAAGAGCAGATTCTGATTCCTCTTGCTTTATCAATTGAGAATAAAAGTACAAAATGAAACCGAGGATCTTAAATATAGGGATAATTGAGCCATCTGATCTCTTGTTTGAAGGCCTGACCAATATTTTACTGAAACATAATTCAAATTTGAGGCTTTATAGAATAGATGAGATTGAAGATTTTAACAGATCCATTCCAAATATATCATTCGATGTCATAATATTAAATACAATCCTTATTCAAAACAGGGCGAAACTATTCAGAAATTTTAAAAGAGAACGTATTGAGATTCGCTGGATTGGATTAATGGATTCATTAGTCAGCACTGAGACATTAAACCATTTTGATGAGATTGTAAGGATAAATGAAAGTTCTGAAGATATCTGCAGAAAGATAATTAGTCTCCAGAGTAATAAAGACCGAAATGAATCTACTTATCCACAAAAAGCTCTTTCAGAACGGGAAACAGAAGTACTTAAGCTCCTTTTAAAAGGACTTTCAAATAAAGAAATAGCTGACAATTTGAATATAAGCATTCATACTGCTATTAGTCACCGTAAGAATTTAAGTCAAAAGACAGGTATAAAAAGTCAATCAGGACTGACAATATATGCCATTTCCAACAATATTATATCACTGGAAAGCCTGTAAGATTCAGTAGTATCTATTATTTCTTATGATAGAGACCAATATTTTTCATTACTAATTGGGATTGCCGGGTAGCCTGTTCAGCATTTTCTTTGCAGAAGATAATTATAATTAAATCTGCATAGACATGAAAAGTCTAATATTTATATTGACAACGGTCCTGACAATCTCAGCAGCAGTTCAAGCTCAGAAACCTGATTCTACAGGTTTACAGTATCTGAATAGTGCCGAAATTATGCTGAAAAATGATGGTAAACTCAATATCGGTGGCTATGGTGAGGTGCACTATAATCAACCTGTTTCAAAAAATCAGAGAGAACTTGGCACACTTGATGTGCATAGGATAGTTATGTTCCTGGGGTATAATTTTTCAAAAAACACACAGTTTGTGTCTGAAATCGAATTTGAATATGCGAAGGAACTCTGGGTTGAACAGGCATTTCTCCAGCACAGGATAACTAAATCAGTTAACCTCAGGGCAGGACTATTGCTGGTGCCAATGGGAATAATCAACGAATACCATGAGCCTACAACATTCAACGGAGTCGAAAGACCAATAATCGATAACCGTATATCTTTAAGTACCTGGCGTGAGGTTGGCTTTGGATTTTCGGGAAATCTGTTGCCTGTTAATCTGAGGTATCAATTATATGCAGTTGGCGGATTGAATGGTTATGATACAAAAGCAATCTTTAACGGGTCATCCGGATTGAGAGAGGGAAGACAGAAGGGTTCGAAGGCCTACCTGAGTTCTCCTGCATTGACGGGGAAAATTGAATTCTATGGTATTAAAAACTTGAATATCGGTCTTTCAGGTTATTTAGGCAAATCTCAAAGTAAACTTTTCGGAAAGCTTCCTGACGACAATACAAGTTTAAGAGCAAAAGCTGATTCTTCAGCAGTTGGAATAGCAATGGTAGGAGCTGACTCCAGATTCCAATTGAAAGGGATAGAAATCAGAGGACAGGTATATTATACATCCATTTCCAATACCGAAGAATATAATATTTTTACCAGAACAGGAACTACAAATAATGATCTTGGAAAATCGATGTTTGGATATTATATTGAAGCAGGTTATAATGTATTTAAGCTATTCAGTAGTATAGATCAGGAACTTGTTCCATTCATACGGTATGAGTTTTATAATACTCATCAGTCTGTTGATTTAAGTACAATCAAGAATCTGAATTATGAAAACACCCTGATAACTACAGGACTAACGTATAGACTGAATATGAAAGCTGTTATCAAGACTGATATACAATTCTCAAAATCTTCTGTTGTAGATGAGTTCAGTAAGCTTATTAACGCAGGAATCGGGGTGATGTTTTAATAAAAATAAGATGAAATTACTCACAATCATAATACCGGGTATATTTTCACTCTTCATTAATAGTAATGATGGCGAAGAAATTAATTTCAATCCCCAACTGCTGCAAAAAGAGCTAAGCACCCTTTTATGCGGTAAAAATTTCCAAATGCACGAACTTCAGTTACCAGACTCCATTGTGAGAATAAATCAGGTAAATGGGAAATTCTTTACAATAATGTGCAAGGAGGGTAATAAATTTCTGGCGTATGTAGGAAGAGTCAACAGCTGCAGGGCAGGTGTTTGTTCATCTCAAAAGACTAATGAACATGAAGGAGAATATGAATATTTTGATTATTTTATTTTATTTGATTTAGAAAAAAGAGTCACAGCTGTAAGAGTTTACAATTATGAAGCCACCCATGGTCAGGAGATTATGGTTAAAGGCTGGTTGAAACAGTTTATCGGCTATGATGGAACTAAAAAACTTAGGGTGGGGAAAGAAATCGATTCAATCTCCGGGGCAACAATCTCTGCTAATGGAATAACAGCTGATATAGAACAGAAAGCCTTATTTCTTCAATCATTGGAGAAAATTTAATAAAAACTTATATCCAGATGATAGTGTTCTATGAAGAATGCCCATTCATTTATTCCGATCTCGTCTCTTGACTTCCAGGGATGGCTCAGAGACGTAGCTTTAATAAGGGTAAAAGCAACAAAGGTCTTCCACCTTCAGCTAAGCAGGTCACTGAAAAGTTATTTTTTCTCAACAAGTGCCATCCCGCATTTGGGACAGTCTCCGGGTTTATCACTGATAACCTCGGAATGCATGGGACAGGTGTATTGAACGCTTGCTACTTCTTTTGTTGCAGAAGGTTTTTCCTTCGCTGAGTTGCTTCCGCAGGAGTTGAGAACTGTAACTCCAAGAAGCACAAAACTGAAAATCAATAGACTCTTTTTCATGATCTTACAATTTTTAACACCATAATATAACTTCAGAGTGTTATTTGACGTTTTATGATTTCTAAAAACGATCAACACCTTAGTAATTAACATCCCACCCGGTTATATGTTCAACATAGCTAGAATGCAGATTTAGTAAAGTTACCGGCGCCAAAAGTAGCACGGCATTCATTAATTAAGCAGAACCATATCTTCCTATTAAAAACTTTTTTCGATATTTTTTGTTAATAACTGTAATCATGTTCGCTTGGATAAAAAAGGAGGTAAAAATGCCATTGTTTTTAGACATACACCAGGATGTTCCGGGGTTGACCACGGAAGCAGTTGCTCAAGCTCATGCCAAGGATCTTGAAATTCAGGGAAAATATAATGTCAGATATCGGAGGTACTGGTACGACACCAAAAACGGCAAAGTTTTTTGTCTTGTGGAAGCACCTGATAAAGAATCTGCCATGATTGTACATCGTGAAGCTCATGGTTTGGTCGCTGATGAAATCTTTGAAGTGCAGGAAGGTATTGTTGATCCAACTGTTTAAAATAAAAGTGCAACCCTCCACTTGAAATTACTGTACATCTCATCCTTGAATTAGTAAGGGTCTCAGAGTGTCATAAAAAAGAACAAGAAGTCGATTTTGACCTCTTGTGCCTCTGGGTACCCGAACGGACAAAAGTTGCAACCTTTTGTGAAAGACGATTGGATCGGGATTCCGCCGGAAAACCAATCACTGATATTCAACCGGTTCTGGCAGGCAGAGAGCTCAGTTTCGCGTTCACACTAAGGCTTGGGTCTGGGATCATCAATTTCTAAAAAAATCGTTGAAAAGATGGACGGGACTATCCGTGTTGAATCCGAGCCCGGCAGGGGTTCCGTTTTTTATTTTTCCATCCCTCTGGAGGAGAATAAGCCTTAAATAAGAATCTTTAGGTCGCCTGTCAATTGAGCCGGTTATTCCTCCGGTGATGAAAGGTGAAAAAAGCCGCTATATTTTAGTATTAATAAGGTCAGATATAGCCTGTATAAATTCTTTGTGAACTAACGGCTTCTGAAAGGTCAGATCAGCCCCCAGAAGTTTTGCACTGGTGAGATATCCCTCATAATTAAATCTGCCACCACCTGAAATTGCTACGATCTTTAATCCCGGATTCTTTCTTCTCAGGTAGACTATCAGTTCAAGACCTTCTTTTTCAGGCATCACAATATCAGTTACCAAAAGATCCGGGGGACAGCATTCAATTTTTTCCAACCCTTCACTGCCGTTGCTGGCAATATCAACTTCGTATCCGGCTTTTTCAAGCATCCTTTTAAGCATTGTCAGGATCGAAGGATCATCATCTATTATCAAAATTTTCGCCATTGCTAAAGTTGATTAGTTTTCATCCAGGACTTTTCTGATAACCTTGCTGAAATCGTTCAGTTTGATAGGTTTCAGGATTATTTTATAAGAACCGGTTTTTGACTTTGTCTCATCAGATAATTTGTCGATGTATCCGGTTATTATAATGACTTTCAGGTCGGGATTTATTTTCCTCATTTTTCCGGCAAGTTCGGTTCCCAGCATTTTGGGCATTGTCTGATCTGTTACGAGTAATGAATATTTCCCGGGGTTTCTTTTAAACTCCTCAAATGCTTCACTGCTGTTGGTCTTGGTGGTGACTTTATATCCGAGATTTTCCAGCATCTTTTTGCCCATAAAAGTTATGTCCAGTTCATCGTCGACAAACAGGATGTGTTCGACTCCCCTTGGAAGCTGATCCGAAGATTTGATTTCATTTACGGGATCTGAATTGTTGTATGGAAGAAAAACAGTGAATAATGTACCTTTCCCCGGAGTGCTTTCTACAGTTATTGCCCCATTATAATTGCTGACTATACCATGGACAACAGAAAGACCCAGTCCTGTTCCTGAACCCACTTCCTTACTGGTAAAAAATGGTTCAAAAATCCTTTCCTTTGTTCTTCTGTCCATTCCATGACCAGTATCTGATAGTCTGATTCTTACATAAATCCCAACCTTAAGATTGTTAATTTCCTTCGTTGTTTTCTGATCTACCAGTACACTATCGACCTTTATGTCAAGGATGCCTCCCCTGTTTTTCATCGCATGGATGGCATTAGTACATAAATTCATGATAATCTGGTGTATATGAACTGGATCTGCAAGAATTATCCCTATTCCCGGATCAATACTTTTCCTTATCTCAATTCCATGAGGGAGGGATGCCTTGATAAGGTTTATTACTTCGACCACTATCTGGTCTATTTTAACAGGCTTCTTCTCCACGTTCACTTCCCGGCTGAATGTCAGGATTTGCTGGACCAGGTCTTTTCCTCTTACAGCTGCAATATTTATCTGTTCCAAATCGAACCGCAGTGTGCTATCCTCAGGAATTTCTTCCAGGGCCATATCTGTGTAACCCAGAATCGGTGTCAGAATATTATTAAAGTCATGAGCTATACCCCCTGCCAGCGTTCCGATAGTCTCAATTTTTTTGAGATGAAAAAGCTGAGTTTCCAGTTCGCTTCTCTGCTTTTCGGATCTTTTGCGAACCTCAATCTCTTTCTTCAGTTTTAAATTGATATCTGTCAGTTGTCGTGTCCTGTCAATTACTCTTTTTTCCAGGGTGCTGTTGACTGCTTTGACTTTGTCCTGTTCCAGTTCAAGGAGTTTTCTCATATAAAAATCCCTGCGAGACGATAGTTCCAGGGAATACCCTGTGAGCATTCCGATAATATTTGAACTGATAAAGAAGAAATTGTTATTGATCAGTATTGTTAAAGGAGTGTCTGAGATCCATATAGCTGAGATCTCGTATGCAATAACAATCAGCCAGCCCGCTAACGATGCATAAATAAACCGCGCTTTAGCAAATGTATATCCAAAAATGAAGATCAGTATAAGGCCGGCATAATATGAATAGTTAGATACCCTGGCACCAAGAATTATCATTACTATAATTCCGAATCCGGTAATGAACATGACGCCTGTGATCGACAATTGCATATATTTCCTGAACGTTTTGAAATATGTAAAAGCAAATACTGATAACAAAACCGGTAATACAACAGCGAACCTTATAAGCCAGAATATTTTTTTCAGTTCCGGTACCGTGGCGGCATCAAGAAGTGCAAACGCACAATAAAAGATCATCGCCAGGATCAGAGAAAACCTGAATGGGTTCAAAGCCTTGACGTAGTAGTCATTAAGGAATTCAGATTCATAATTCGACAAATATCCTGTAAATGAAAGGGTTAGTTTGTTAAAAGTCATTGATTCCGAGCTTCCCCGACTCAATCCCAATAAATTAATCAGCGTATTTTTGAAAATATTCATCCTTTCTGACTATCGATTTATTAATAAACGTCAGAAGTGGGCATTAGATTTTATCAATTACTTTTAAAAATTATGGGATAACAGCATTTTTAACTTTTGTATAGTATCGATTGAATTGAGCTGGATTTCTGTTTAGACAAAAGCTTTATTCATGGATCAAGGCAAATATACCTCAACTCAACCTGAAGATTTTTTGTTCACAGAGTTTTTGAAGGAAGGTCGACAAACAGGAAGGTAATCAGCGTCAGAGATCCTTTACCTGATGGAATCAAGTGCTTTGCATGTATTCAGAAAGCAGTTATTTTGTCACTGCAACCAAAGTTTATTTTCAGTTTCACTGAATATTAAGGAAAAGATTTACACCAAGGTCTTCGGCATCAACAAATACTTTCCCGTTCAGGAGGTCTGCATCTCCCGCAATCCTTAACAGATCCTCTCTGCTTCTGTAGTTAAGGTACCATTCAGATACGACCTCCATAAGGATTTGTGATGGATTTTCAGTGCTGAAATTGCCAATTACAAGTTCACCTCCTTCTGCTACGTAATTGATGTATTTTTTCAGCAGGTAAACAAAGTGCTTCTCCCTGAAATAATCAAATAATCCGGCGCTCCAGATAAGGTCATACCTCATGGAAGGCTCAAATCTTAAAACATTGACTTTGTAATAGGAAATCAGTTTTTCAAATTTTTTGTTCTTTTCTGACGAATAATCAATTGCATTCTGGTCATAATCCACCAGGTCAAAACTGATATCGTTTTCGGTGTACATGTTAAGAAATTCATTTACATCTGTTGCCGGTCCTGAGCCGAGTATCAGTACCCTTTTTTCACCATGTTTTTTAAGAGCAAGATTTAGGCATTGATTTAGGAAATAATCTTTACGGTTCCTCACAGCCCTGGTTCCGGCCTGATTCTGATAAAAAATATCCCAGTTACGGTATTTTTTATCTCCATTAACATGGTTAGAATAAATATGATCGATTAAATAAAAATCTCCCGGATACCCAAATGGTTTTACGTAACTCCGGCCAATCAGAGTATTGACGTTAAGTATTGGGTTTATTACTTCCCTGAACTCAAGCAGATTTTTTGCATCCAAAGTCTTGACAATGAAAGCAAATTCTTCATAATCATGAAGTTCAGGACCTCCATTTTTGACTAAATATTTAAGGAATAATTTTTTATTTACATCAAATGCACAATCTGACCTGGAAGTTACGTTAAACATTTTCTTTCAAGATTAAAACACAGACACTTTAGAACCCCTTTAGGTTAAGACATTTCACAACATAGTCAAATATAATTCATATTTTAATATTAACGGGCTCAGACGCAATTTTTTATTCCTGACATTGGGAATTACACACCGGAAAATATTTTAAATAAAGTGTGTAAACTCAGTCTTTAGATGCTTATAGGGGAGTTACCCATTCTTCAGGCGGTTGTACGTTAAAGGCATTAATGCCGCATATAAATGAGCATAAAAGAGGATCCCTGGTTGCAACTCTGACAAAAAACCGGATTTTCAGAATTTAAAAGTTGCAACCCAGAACCAGTGAAAATCGGTTTTTCTCATTTCATCATCTGGTGGGGGTCTCAGTATGTCATAAAAAGAAACAAGAGGCCGATTTTGACCTCTTGTGCCTCTGGGTACCCCAACAGATAAAAGTTGCAACCAGCTTCCTTGAAATTACAATTTATCTCATCTCTTGTATTAGTGTAAATTTACAGGTATGCTCATCCAATTCAAGTCAATGCACTGTATATTGAAGTCATATGCTTCCAAAACACGGAATAAAATGTCGCCAAAACACGGAATTAAATGTCGCCATAACACGGAACACATAAACAAATTGATTTAAAATCAATATCTTTGCGGATGTATTTAGTATATTAATGAAGACTTCGAATTACATATCTCGTATTAGTGACAAGCTTCTTAAAA
>DCVC01000292.1 GCA_002328625.1 Bacteroidales bacterium UBA2198
CACGAAATGGTCAATCAGACGAAGCAGCTCTGACAATTGATGTCAGGATCCCGACACTTCTTGAAATTGAAGTGCTGGAGTATTACGAAGAATATCCTGTTGACGGAGCCAGTGTGATTCTGTACAAAACCCTTAACGACTGGGACGGGGAGGCCAATATGGTAAGTGAAGGGTTTACCGATAAAGATGGTATAGTTGTGTTTTCAGGACTGGATTTTATAGTCTATTATGTTGATGTGTGGGAAGCCAATCATGATAATTATGCTTTGAGGGATGAGGATGTCGGATTTATCAGAACTCCTGAAATTATGCCGAATAAGATCAACAGGTTTATTGCATATGTTGATGTTGCTGATCACGGCAAAGGGGAGGGGAGACGAGATAAAACATACATAATCAGGAAGCTGGAAAGAAAATCATCTGATAAAAATCAACCCTCGGCAGATACATTTTCGGATAACTGGAAGGAGCTTTATAATAAAAGCATCAAAGTTAAATAAACGTATTAAATGAATCATAAGCGAGGGGTAGCTTAAATCCCTCGCTTGTTTTTTAACTCATTTGCCAGGGTAAGCAACTATACCTTCATGTCTGATATAACCTTTCCGTGTCCTTACCGACATCTGCGGACTACGTTTCCCTGTCATTGAAGCACAGCCCACTTCACCATATTTATTGACAGCGACAAATTTCTCACCCGGGAAGAATTCGGGATTAACTTTTTTGTACCTGTCAATGATCATCCTGAGGGCATCTTCACATGCCTGCTGCGGGGTTCGTCCTTCCTTCATCCGGAGTACCATATAGAAAGAGGCACACGATTTAATAACTTCCTCACCCCTGCCTGTTGCTCCTGCGGCACCTGTCTCATTGTCAACATACAGCCCGGCCCCAATTATTGGTGAGTCGCCCACACGACCATTAAGCTTGAAGCTGAGACCACTTGTGGTTGTACATCCTGCAATATCACCGTTTTTATCTATAGCCAGTACATTTGTTGTGCCGTAATGATGTTCGATATCAGGGAAATCCTGCCAGTAAGATTCCATTTTCCGGATTTTCTGCAGATGTTCCGGAATACCCCAGTCATCATCGGAACTCATCTCTTCTTTCCATCTCAACCATATTTTGCGGGCTTTATCGGTAAGAAGGTTTTCCTCAGGAAATCCCCAGGCTCTTGCATACTCGAGTGCTCCTTTCCCTACAAGAAGGACGTGATCGGTTCTCTGCATCACAAGCTTTGCAACTGATGACGGAGTTTTGATGTTTTCAAGACATGCTACCGCTCCGGCTGAATATGTCCTCCCATCCATAAAAGAGGCATCGAGCTGTACCACTCCACGCTCATTTGGCAACCCCCCGTATCCGACACTTGTATCCTCGGGATCAACTTCAATTACATTGGCAGCTTTTTCCACAGCATCAACTGCGCTGCCTCCATTATTAAGTATTTCCCAGCCAGCCTCCATTGCCCTCTGGCCGGTTTCGTTAGTATGGCTAGTAATAATAAGTGGTAGATTAGCGTCTGTCTTACGTTGAGTGGCAAATCCTGAAAGAGACGGGAGAATAAGTGCTCCGGCACTTACTCCTGCGGTTTTATAAAAAAAATTCCTGCGTGAAATGGCTTGTTTCATGGTGCAATAAATTATTAACTTATAAATTTGTCAGGGAAATTTAACTTAAATACAGGGAATATTTTTATCGGTAGAATTTGGCTATTCCATAAACATATCCATAGTTGCCTTTATTCTGGCTTCGCTTTTTTTGTCCCAGACAATTATTTCACAATGAAGCGGGTTATTAATCTGATTGCCTGTAATCTTGAAATTTGCTGATACTCTTGCAGTCAGATCAGCCGGGTCGATGCCCGATTCGCTGTAATTGCTGAAAAGATCATCATTCACCAGGACTACGCTATTGCCTGTATCGGTAGCTTTCATGCTCAGACCGGGAAAAACAAGGCCATTTTCTTCTATAAAACCTTTAAGTCCTTCAATAATTATATAAACATTGTCATTTAGCTTCACCTTGTTATCAGTGATAACCTTATTCAATCCGCGTGAAAAAATATAGACCTCATCATATGCGACGTTGTAAGGTTCTACAATGATCTTATCATTTTCCCTGACCTTAAAATCAAATTCTGACACAAATCTGCCTTTTCCTTTCTTGTCCCATATATTAACAAATAATTTGTAGTCATCCTTTGATTTGATCGGGTTCGCAACTGTCAGATCCGCTGTGAGCAGGAGAGGGGAATAATTCATTCCCTCTGTATAGCCTGCAAGTAGATCGCCTGTATTCATTAATGTATCCCCTGATTCGTTTATTACGATCATATCCATACCGGGAAAGACATTTCCTTTTTCTTTGGCAAGGCCTCTGACGTCACTGAAATTAAGGAAAAATATCTCACCGTAGATAAATGAATTTCTGGTTGATCTTTCATTATTAACAGTCAGATAAACTTCTTCACAGGATATATTGTTTCCACGTGTGGTTAACCCTGAAATGAGGTCTTTTTCAACAGATTTGCTGAACTGGCAACCAGTTAAGAGAGCCAGAAACACAATCACCGGGAATGTAGTTTTCATTTTTTATGAAACGGGATTAAATAAGTTATATGAAATGAAATGTCAGAACCAGGTTTTTATCAAAACCTTACTTTGATGTTGAAATTCGCTTAATCGGTAAAATGCTTTATTATCTTCTGATTCAATTTGATATACCCAATAACCAAAAGCACTTCCGGGTGAATAGTAGTTTCTTCTGACATAGAGCCGGTCGCCTTTGTTAAAGTCGCATTTCTGACCATAAGCTGATATTTTGCCATAAGTGCTGTCCATTGTGGTCTTGATCCAGATGATATGCGGATCACCAAATTTTTCAGGACCGGTATATCTGAAGTCAATGAAATCCCCCACATATTTTCTTGTAAGCAATAACTGATCCTCCTGCAGAGCAGGTTTATTTGAAACTGCGCATGATGACAGGATAACCAAAAACAAAAATGATAATCGTTTCATGACACATTAATTTTTTCCTGAACAAATTCAGGATCAACATGTAAAGATACGAATTTTCCTTGAGATTTACAAATCTTATATGATGCCAGGTTCAAATTTTGTCATAAACGGTCTGGTTAAGCAGCGATTTCTGCTCTTGGGATCCATTCAACGATTGATTTTTTAATATACTCATCATTAGGTATTCAAAATCATTATTTGTAATGATAAAATGTATGATATATTTCTCCATTTTTGCTTTATGTTGCACGATCTGCACAAATCCCGGATTAAGATACCGGGGTACTGAAAGCTGCCGGGGCCGGTCTGTTAAACGAAATAATCGTTTACCCGGAGAACCCAACTCTCCTGATGTTATCCCCAAATTGTTCCCCAGTACATATAACCGGAACCGGTAGCGTTATTTCGTTAAATATAACTGTGAGATAAATTTGCTTAAATAATCATTGCATCCGGGCTGATGCTGATTTTAATCCTTTGAATTTGTTACCTCAATTTTCGCCATGGTGCCTGCAATACGATTTCCATGATCCGGAATATTTTGGATAGTGTAGGAAATTCTTGTTTTTTCAAGTTTATGAAATAATTCAATCAGCCCATTCAGAATAGTCAATCCTTTGCCGGTGCCTGAATCGGACTTTTTACCTGATTTCAATCCCGGACCATTATCCTCGATGATAATCTCACATTTGTTATCCATCTTTACAACTGCAACCTTTAAAAACCCGCCCCCGCTCCTGTTTCTGATCCCGTATTTTATAGCATTCTCAACAAATGTATGAATCAGCATCCTTGGTATCTTTATCTGCCTGTCCGCTTCCTCCGCAATATCAATAGTGTAGTCGAATGAATAATCGCTTCTGAACTGCTCCAGTTCAATGTAGTTCTTTACAAAATCCAGTTCTTCCTCAAGAGGTACAATAATCTTATCAGAACTTATAACAGTCTGTCTAATCAACCGGGCATATTTACCGAAAACATAATCAGCTTTTTCCCTGTTTTTTTCTGATGTGTAGAGGCTGCCTATGGCATTTATTATATTAAATGTAAAATGAGGATCTATCTGGTTTTTTATTGCTTTCATCTGAAGTGAAGCGATCTTTTTCTCTGTTTCCTGTTTCTGATTCAGGCGATATTGCTGAATGCGTGAAAGAAGTATAACAATAACCAAAATAGTAATATACAGAGCTCCGTAAAAAGGATATTTCAGATAATAGACGGGATTCCAGTAATATTGAATATAAATTCCCAGATCCGGGGACTGCAAATACAGCAATGGCTTTTTATCGTTTCTTACAATTTGTGTTATTATCAGGTATGATGTAAGATACCTTTCGTACTCATAAGAAACTGAATTTCTGAAATCACTCTGAGCTATAACGATAGATCTGTCTCCTCTCCCCCTGAATATATACTCTTTTTTCCCATCCCCGTCAGCATCTATTACCGCAAGGGGCTCTCCGGTATCTACTCCTTGAATGGCCATGGTATTTACGATCTGGAATGTACAGTCCAGTTCATCTATCACAGCATCACGGTTCCTTAAGAAATAGAAGGTTTGCATGTCTGTATGATCATTAATGAAAAGATGTGAATAGATACTTTCAAAACCTTCCATGGGTTTTTCAGCAAGCTTATTCCCGCTTATGTCATATAAGTAAAAAGCCGATTTGAAACCTTCGATCCCGTAATAGTCGGAAAAAATAACCAGGTATGTTTTATCTTTTTGTTTAAGAGGAACTGTCAATAGTCTTGAAGGGTTTGCAGGGAATTGAACAGGAGGAAAAAGGAACTTCAGATGATCATCCATGACCATCAGCCACGAGTATTGATCGGTGAATGGAAATTCTTCACCAAGATTGCCGGTAGCCGTCACTTCCAGTAAAATTTCAGGCTGTATATCATTGTTGACATCACAGAGTATACAATTTGTAATAACGATCCCACTTTCAGGAGACCTTATTAATGAATCTTCTTTAATTAAATAGCGATAGACATTACGGGGCTGAAGGCTGTATCCAGAATTAATAATGAAGATCAGATCCTTTGAATTATTC
>DCVC01000010.1:0-2363 GCA_002328625.1 Bacteroidales bacterium UBA2198
TCACGCCTCGCGTGACTACACCCCGTTTTACCAGCCGAAGTTTCAACGAAGGCTGGCTGACCGCCGTAGCCTTGGCGAAGGCGTACACTCTACCACCGCAGCTTTCTTTGACCTCCGTAACCCCTGGCACCCGTGATGAAGGAGGTGGTTAAGGTTCTGGCGAAGGAGAATATTAATTATTCGCCGGCAAAATTAATACTTTTTCTCCATAAACCCGGAAGAAATTTATAATACAGCAGGTGGCGCCAGGTTACAAAATCGTGCGCTCCACTGCTTCCAATATAATAATCATGAATTATTTTGCGCTTCATAAATTCATTATGCAACACTTCATGCCTAGCCCCGGGCCTGGTTTCATTAGTACCGGCTCCAACAAAGAGGTAATCAACCTTTGAATTGAAATCAGGCTGGTCAACTGCCGGGGTTTTATCCAACGACTCTGCTGAACTGAGAAGACCGAAAGAAGCAAACATATCGAGGTTGTTGAATCCAATCACCTGTGCATGCCTTCCTCCCATCGATAATCCTGCTATTGCCCTGCCCTGAGCAATAAGGTTATCCATTATCTGGGCAGTACGTCCCATGTTTGTCCAGGCATCCTCATCACCACCTCCTCCATGGAGAAGATAAAATACGGGATATTCCTGTGTGTTGTTTTCATATCCTGCAGGAGTATATACATACAATCTTCTCTGGAACCCGATCACTTCTGAATGATACCATACTTTGCTGACATTTCCGTGCGACACATTGTGCTTATGGAAATAGAGATCCGATTCCGTACCGGGCACGATAAAGAAGCTCTGGTAATTAACACCATCGCGTCTCACCTGAACATTATTCGGGTCGATCGTCCTTACGCCGTCAACAGTGAATGTATACCCATAGAGTTCCGGCTTCAGAGGTCCCACGGTAAGGCTGAAGAGGCCGGTGTCGTTCCTTACAAGCTCCTCGGTTGCACCCAATCCTGTCTGCCACTCACCCGATACTTTGACCTTCGATGCATCCCTTGAGTAGACCCTGAAAGTAATCTTGTTATCAGAATGTATCTCGGGAGATACAATACGCGCAGAAATTCTGAAGCCAGCTCTTGCCGCAGGTGTAACAGCAGGTCTTGCAGGTTCCTGAGCCGAAACTTTTTCTGACATGACCATAGACAAAATAATTGTAACAACTGTTACACTTTTAAAACCGTTTCTATTAATCATGATTTTATTTATTGAGGTTTCTGTTTATATTAGACAACATAACATACTCATTTATTCACCAGATTTCACAGAATCTAAACTAATTGATCAGGGATACCGGGTAATGCCCGGCAAGCTGTCTCCCCCTCTACTCCCGGTCCATATATGATTTGTTATAAATATAACCATTTCAACCTAAATTCAGTATTATTTTAATAAATTAACGCTTTCTGTAAAATATCAAATTTGTTCAGAATGTCACCCGGCCGGATCAGTTCAATAGATATTATGAGGGGACTTACCCTGCTTCTGATGCTTTTTGTAAATGACCTTAATATGAACACTGCCCCTTCCTGGCTGGGTCATACGGAAGCCGGTTTCGACGGTATGGGTCTTGCCGACTGGGTGTTTCCCGGATTCCTGTTTATGGTAGGAATGGCTGTTCCATTTTCATTCTCGAAGAGGATTTCAGAGGGATTAACCTTTGCAGAAAACAGCAGACACATTATTAAAAGGACCATCAGCCTTCTGATCATTGGTGTCCTTATGCTTAATTCAGGCAGGGTTAATCCGGAACTGACTGGCCTGGGCAAAAATCTCTGGGCTTTGCTTATGTATATCGGCGTGTTTCTGATATGGAACAATTATGCTGACAAAGATGCAAGGTTCTTTACTGTCAGTGGTCTGAGATTAACAGGAATAGTAATCCTTGTATTTCTCGTCTTCAAGTTCCGATCGGGACAGCCTGAAAATGACGGATCATTAATCACGGGGTGGTGGGGCATTCTGGGACTGATTGGCTGGGGTTATCTCGTAGCCGCATTTGCATATTTATTCTTCCGCAATTCAATACCTAAAATTGTATCCCTTCTAATTTTCTTCCTTGTTCTTAATGTATTGTCATCATTGAACCATCTTGAATTTCTTGATCATGCCAGGCCCTTTCTGGGAGTTATTGTTGAAGGGAATGTTCCATTCATTGCACTTACCGGATCTATGGCTGCACTCATAATCAAAAAATCTGCCGGGTCCGGACAAAAAATAGTGATAATGAATTTACTGGTGTCTGGTATTATTTACCTTATTGGGGGATTTATCCTCCGTAACTGGTTCATCTTATCCAAGATACAGGCAACTCCAAGCTGGGGGATGGTTTGCTGCGGTATCAGTTTTTTA
>DCVC01000010.1:2391-15428 GCA_002328625.1 Bacteroidales bacterium UBA2198
TAATTCATATAGTTCAGCTTTTTTCAATAAGACCTCCTCCCCTCTGCTAAAGATTCGTAGTCTTGAATACTCCTCTTCAGGGAATAAGATACTTGTCATAACAAGTAATCCGTCATCGACAAACACCTCAGCAGAAGAGGCATCGATGAAAATATGCAGTTTTAGCGTTTCCCCGGCTTCATAATTGGCTCTGATAATGCCGTTAAAACTCCTTGAAAAGCCTGATTTACCTGACCTGGTCCTGTCAATGTAAAGCTGTTTATTGGTCACTGAGTGGCCGATAATAAACTCTTCGCCTGCATCATTCGCCAGAATTATACCAAGGGAATCAGAAAATCCGGAAGGAATTTCAAAATCTATTATTATTTCACTGCAATTCAGCTTATAACTGCCTTGAGCGATCTCTATCCGGTTCACCTTTTCTGAATTTCCGGGGATTAAATTCAGAGAATTTTTGCGGAGGCCGGTAAGTTCAATTACAGGCGTCGATACCAGTAAATACTGGTCTTTATTCTTTTTCAAAGTGAGTTCACGCGGGATTGTCAATGCACTTCTCCACGAAGAGGCAGGAACATCTGTTGCGTAATTCCAGTTACTCATCCATCCTATGAAAAGCCGCCGGCCATCCTTTTCCGGGATACCGGACCAGGTTACTCCGGCATAATTATCTGTTCCCCAATCGAGCCATTTTTCGTTTTTTTTCTCAGGAACAAATTTATGTCCGTCAAAATCACCTGTAAAATACTGAGTTGCAGATCCGCCGTTTGGCCCACCAGGATTTATGCTCACCAGCATAACCCACTTCTCTTCTTCACTGCCAGTGATTTTGAGAGGGAAAAGGTCCGGACACTCCCACACCCCTCCATGAGCTCCTGTTTGTTCCCCAAACTCACTCTCAAAGCTCCAGCTTTTCAGATCAGGAGAAGAGAAAAGCTGAATCCTGTCATGAACAGCCAGAATCATTATCCATTTGCAGGTAATTTCATGCCAGAATACTTTCGGATCCCTAAAATCTCTTTCCCCCTGGTTAGGAAGAACCGGATTCCCCGAATATTTTGTAAATGTCCTTCCTTTGTCGGTACTGTATGCAATTCCCTGACTTTGAAAAGAGTCACTTCCTGATCCGGCCAGTTTCTGATTATGGTAGGTAAAAATCGCTACTACTGCAGGATTGTCATCAGTACCAAAACCTGTTGTGTTAAGAGCGTCAACAATTGCACTTCCTGAAAAGATAAATCCGAGTGAATCAGGGTAGAGGGCAACAGGCAGATGTGTCCAGTGAACCAGATCGTTACTCACCGCATGCCCCCAGTGCATAGGTCCCCATACTGTACTGTCGGGATAATACTGATAAAAAAGGTGGTACTCCCCGTCGAGAAATACCAGACCGTTTGGATCGTTCATCCACCCGCTCTCAGGCGAAAAGTGAAACTGCGGTCGATACTGTTCCTGATAATACTGCTGAGTATAATCTTTTACAGGTATGTTTTTTCCTCCTTTTGAATTGCATGACAAAAAGAGTACAACGATGAGAGCCAACATCACTCTGAAATTTAAAATAATTATGTGAACAGGTTTATTCATTATTTAAATAGGTTTCAAGAATTGCCTTGATTTATTCTGATTCCCTTACCATTGCCTGGCCGTTTTTTATGTTTCCACTAAAACTTCTGGTCGTTGCCACAACAAAATATAGTACCGAAGTGTTTTACCAAGGTAATTTGCCGTTAAAATTTTCTCACCTGATTCATTTTTACTTTATTGAATTAAGAGGTGTAAACGTACTCCAAATTAATCCTTTCATTTTTAACCGGTTAAAATTATAAAAAGAAATGCCACTTTCAAACAGCTTTAGTGGTTGTACCTATTCTTTATATTTGTAAAATAATTCATCTCCATGATCATTCACCTTCATTTCCACAGGAGAGCTACCGGTGTTACAAGAAGCATTGAAAGTATTCTCCCTTTATTGAACAGGTGCGTTGAAGCCAGGGCTTTCGGTTACGGTATCAAGGTGCCAAAAACAGGCCTGTCCGGGTTACTGAGAATAATCTGGTCGGGAGAAAGACTTGTCATGCATGCACATCGCAACAACGAGCTTATCTTTGCTTTACTCCTGAGAATGCTGGGAGGTAAATTTCTGCTGGTTTTCACGCGGCATTCCGATACACCACCCTCGGAATTCACACGCTTTCTCATGAAGAGAGCCGATCGACTGATCAGCCTTAATCCTGCCATGTCGGAGAGTATGCCTTTTAAGAATACTCTTGTCAGACATGGCGTAAATACAGAAATCTTTAAAATAGGGGAAAAAAAGAAGTTGGAAGGAATACCGCAGGAGAATCTTATCATTGTTGTCGGCCGCATCAGGGCGGAGAAAGGACAGATCACAGTAATTAAGGCGGCCGCACCCCTCCTCCGGAACAATACCGGCTGGGGACTTTTATTAATTGGCAAAACAGATAAGGGAGAATATCTCAATGAAATTTTATCGATCGCTACAAAAAATGGGATTTCCGGCCAGGTTCATATAATACCGGAGAACAACGATATACTGAATTATTACCATGCAAGCAGGATAGTTGTAATAGCTTCATTATCTGAAGGTTTTAGCCTGGTGTGTCTTGAAGCCATGGCCTGTGGGCTCCTTACCATAGCCACTGAGTCAGTAGGAATTCATTCTGATGTTATAAATAATGGAGAAAATGGATTCTTATTCACAAAAAACGATCATGAATCCCTGAGTCGTATTGTCTCTGATATCATGTCTCAAAAAATATCTCTGGATGCGGAAAAAATCAGAAAGAGTATTGTGGATAACTGGAGTGTTGAAAAATCGGTGTCAGAGTTAATGNNAATACATAATACATTACCTCTAGTATGGATCAACATCAATGGCAATCTTCAAGGCCGAGGCTCCATTTTCTTTTTCGAGTCTTTCTATTGTATGGAGTATCATCTGTTTGGCTTTTGCCAGTGGTCTCTCACGCTCAATTTTTAAAATAATTGTCTTTATGTACCATTTCTGAACCTGTGAAATCAGAGGAAATTCAGGTCCCAGAACTCCTTTTCCAAAGATGGCTTTTAAATCATCTCCAAGAATAGCGGCAAATTTGTTAAGCCGGGTTCTCTCCTTATGTCTGATGATAATTTTAATCATCCTGCAGAATGGCGGGTAGAAAAAAGTCCTTCTCTCTTCAGCCTGCGTCCTGAACATGGTTTTATAATCATGCTGCAGCAAAAGACGAATGATCCTGTTTGACGGATCGGAGGTTTGAATAACAACTTTCCCCTCTTTCTTCCTTCTTCCTGCTCTTCCGCTAACCTGTTCCATAAGNNCCTACAACTGTAAGGTTTTCAAAATCAAGACCCTTGGATATCATCTGCGTTCCAATGAGGATATCGATCTGCCCCTCCTCAAAAGCTTCTATTATTCTGTTGAATGAGTTTTTCTTCCGGGTCGTATCCTGATCCATCCTGGCGACCCTCGCGGAAGGAAAGATTATTTTTATTTCATCCTCGATTTTCTCTGTCCCAAAACCTCTTGAAATCAATCCGGAAGAATTACAGCTTGTACAATGAGAAAGTGGCATGACCGAATAACCGCAATAGTGACATACAAGTCTGTTTATGCCTTTATGATATGTAAGATTTACTGCACATTGCACACATGCAGGTATCCATCC
Source organism: Bacteroidales bacterium UBA2198 (assembly GCA_002328625.1). Classification (GTDB taxonomy): domain Bacteria; phylum Bacteroidota; class Bacteroidia; order Bacteroidales; family VadinHA17; genus LD21. The sequence continues at coordinate 6,078 of DCVC01000010.1, forward strand.
GCATTCGGAACATTCAATATAGGGAGAGAAACCTCTTCTGTTTTGAAAAAGCGCCACTTGTTCATTGTTTTCAAGTGCCTCATCGATTGCTTCAAGTAATTCCGGAGTAAAATGCGAAACCATAAGTTTTCTTTTGTATGCTTCTCGGGTATTTGCCAGTATAATAGCGGGCAGCCTGATTGATCCGTATCTCTCTATTATTTCTGTAAATCCGTATTTCCCTGTGATTGCATTGTTATAACTTTCAACAGAGGGAGATGCAGATCCCAGGATACTTTTTGCTTTATGTAAACTTGCAAGCATAATGGCAGAATCACGTGCATGGTATCTCGGGGCAGGGTCATGTTGTTTATATGATCCGTCATGCTCCTCATCCACAATCACCAGTCCAAGTTTGCTGAACGGTAAAAATATTGACGATCGTACCCCTATGATAAGCCTGAATGACTTATGAGGGTCATTCTCTGCCACCCGTTTCCATATTTCAACTTTTTCCTGATCGCTGAAACGCGAATGATATACACCGGTAACCTCACCAAAATGCTTCTGCAGTCTGATAATTATCTGAGCTGTCAAAGCTATTTCAGGCAATAAATAAAGAACCTGCCTGCCAAGTTTTAACTGCTCTTCAATCAGATGTATATAAATCTCGGTTTTACCACTGGAAGTTATCCCATGAAGCAGTACAATATCTTTTTCTTTAAACTGACCGGAAACAGAATCACAGGCAATTTTCTGGGCCCGGGTTAACTCCCTCAAAGGATTCCTTTCCCGGCTGCTTTTTTTCAACCTTGAGGTCTCAAGGGTGATGTACGACAGAAGTCCCTTTCTTACAAGAGCATCGATTACAGCAGGTGCCGTATTTGATTCCCTTAGCAAAGAAGTTTTTCTGATTTGTTTTATTTCTGATCCGTATGAGTATTCAGATAACCTGAGGTATGTCGAAATGACATCTGATTGCTTCGGAGCTTTAGCCAGTTTATCAAGAAACCGGTTTAATTCCTGATCTGTAAACTTTGCAGCAAGCTCAATGAAAGTTTCTTTCCGGGGTGTATATTTCTCAACCACCGACAAAAACTTATCACCTTCAAGGCAAAACAGAGATGGCATAGCTGCTTTCATTACTTCCCCTTCGCTGCACATATAATATTCCGATAACCATCTCCAGAACTTTAATTGTGTCTCATTAACTACCGCCTGTGGGTCAACAATTCTGATAATCTCTCGTATGGCCTTGCCAGAATGGGCTGTATTATGCAGTTTGACAACAATACCGGAATAAATTTTTCTGTTCCCGAACTGGACCAGAACACTTACTCCGATACTGATTGCCTGAGACAATATCTCCGGGATTTTGTATGTGAATCTGCCTTTTACGGCAAGTGGAATAATAATATCAGCAAATCTGAAGTTCATTATTTTAACAAAATACAAAATAAGAAGAAGCAACAAGAAATAGTTGGAATATAGGTTGATATATGTACTCTCACCCTGATATCCAAAGATCAGTTCGATCTGATGAAGGATGACATAATTGTAAGCAGGTGATCTTTTCTGATTGGCTTAATCAGGCATGCATCGCATCCGGCTTCCAGGATAATATCTTTATCATCCTCAAATATAAAAGCTGTCTGGGCAATGATGGGCAGGTCCTTCCTTATTTTCCTTATCTCTTTTGTAGCTTCTATGCCATTCATTTCCGGCATCTGCATATCAAGAAGTACAACATCAATATCAGGATTGTTTTTTATTACCTCCAGAGCTTCGATACCTGATCGGGCGGTAAGAATAGTTATTCGTGTTTCAAGCAGCACTCTGTTAAGATAGGTAAGAATATCTTTATTGTCATCCACCAGCAGGCATTTCCTTGAACTCCAGTTAATCGGTGTATTTATCTGGTCGGGATTTATGATGTTGGTCCTCAATTTGGAACTGCCCCCTGCAGGTCTGTAAGGTATCGAAAAACTAAATTCCGATCCCACTCCCTTTTCTGATTTAACAAATATTCTTCCCCCCATTCTTTCAACCACCTCCTTTGCAAGGGTCAACCCAATCCCAAGTCCCTCAAATGGGCGGTGATGACCGTCTATTTCCTGCCTGAACTCTTCAAAAATATGGCTCAGGTTTTCCTCATTGATCCCTATCCCTGTATCCTTTATCCTGAAAACAAGATTTTCATTTTCCTGTATATAAGTAAACTCTATTGATCCTTCGAGTGTAAATTTCACAGCATTATCCATCAGGTGGTTCAAAACTCTTTTAAGCCATATCCTGTCAGTAAATATGAGGTCTCCGTTTTCTTCAAGCTGATTTTTAACATTGAGTATTATTGACTTTTCATTTCGCCTGATGATCCTCTTCGCCTCTTCAACAATCTCATTGACAATACCGTTTACCGATGCCTCTTCATAAGTAATCTCTATCTGTGAACTTTCAAGCCTTGAAAGGTCGATAATATCTCCTATTATCTGTAGTAACTTTTCACTGTTATGGTTAATATGTTCAATATATTCTTCTTTTATTTCGTTTGTGATATCATTTGATAAAAGAAGGTTTGAAAATCCTACAACGGCATTCAGAGGGGTCCTTATTTCATGCGAGATATTTGCCAGGAAAGTGGACTTCAGTCTGTTGCTTGCTTCAGCTTCTATATTGGCTTTAACGAGCTCTTCATGTACCTGTTTCAGTGTTGTTATATCTCTGGAAATGGTAAGCGAACCAATTATGTTCCCGTGATCATCCTTCACTGTCACCGACCTGGTTGAAAGGTTGACATAGTGCCCATCTTTATGTTTGAGCCTTAGTTCACTTTCGTAAAAGCCTTTTTCCTCAAGAGCAAGTATTCTTTTTTCTGCATAATCACGATCCTCGGGATGAACCAGAACAGATGAATTAACTGAATCATATGAAGCCTGGTCCAAACCGATCATTGAGTAGAAGGCAGTATTGGCAAATTTAAGCTTCCATCCCTTATCATAAAATGAAATCCCATCATCAGCGCTCCTGACCAATATCTTATAGAACTTTTCCGAATCAGAATATTCCCTGGTTATTGCTTCTTTCTGATCTGCCAGTTCTTTGTTCGATATAAACAGGCTGGCGTTAATTTCTTCAATCTGTGTGTTTTGTTTTTTAAGTTCCCTGTTCGCCTTTCTTAGTTTGGTTGAAAAGATAATTACGATTACGCATATAACAAGCAGGGTAATGGACATGGTTATTATAAACTGTAACAGTGAATCCGACATTGCAACCGTTATGTTCAGGATTGGATGGGTGTACAAGGCACCGCCGAATGTTTGAATTGAATATGAGATCATTAAGATAAACAACAAAAAAAATCTGGTACACCTTCCGGTCTTAATAAAAGCAAAATCCCGACAATTTTCCGCCCTGAATAGATTTCTGTGATTCACAACCCTATTAACTTTCAATAGTAGAATATGCTGCAAATATAAAAATAAGCCTGATTACTAACCCTTAAACACCGCACAATTTATTGCACAAAAAGTATTAAATTGCGAACAATTAACAGGCAATAATGGAAAAAGATAATAAACAATTCTCGGGCGGCAGAAGGTATAAGAACGATGAAATTACAGTGTACTGGAAGCCATCTGCCTGTGTACATGCATCTTATTGTTACAGGGAACTTATTGAGGTATTTGATCCGGGAAGGAGGCCCTGGGTTGATATGTCGGGAGCATCAACCGCAAAAATCATTGAAGTTGTTAATATGTGTCCTACAGAAGCTCTTTGCTGGAAATGGAATGATGACAGCAAGAACGAATCAGTCGGAAAAGATCAGACAAACCATGTAAAGTTCAGAAGGCCCGAGCTATTAGAATCATCTGATAAGTCTGAGGAGGAGAACCCTGTTACAGTTAAAATCATGACTGATGGTCCGATTGTCGTTAAGGGCAATTTTACTTTCCTTTACAGCGGCAATAAGAAGGAAGTAAGAGAGAGCATGATCTCATTATGTCGTTGCGGGGCCAGTCACCAAATGCCTTTTTGTGATGGCCGACATCGTAAAATAGGTTTTGAGGATAAATAGAAAGATTATGAACAGCGAAATCCGTGAAGATATCTCCTCTGCAATTATTGAAGTCATTGACGGGGGACCTCTTAAGGTTACAGGTAACATTCTGTTGAAGGATATCAAAAAGAATCTGATAGATAATCCTAAAGAGGTTTTTTTATGCAGGTGCGGCCGGTCTGCCTGCAAGCCTTTTTGCGATGAATCACATAAAAGATAAATCAGGATATGATCGACACCTTTAACTGCAGAGGATTATTTTCCCGCCAGAGCAATTGTTGTTTTTTCAGCTGCCTCTTTGAAAGAAGCAGCTGAAACAACATCAAGGCCTGAATTATCAATGACTTTCCGTGCCTCTTCGGCATTTGTGCCCTGAAGCCGCACGATTACCGGTATATTTATTTCACCAATTGATTTATATGCTTCAACAACACCGGTTGCAACCCTGTCGCATCGCACTATACCTCCGAAGATGTTTATCAGAATTGCTTTCACTGCAGGATCTTTGAGAATGATCCTGAATCCCGCTTCAACTGTTTTTGCATTGGCGCCGCCTCCGACATCCAGGAAATTCGCCGGAGAGCCTCCTGAAAGTTTGATGATATCCATTGTTGCCATTGCAAGTCCTGCACCGTTTACCATACATCCCACATTACCGTCAAGCTTAACATAATTGAGGTTATTTTCACCTGCCTCTGTTTCAACAGGATCCTCCTCGTTAAGATCCCTCATTCCAGCCATTTCCGGATGGCGAAAAAGGGCACTGTCATCAATAACAAGCTTACAGTCAACCGCCAGAATCCGTTCATCGCTGGTCTTAAGAACAGGATTGATTTCAAGAAGCTGAGCATCGCATCCAATGAATGTATCATAAATGCCGGTAAGAAATTTCTGCATGTTCTTCACAGCTGTACCTTTCAGTCCGAGATTATAAGCAATATTGCGGGTCTGAAAAGACTGAAGCCCCGTAAGCGGATGAATCTCCTCCATAAAAATAAGATGAGGGGTATCTTCTGCAACCTGCTCAATATCCATCCCTCCCCGGGGAGAATACATAATGATGTATCTTCCGCTCTTTCTGTTTAATAAAATGCTGACATAGAACTCCCTGGGTTCAGTCTCCCCTTTATAAAAGACATCCTGTGCAACCAGGACTTTGTTCACTTTCTTCCCTTCCGGACCTGTCTGGGGAGTGATTAATTGCATACCAAGAATCTTCCCGGCGGTATCTCCTGCCTCCTCTATTGATCCCGCCAGTTTCACTCCTCCTCCCTTCCCTCTGCCTCCTGCGTGAATCTGAGCTTTGATTACAAAAGATCCTGATCCGAATTTTTCCTTCAATTGTCTGGCAACCATCACTGCCTGCCCGGGTGTTTCTGCAACAAACCCTTCCTGGACATCTACACCAAAGGCCTTTAATAACGACTTGCCCTGAAACTCGTGGACATTCATTTCAATATATTTATCAAATTAACATTCTATTAATCATTGTATTCAATGATGACAATATAGAGAAAATTGCCGGATTTTTTAGCTATTTTTACATAAAAAAGAATGCGCAAACTACTAAACAAGGAACTTGGAAGGAAGAGTATTGAACAGTTCAGGATCTCTGAGAAATCGCCTTTTGTAGTTGTGCTCGATAATATAAGAAGTCACAATAACGTTGGTTCTGTTTTCAGAACAGCCGATGCATTCCTGGTTGAAAAGATATGTCTTTGCGGGATAACAGCCCGGCCGCCTCACAGGGATATACAGAAAACTGCTCTTGGAGCTACCGAATCAGTTGTGTGGAGTTACTATCCGGAAACAATGGATGCAATATCTGAACTCGCAAGTAAAGGATTTAAAATAATCGCTATAGAGCAGGCTGAGGGATCAGTGCCCCTACAGGATGTTAAGGTAAAGAAAGGAGAAAAATATGCTCTTGTTTTCGGACATGAGGTTAACGGGGTGGATCAGAAAGTGGTCGACAGGTGTGATTTATGTGTGGAGATACCGCAATTCGGGACCAAACACTCTTTCAATATTGCAGTAAGCACGGGTATAGTACTGTGGGAATTAAATAAAAAAAGGGGCGCTGAATGAGACGCCCCTGCAGTTAAAATATTTTTCCGTTCCTACTGGACTGCTGCAATGAAGGCAGCGTCAGTGAAGAATTTGGCAAATTCAAGATCTGTTTTGGCATATGCTTTCCAGTCGGCTTTAAAACCAATAGCTTCTTTAAGTCCGTTAAGCATATAAGTCTTATCATCAAGACGGGCACCAACAATGGCTTTAAGATATGAAGGCTTGCCGCATTTGCAAAGCTCTTTCATACTGTCGAGGGTTGCCTTCGCCTTGTTGACATCACCCTTGAGATACTGAGCAAGAGCAAGGTTAAAACAAGGTTCTGTGCCAAAGTTGTTTACTGCTTTGTCATATTCTCCCTTTGTTATAGCTATAACACCAAGGCCCCATTTTGATTCGTCGGTGGCTGCAGTCATTGAAGTGAAAAGCTCTTCAGCTTTCGCAATATCACCTTTAACCAGATAAACAAAACCGATGTTATTCTTAACTACATCATTATTCTGAAGGGCTTTGGCCTTTTCAAATGCTGCAAGAGCTTCGTCAGGTTTACCTAATCCCAGAAGTGTATGGCCAACATTGTTATGAGCACGGATGCATTTGGGATAGTTTTCTGCTACTGCCTGATAGAACTTAAGTTTTTCATTGGCATCGGAGGTAAGGGTTCCGGCATAAAGCATCTCCTCAAGATCAAGAGCTTTGAGATCAGATCTCATAAGTTCAAGAATCTGCTCATCGGTTTTGCCGATCTTGTCAACATTCACCATCATCTTCGATCTTCTCAGCTTTGGCAGAATGTCAGTTTTAAGAGCTTCAAAAGCTGTTGACATGTTCCTTATTTCCTTTTCACGCACTTCAGGGTCGGAATACATCGAAAGAACACGAAGTATAAGCTCCTTGTCAGGTATCAATGAGTTTTCGACTTCGGTTTTGAAGCCATCCCAGTCTTCTGCCGTGGTAAGTGAGCTGAAGAACCCGTCAGCTTTTGCAGCTTCAATTTTTACAAATTCTCTTTTTATGAATCTGTCTGCTGAAGTGCCCCTGTTTCCTGACAGTTTTTCATTGAAATCAAATTTTCCGTCAGGGGATGCATATGAGCTCACTACAACACCTTTCAACTGGCGATCGGGATTAGTACTAACCTGACTGATATACTCCTTAAGTAATCTGATATCTTCAGATTTGAGTTCGGTACTACGAATATCCGATCTGTTAATAACATAATTGATTTTGGCTGTCTGAGTTTCAGGAATGATCCTCACAAAGTTATCCTTCATAATAACGGGCATGCCATGTTTTTCAACCAGGGTTGAAGTTGCAATAACACCATCGGCAAGCTTAACAGGCTCAAAGTCAAGAATTTTATTGCCTGCTGAAGCCTTGGTTCGGAGAACCAGTTCCGACATCTTCATGGCTTCCTTAAAAGGAATTGTGCTTGTGTAGGTGAAATCGCCGCCACTGTAGGTGATTACCTTATTGTTGGTCTGTACTTTTTCCCCCTGCAGAACCTGTACTTTATCGAAAGCTGTTTCACCTCCTGCATATGTCAGAACCGGAGTAACCTCCAGAGTGGCTTTTTTATTGAAATATTTCTCAGGAAATGTGCCCTTGATAGTAACATTAACCATTCCGCCATGAGCTTCAAGTATCTTTGGTGTAACATCATACCTGATGTCCCCCGCGTCCTTTTTCATCTTATTCAGACCGCTGCATCCTGATAAAACAGCTGCTGCAAGGATAAGGATAAAATAGCTTCTGATTTTTTTCATAGTTTAAAAATTATTTGTTTATGTCTGGTTTATTTCACATTTGTTTAACGAAATATGACTCTTCGAATTATCCGCAAATGTATAAAAATACTAACATTATCAGGTAAATTTATGCAATTTATTTATAAAATCACCTTATTAATTCCTTTTGTATAATCTTTGTTGAAAACAATATCGACAATTTTTTCATAATCTTCTGCATTTTCTACAAAGTCAATATTGTTTGAATCTATAATTACATATCTGTTATCAGTATTTTGTTTGAAAAAAGAAAAATAGCTGTTCTGTATCTTCTGAAGATAATCTCTGGTTATCGAACTTTCATAGCCACGCCCGCGTTTTTTGATATTCTCCAGTAACCTTTCCGGATCTAGATGAAGGTAAACATACATATCAGGCTTAGGTAATGATCCNNAGCGATTTTGTAAAGTAATAATCCGCTATTGTAAATACTTTAAAAAGATCCTGAGGGTTGACTTCTTCATTTAGTTGCTTATACCGGCTGGCCAGGAAAGAAAGTTCAAGCGGGAATGAATACTTATCAGGATTGTTGTAGAATTTCGGGAGAAAAGGATTATCTGCAAACTGTTCCAAAACCAGGTGTGCATTGAACTGATCTGCAATCTTTTTTGCAAGGGTGGTCTTGCCTGAACCAATGTTTCCTTCAATCACCAGATAGTTGTATTTGATCCTCATGAAGGTAAATTTAGGAATTGGTGAGGATAATTACAAACCCTGTCTACCTAAATCTCTGAAAAGCCGGGTTTAATTATTCTCGCGTCTCTGATGATCACCCTCCGGCCTTGGAGGCCTTGGAAGAAGAACTTTTCGCGACAGCTTGAGCTTGCCGTTTTTTGGATCGATTTCTATCAGCTTTACCTCAACTTCATCACCCTCTTTTAATACCTCATCAACAGTTTTGATCTTTTTCCAGTCAATCTCTGATATATGAAGCAGCCCATCTTTGTTTGGAAGTATCTCAACAAAGGCCCCGAATTGGACTATTGTTTTAACCTTACCCTTGTAAATCTGCCCGACCTCAGGTACAGTAACTATCTTCTTTACCCATTCGAGAGCAGCAGTAATAGCCTCTTTATTCTCACCAAAAATATTCACATCTCCATACCCGTCAATCTCTTCCACAATTATTGTTGTACCTGTTTCCCTCTGGATCTCCTGGATAACCTTCCCACCGGGACCAATAAGGGCTCCTATCATATCTTTCGGAATAGTCAGCATCTCTATTCTTGGAGCGTGTGGCTTAAGTTCCGGACGAGGTTCTGCAATGGTCCCGCTCATTATGTCAAGGATATGCAGTCTTCCTTTTTTTGCCTGCTCCAGAGCTTTTGTAAGAACATCGAACGACAATCCTTCAACCTTGATATCCATCTGGGTGGCGGTTATCCCGTCGCGTGTCCCTGTTACTTTGAAATCCATATCCCCTAGATGATCCTCATCACCAAGGATATCCGATAAGAT
>DCVC01000344.1 GCA_002328625.1 Bacteroidales bacterium UBA2198
GGAAGCTTTGCCCCAGCGGCTGGCATGTGCCAACCGACGATGAATTTAAGACTCTGGAACAGACCCTAGGCATGGCAGCTGATCAGCTGGAATTATGGGGATGGCGGGGAACTGATCAAGGCACAAAGATGAAGAATACCACGGGTTGGGATGACGGAGGTAACGGAACGAATTCAAGCGGCTTTTCGGCCCTGCCAGGAGGTTACCGGTATGGAGCTACAGGTGATTTTTACCTGCCGACTACAATTACTTACTGGTGGACGGCCACTGAGCATGATGCCGACCGTGGCTGGTACAGAAGACTTGACAGTTCCAGTACAGCAGTATACAGGGCCTCAACCTCAAAGAAAGGAGGCAAATATATCCGGTGCCTTAAGAATTAAAGTCGTGAAACAAATCGGAAATTACATCGTTAAATAAGTTGATGCTTTAATACTAACTTGGAATTATTAACAACTAAATATTTATCAAAGAACATGAAAAGAAATTCTACTTATTTTGTACTTATCAGCCTCATCTCCATTATGGCATTGGTCCAGGGATGTAAAAAGGCTACAGTACCGGAATTAACTACCGTTGCGGTATCGAATGTTACCCTTACCACCGCTGTATCAGGTGGTAATATCACCACTGACGGTGGTGAAGAGATCCTTAAAAAAGGCGTTTGCTGGAGTACTACGCAGAGTCCGACTATTGCATCATCAATTACCGATGATGGTAACGGTTCAGCCGCCTATACAAGTAACCTGACAGGTTTGACAGCAGGAACAACATATTACGTACGTGCTTATGCAACCAACAGTGTCGGAACTGCTTATGGTAATGAGCTTACATTTGAAACAAACGAGGTAACAGGAGCTGCCCTTACAACCACTGTTGCAACGACCGTTACATCAACAACGGCAGTCTCAGGAGGTAATATTACAGATGCCGGCGGCGGAACGATCCTGGCAAGGGGAGTTTGCTGGAATACTGCACCCAGTCCAACAATAGCAAATAATAAAACTACGGATGGTACAACAACAGGTACATTTACCAGCAACATGACCGGATTGACAGACGGAGTGACTTACTATTACCGTGCCTATGCGACAAACAGTTCAGCGACTACCTACGGAACCGAATATTCTTTCATCACTCCGGTAACTGATGTTGAGGGTAATTTATACAAAACAGTAATTATTGGCACCAAAGTGTGGATGGCTGAAAACCTCAAGGTTACCAAATTTAATGATAACACTGACATCACATTGGCCAGCGATGCAGCAGCGTGGATCGGGCTGACCGGTCCGGGTTTCTGCTGGTATAATAATGACCCTGATTTCAATAAGCCTGTTTATGGTGCTCTTTATAACTGGTATGCTGCCAACAGTGCAAATATATGCCCCACCGGCTGGCATACAGCAACGAATGATGAGTATGACGCCATGGAGGTGAGCATAGGGCTTGCCCAGGCAGATATCAATATCTGGGGCTGGCGTGGCACAGACCATGGGTCAAAAATGAAGAACACCACCGGATGGAATGCAGGTGAAAACGGAACGAACACGAGCGGTTTCTCTGCTCTTCCGGGCGGATACAGGTTTCATAATGACGGCCTGTACTTTGGCCAAAACACCCTCGGTTACTGGTGGACCTCTACCGAACATGATGCGGACAGAGGTTGGTACCGCAGACTTGACGGAAATAATGCTGCCGTGTATAAAGCATCCACTGACAAAAATGCAGGAAAAGCCATCAGGTGCGTCAAAAATTAAAAAAACTTTTTCCATAATTGCAAGGAGGCTGTCTTATAATGATGGCCTCCTTCGTTTTATTATGGGCCCTCCGGGACTAAGCAGTGAATGTATGTCAAACATGAAACGGGTTCAGGATGTTTAAAAAAGGATCTTTGATAACGATTATCCTGGTGTATATCTGGAGGAGTCCACAAAAAGATTATTAGAGGAATCCGGTTGTTACGGAGTTTAAGACCAAGCGAGGATGAGTTTGCCGAGTATTGGCACCTTAAGGCAGCAGAACTTGAAAAGGTCACAAAGCCAGTGAATGACAAAATGCCTCTTACCGAGAAATAAAAGCGTGTAATTGCTACTAAGCTTGAAGCTTCATTGAGGTATCGTAACGGTGAGTATGTGCCAACTTCTGACGGTGAAGGAATGCTAGATAACCACGGCTGGCCGGGTATCCTTGCCTCTCTCTAGTCAAGAGAGGCTAAATACAGCCGATGTTGTTGGGGCATCGGTCAGGGAGAAATTCACACTCCCGCCCCCTGTTGCTTTGCCACAGCGATTTTTTTTTCATGTGGCTTCAATAGAAGTGATTTGAGACGCTATTTGGATGATATCTACCAATGATGAAGGTCCATCCATAGTGTAGTTTACTATTTTAGAGGTCTCACTTAAAACTTAAAACCATAATTACTACCCGCCGTACTCTTTTTTGTTTTAACTTGTGTTAAATAATTGGCCGTCTTTAAACCAACAAATAAGGAGGACAAGCATGCAACACCATAAAGTAATTGTTATAGCCTCGTCCCTATTTGTTTTACGACTCATCGGGTTACAGGCGCAGGAAACAATCCCAGCCTCAAGTGGTAATGCTAAAGGAACTGGAGGGTCGGTCAGTTATACGATAGGGCAGGTTACTTATCAAACACTTTCCGGGACGAGCAGAACTATCGCACAAGGCGTTCAGCAACCCTTTGAAATATCGGTGGTGACTGCAGTAGAAAATACTGAAGGTGTCACTCTTGAATACAAATTATACCCCAATCCCACAAGAGGATTAGTAACGCTTACAATAAAACCATTTGATCAGAATAATTTTAAGTATCTGCTTTTTGATATTCGGGGAGTTCTTATTCAAGATAGGAAAATTGAAAGTGATGTGACTGAAATCGCATTGGATACTTTCACTCCTTCGATGTATTTGCTTATAATAATAAGAGACAACAAGGAAGTCAAAGTCTTTAAAATAGTTAAGAACTAATTAGATATGAAAAAAATAACTATCCTCTTAGCTACAGTCTTTTTTACTCTATGTTCATTTTCTCAAGCACCAGAAAAGATGAGTTATCAGGCTATCGTACGTAATCCAAGTGGCATATTACAGGCTAACCAGGCTGTAAGAATGAGAATAAGTATTTTGCCGGGTTCTACTACAGGAACTGCCGTATACATAGAAACCCATTCAACTTCAACAAATGCTAATGGTCTAATTACATTAGAAATCGGGGGAGGCGCAATCGTTTCTGGTAATTTTTCAGGTATCGATTGGTCAAATGGTATTTATTTTATAAAAACTGAAACTGATCCTTCGGGAGGTACAAATTACTCATTAACAGGGACTAGTCAGATACTAAGTGTCCCTTATGCTTTGTATTCAAAAACGGCTAAGACAGCTGATTATAATAATCTTACTAATAAGCCTACTTTGTTTGATGGATCATGGTTAAGCCTGATTGGCAGACCTACTACTCTTGTAGGTTATGGTATATCAGATGCAATAAGCACTTCTCATCCTTCGAATGGGATCACTTCAAATATGATCCTTAATTGGAACACTGCATATGGTTGGGGTAATCACTCGGGATTATATAAATTAGACGCCTATCTGCCCTCATGGGTAGAAATTACAGGTAAACCTTTATTTGCTACTGTAGCTACTAGTGGTGCCTTTGCAGATTTATTGGCAAAGCCAACAACAATATCAGGTTATGGTATTATTGATGCCGTAACAACGTCAGGGGATCAAACCATTGCAGGAAATAAAACATTTACCGGAATAATCAGTATGCCAACCCCTGTTAACTCAACTGATGCTGCAACAAAGGCATATGTGGATGCATTACTGACACAAATCCAAGAATTGCAAAGTCAACCAGGTATTGTTAAAGATGTTGATGGAAATCTTTACACAACTTATAAAGTAGGAAATCAGGTTTGGATGGGTGAGAATCTGAAGACAATTAAATACAATGATGGTACATACATACCTCGGGTAACTGATAATACTGAATGGAGTATCCTTACCACGCCCGGTTATTGCTGGTACGATAATAATGAAACCTTTCACAAAGCCACGTATGGGGCTTTGTACAATTGGCAAACAGTAAATACAGGCAAACTTTGTCCAACAGGCTGGCATGTGCCCACCCGTGCAGAATGGACAACTTTGACCATGTATTTGGGTGGCGCAAACGTTGCCGGAGGTAAGCTTAAAGAGAATGGATTTGCACATTGGAGCAGTCCAAATTATGGAGCAACCAATGAAACTAGTTTTACAGCCCTTCCGGGTGGCTTCCGTTTTGACGATGGCAGGTTCGGCTACATGTCAAGAGAAGGTAATTGGTGGACAGCTACTGAAATGCCGGATCTAGAATATGGATCCTATTATATTTTCATGGGCTTCGATTACGTCGCTGCTCACGAGAACTCCCAAAGAAAGGAGATGGGTTATTCTGTTCGCTGTTTGAGGGATTGAGCATTGTTTGCAAATCATATCCCGATTTGTTTTACCATCATTATATTTTGTAATGTCTGATACCCCTTGCACCTGAAAAATGTTATTTAACTCTACCAAACAAGTATGCTTAGGATTCTCGTAGATTATGAGGAATCAAAGAGATAAATTCTATAAGTTAATTAAAATTGCCTATATATTTTTAAGAAATATAGCTGCAGTTCAGTTATATAAAGGCTTTAAGATTGATTTAACTTATCCCACTAGAGTATGTATTAAATTAAATAATGAATGCAATTCAAAATGTAATATGTGTGATGTTTGGCGTCAAACCAAGAGTGAATTACCGGCATCAGTTTGGATAACTACCCTAAAACAACTCAAATTGAGTTTTGGGAATTTTAAAGTCGGATTCACTGGTGGAGAAGTACTTTTAAAAGATGACGTATTTGAGATTTTTGAGTTTTGTCATAATGTTAATCTACCTTATACAATTACAACAAATGGGAAACTTTTAACAAACGATAATATCAATAGACTGTTAATATTAAAGCCAATGAATATTAATATTTCCATTGATAGTCTAGATATTGATGTTTATCAGAAAATTAGGGGTGTCCCATTCTTAGAGTGTGTAAAATCAAACATAGATTATTTGATGATGCAAATTGAAAAAAATTTATTCCCCACAAAAGTATTCTTTAAAACAGTTGTCAGTAACTTAAATCTAAACGAACTTCATTCAATTGCAAATTACGCATTTGAGAAGAAAATAGCCGGTATCACTTATGATCCTATCCGACGAAAAAGAAAAATCTTTATGGAGGGAAAGATAGATGAATTTGAGAAAATGATTAAGATTGACATGGAAACACTTTCAATTGCCGTTAAAAGATTAGTCGAATTGAAAAATAATGGCATAAATATTCTTAATTCAAAGAAAAGGATGAACCAATGGTTTAAAGAACGGCCCATTGATAGTAAATACTTTTGCAGTGCACCTCTTCGTGATCTTTATATTACTAATGATGGCAATGTAAGATTGTGCGATTATACAGAATCCTATATTGGCAATATTGCACACGATGATATTCATCAGATTTTAAAAAGTGAAAGAACGAGAATTGAGAAGAAGAGATTAACTGAATGTAAGCATCCATGTGACTATTGCATACACCGAAGTCTTTTTGAATATTTTAAAATATTTCTTAGTTATATGAAGGACTAATCAATAATTGTGAATTCCATAACAAGTGAGTATCTTAACTGTGAGTGCCCTTTTTCTCCTACGAAGAAAAATGGGCTTTTTTTAAGATATTTTGTTTTCATACCGGATAATTTTAACACTTGTTTTCAAATTAACCAGTGGTCCGGATTTCGGGGAGGATTATAGTTCGTGGATTAGGGAGGGGGCATTATAAAGTTGCGATTCCAAAACGAGCTTTCTTCTTATTAAGTCAGACGAAAGAGAATACAATCATCAAGGAGTACCTATTGGAACGTTGAGAACCTGAGTCACTCAATTTTGTTTATTATCTTTGGGAAAATTCGACATGAAACACAGGCTGATCATATTGCTAACCCTGATAATAGCAGGCTGCAGTTCAAACAACAACGACATGAAGAAAATAGTTTTTCTACATCACAGTACGGGTGAATCCATTTGGAAAGGGAGTACCAACAGGTACGTTTATAAACTAACCGGTAAGGGCGATGTACAGAAGTTCTTCAGCGCATATAACAGAAAGAACAAAACCAGCTACGAGATAAGCGCCATTAATTTTCCGAAGAGCTCCCCATATGGCTGGAATAATTACCCCTATGATTATTACAACATCTGGGTAAGAAATGCCGGTCCAGAGTCATTTATGGAAGAACCCACGCTTGAGATTCTGACCAATCAATATGATGTTATTATCTTTAAGCACTGTTTCCCCGTCAGCAGGATCAATGCCGATACAGGATCCCCTGATATAAACTCCGAAGTGAAAAGTATCGAAAACTACAAGCTGCAGTACGATGCTTTAAAAAGGAAAATGCATGAATTCCCGGAGAATAAATTCATTGTCTGGACACCTGCTGCAAACACAAAGCTGAAGTCAAAAGAAGACGAAGCTTTAAGAACCCGGGATTTCCATGACTGGGTGGTAAACGAATGGGACGAAATGGGGGACAATATCTTCATCTGGGATTTCTACAACTACGAAACTGAAGGAGGGCTGTATCTTACCGATGCGAATGCTCACAGTCCCGATAACTCACATCCCAGCGTTGAATTTTCAGCACGGGTTGCGCCGCTGTTCGGTCAGTTTATAGTTGATGTCATTGAATCAAAAATCAACTAAGCGTTTGGTTAAATACTCAATATCGACTAATGAACGTCAGGGCAGTTTTTCACCGTTTGCATATCAAGTTACTGGAAAAATCCAGTAACAAAACAAAAATCAGATACCTGCGAAAACAGGGAATGAAGATCGGTGAGAATTGCGTTATCGGAACAATGAACTTTTCAACTGAACCTTACCTTATTGAGATAGGTGACCATGTTGCAATTGCTGACGATACAGAGATTGTAACGCATGACGGAGGTGT
>DCVC01000125.1 GCA_002328625.1 Bacteroidales bacterium UBA2198
TTTTATCCGGTTTATCTGCCTCCGACAGTATTCTTGCAGCGACAGTCCTGAATTCAAGTTCTTCAAATAACAGTTTGAGCTTGCCCCTGTCAGGGGTTTCGGTCTCAAGTTCCTCTTCCTTAAATTCAACAGGTACGTTTTGTTCAATTGTTGCCAGTTTTTTTGAAATTTCAATCTGTTCTCTGTTATTCTCTATTATTTCTTTGAGCTTCCCTTTCAGCTTACCGGTATTTTTGAATAATTCTTCAATACTTCCATATTCAGAAATAAGTTTCATTGCGGTCTTGGGGCCTACACCAGGGGCTCCGGGAATATTATCCGACGCATCTCCCATAAGTGCAAGAATATCAATTACCTGTTCCGGACTCCGTACTGAAAATTCTTTTCTGATGTCATCAACACCCCAACGCACCGATTCGTTGCCGCTCCTGGAAGGTTTAAACATGAAAACATTTTCAGCTACCAGCTGTGCAAAATCCTTGTCCGGCGTCATCATATAGGTTGTAAATCCTTTTTCAGATGCTTTCCTTGCAAGCGTTCCGATAACATCATCAGCCTCATAGCCCGGACAGTCAATAACAGGAATCCTGTAAGCTTCCAGGAGTTGCTTAATATAGGGAACAGCTTTTTTAATATCTTCAGGAGTCTCGTCACGTGTTGCTTTGTAATCCTTGTACATTTCATGCCTGAATGTGGGTGCCGGTGTGTCAAATACTACGGCAATATGAGTTGGTTTCTGCTTCTGAAGGAGCTCCTCGAGGGTCAGCAGAAAACCGAAAATTGCCGAAGTGTTCATCCCTTTAGAGGTGATTCTCGGATTTCTTATGAAAGCATAATAAGATCTGAAAATGAGGGCATATGCATCCAGAAGGAAAAGTCTTTTTGTCTGGTTTTCATTCATGATATTAATTATTCATTATCCGATGCAAACCATTCTGCATAAGAATTTGCAGTTTCGTACAGTTTCAGGCTGTGTAGTTTAATACCGGGAGGAAGCTGTTTTTTAATCCTCTCCGCAAAATCAGCAATCAGGTTTTCACATGTAGGCTGATAATCAGCAAGAATTAAATTATCAAACATTCCCCTTAAAAGCATCTTCTTTTCTTCATCATAGTATTTGCTGATAATAAGCGAATGATCGAAAACAGAGATTATCTCTTTTCTGACAATTTCCTTAAGGTCGTCAAAATCCATAACCATGCCGTTCCCGGGATTATTCCTGGCGTGGACCGGTTTTCCTGAAACAGTCACGAAAAGACGGTATGAATGGCCATGAACATTCCTGCAGGGACCATCATGGTTTAATAATGCGTGAGCCATTTCAAAAGAGAATTCCCTTGTAATCCTGATTATTGAAGTCATTTTTCAGAAGTGAAATATAAAAGCAAATTTAGTGATTCCCTATGATAAAAAGTCAATTGTCTTTCTGGTCTTCAATGAGAGTTATACAATATTAATCATAAGATTAGAAAGATATATTAATAATTGCTTAAATTTGAAGACTTAATCCAGCAAAGAGAGAGGTTAAAAATGGATGAGAAGAAGATAAGATTGACATTTCCTGCTTTATTTAATGAGACATTGCATAAGTATGGAAATAATAACGCTTATGCGTTCGTTGGTGAAAAACCAAAGAGTTTTGAAACAGTAAACAGGGAGATTAAGTCTTTAACAGCATTTATTGAAAAACTTGGAATACACCCGGGAGACAAGGTCGCTATTCTCAGTGCCAATATGCCAAACTGGTGTATAACATATTTTGCAATTACTTTTATGGGTGCTGTTGTTGTTCCTATTCTTCCGGATTTTTCAGCTACTGAGGTCTGGAATGTCCTTGACCATTCAGGAGCCAGAGCGATTTTTATTTCATCAGCTTTAGTGCAAAAAATTGAAGGTCCTAAACCAGAGCATCTTAAAACTGCTATTCTGACAGAAGATTTCTCAGTAGTTTTTTCTGAAAAAAAGTCACTCATATATGATCCTTCAGCAGTGCCTGAGGGTAATTATGAAGTATCAGAAGATGATCTTGCTTCGATAATCTATACATCGGGAACCACCGGTCGTTCAAAAGGAGTTATGCTGACTCATAAGAATATCTCTCACAATGCTGTTAACGGGAAGAAAATCCAGCCTCTTGATCAAAATGACAGGTTTCTTTCAGTATTGCCATTGTCGCACACCTATGAAAATACTCTGGGTCTTATTCTGCCGATGCTTTGCGGATCTTGTGTGTATTATCTCCGAAAACCACCGACACCAGCGGTCCTGCTCCCGGCACTTGCTGAAGTGAGGCCCACAGTGATGCTGACAGTCCCTCTGATAATTGAGAAAATTTACTTTAACAGGATTCTGCCCGCTTTCAGGGAAAAATGGATACTAAGAATCTTATACAAGATTAATTTTATCAGGAAGAAACTTAATGCAGCTGCCGGTAAAAAACTGCTTAAAACATTTGGCGGAGAACTTAAGTTTTTCGGGGTTGGGGGAGCCAAACTGAACCGCACCGTTGAAAGATTTCTGATAGAGGCAAAATTTCCTTACGCTGTTGGCTACGGCCTGACTGAAACCTCGCCTTTGCTGGCGGGTACAAATCCTAAAAACTCGCTATTTGAATCAACAGGTCCGGCAATTGAAGATGTTGAACTTATTATTAACAATCCTGACAGGAAAACCGGAGAAGGTGAAATTTGGGCCAGGGGTGCAAATGTCATGAAAGGTTATTACAGGGATCCTGAAATGACAAGAGAGGTACTGACCCATGATGGATGGTTCAGAACAGGAGATCTTGGGACGTTTGATAAAAACAATAATCTGTACATTAAGGGTAGGCTGAAAAACATGATAGTAGGGGCAAGTGGCGAGAATATTTATCCTGAAGAGATTGAATCGGTGATAAATAACTTCCGTTTTGTTGTTGAATCACTTGTCATTCAGCAAAAGGGGAAGCTTGTTGCCCTTGTGCACCTGAATATGGAAGAGCTTGAAAAGAAATACCAGCATCTCAAACAAGATATGACTGAAAAATACGAGGAAAAGAAGGAAGAATTGATTGCGGAACTTAAGGAATATGTAAACTCGCATGTAAATAAATTCAGCAGGATCAATACTGTGTTACTTCAGCCATCTCCATTCCAGAAAACGGCAACAATGAAGATCAAAAGGTTTTTGTACACCTGATTATTTCATCGCCTGTTGATATCTCCTGCTCACCTCTTCCCAGTTGACAACGTTCCAGAATGCATCTACATAGTCTGCTCTTTTGTTCTGATACTTAAGGTAATAGGCGTGTTCCCATACATCTATTGTCAGCAGAGGGATTCCTTTTACCGGTGAGACATCCATCAGCGGATTATCCTGATTTGGGGTACTGCCTACTGCAAGAGTTTTATCCTTTGTCAGATAAAGCCATGCCCAGCCGCTTCCAAACCTTGTTTTTGCCGAATTACCGAAAGTTTCCTTAAATTTATCTAACGATCCGAATGTTTTGTTTATGTCAGCCAGCAATTCCGGTGATGGTCCTGCTGATTTCACAGCCATGTTATTCCAGAAAAACACATGGTTATAAAAACCTCCCCCATTATTTCTTACGGCATCCCCGGCAGATGAAATACCTGCGAAGATCTCATAAATGGTGTTGTTTTCCAGTGAAGTGCCCTTAATAGCTGAAATGAAGTTGTTGAAGTAGGCACGATGATGCCTGTCATAATGAATTTCCATAGTACGTGCATCAATGTAAGGCTCAAGGGCGTCATAGGCATATGGTAATGCCGGGAACTCATGAATATTAAAATTTTCCATAGCTGTGTTTTTTAAATTTTCCGGGTCACCTGAGAAAGATTTGAGTGTAATTAATATAGCGACCGCTGTTAAACCAATTTTCTTTAACATTTTAATTTTTCCCATATTGAAAGTAATTTTGTTATTAAACAACAAAGTACGGATATTGTTCAGTTAGAATCAATATGAATCCGGTTTATTTAATAATTATTTATCAGTATTGTTCGATTAACTATGATTATTTATTTTGAAATTTATTGTATACTTTTAATTTGCATTTTCCGTTATCAGAATAACCAAATTTCTTAGTCATGAAAAAATATTTAGTTTTAGCACTTTTAACTATTTATTCCATAACTTTTTTCCCCTCCTGTAAAAAAGATAAGGGAAATCCGCCTGTTTTGCCTCCCTCTGAGTCGATGCTCATTGATTTCAGCAACTTTGAGTCAGGAAAGAAATCAGACAATCCGTTATTGATCTCAAAAGGTACTCAAAACAGCAACTGGGAGTTTGCGGCAGGCGTTGCAATGGTTTGGAAAGCGATAATAAATGTTACTCTTTTTGTACCGGTAAAGTCCTTTCAGCTGGCAGTCAATACAAATCCTGTTTACATTGATTCCAAAACCTGGCAATGGGGTTACAATGCAAACATAACCATTGACCAGGTGAGCGTGACCTACAAAGCAAGACTTACAGGTCAGATAAGGTCAGATGATGTTCTCTGGAAAATGTACATATCCAAGGAAGGGACAGGGAGTTTTCCGGAATTTCTCTGGTTTGAAGGTACTTCAAAACTTGACGGTACAGGAGGACAATGGAAACTTAATCAGAATTATCAGAATCAGGTATTGATACTTCAGATCGACTGGACGAAGTCGGGTAATTCTGTTGGAATGATAAAATACACTTATATGAAGAGCGGGGATCCGTTCAAAGACAGTTATATTGAATATGGTCGTACTACAAATACACTGAATGCCTATTATACAATCCATTATTACAATCCTTCATATCAGCAGTTTTATGATCTTAATGTAGAGTGGAGTACTTCGGCCAAGAATGGCAGGGTCAAGTGCCCGGGGTATTTCGGCAATTCTGACTGGTACTGCTGGGATGGGAATTACCTTAATATTACTTGTCCTTAAAATCTTTCCGGTAAAATAAAAGCTTTTTCAGGAACTGTTTCCTGATAGTAATTTTTTTGCTATTTTGCCACCCTTAACAATAATATGTTATCAATGTCTTCAGGGAAAAAGGCAGTTTTGTTTATAGTTTTGATCCTTGTTTTAGATCAGGCCTTAAAGATATGGGTTAAAACCAATATGGTGATAGGACAGGAGATTGTTCTCTTCGGGAATTGGGGAATCCTCCATTTTATTGAAAACAATGGTATGGCTTTCGGTATGGAGATGGGAGGCAGGCCAGGAAAGCTGATATTAAGCATATTTAGAATTATTGCCATAATCGGAATAGGATGGTTTCTTGTTTCATTGTTGAAGAAAAAGGCAAGTACAGGACTGGTATTATCTGTTTGTGCAATAATGGCAGGAGCTATCGGAAACATTATTGACAGTGCTTTTTACGGAATGATCTTCAGCGAAAGCTTTACCCAGCCTGCTGTTATGTTCCCTCCCGGGGGAGGATACTCTTCATTTCTTCACGGTAAAGTTGTCGATATGTTCTACTTTCCTGTAATTAGCACCTACTGGCCCGACTGGTCTCCCTTCAGACCCGGGGAACAACTAATTTTTTTCAGACCTGTTTTTAATATTGCAGATTCTGCAATAACCTGCGGAGTATTTGCAATCGTTCTTTTTCAGAAAAGAATGTTCAAAGGTATCAGCTAATAGTTCTTATGGCTGAGGAAATGATTTTATGTTTAGCCGGAACAATCCTCAATACATTTGAGAATTGTGGTAAGCTTGTCGTGTTTTAGAAAATAACAGATGTTCTTGCCTTCCCTCCGGGACTCCAATACTCCTCTGTCTTTCATTATTCCAAGGTGATGAGAAGCTGTTGACTGCTCTATTCCAATCGTTTTATGAATTTCTGTGACAGTTCGTTTTTTCCCGTCTTCAAGATAACCAATTATCGACATCCTTATGGGGTGTGCAATAGCTTTAAGCATATTTGCAGCCTTTTCGAGCTTTTCAGGATTTATATTTTTTATTTCCATTTATCTTTTACTTTCTATAAATAGTGTCCGATTTATACTGAGAGCTCCTTCACTACGTTCGGGATGACAGTAGTTTAAGAAATTCCGAGTCAAAAAAGGAATAAGTGGCGACCCTGGCGCAATTCACCCCCTCTTCAATAGTTACTTTCTGTCATTCTTAACGAAACGAAGTGAAGCGAAGTACCTCCTTTTATTTTCATATATTATCAGATTAATACTGATTTCTGACAGCAAAGATATGTTTTCCATAGTTCATTCTGTCTTTCAAACTGTATAAATATTTGGATTGGGAATATATGTAGTATAATTCAGCGGTAAATCGATTTTATTATATTTGAAAGAAATAAACAGAAATGTCGGATCTCTCTGATATAAAAAAACCGGTTAAGAACGAAATGGCACAGTTCGAATATTATTTTGGACGAACCATGCGAAGCGAGATTCCTTTATTAAAGATCATACTGAATTATATATTTCGTCGTAAAGGCAAACAGATGAGGCCATTACTTGTTTTTCTTACAGCTAAACTTAATGGTGAAATAGCAGAACCTAC
>DCVC01000012.1 GCA_002328625.1 Bacteroidales bacterium UBA2198
CCCCGTTTTGGGCTTTTTATGGCAAGGAAACCTTTATTGTCAGCTATTCTTATTCTGATTATCCTTACAGGATCAATTGAAAGGTAGGCCTGAATAATTTCAATCTTACTTACAGACTGGTGTCTGAATTCCCCAACGACAAGAAATTTCCGTTCAGTTTCAACTGGCATCTTCTTATATTTAAGTAAACAGTCTGCTCTAAATTAATTGATCAAAAGAATTGCTTATATTAGTGTGGTTCCAGGCAATAAAATCACCTCAAAAGGTAGCAATAATTTAATATATCGCGGATAAAATGATAGTAAAAATAGAAACCGGCTGGAAATCAAAACTTCATAGTGAATTTGAAAAGGAATATTTTATCAGATTAGCAGCATTCATAAAGGAGGAATACAGAAATGCTTCTGTTTATCCTCCGGGATCGTTGATTTTCAATGCTTTTGATCTCTGCCCCTTTGATTCTGTAAAAGCAGTTATCATCGGACAGGATCCTTATCATGGACCCGGGCAGGCTCACGGATTATGCTTTTCAGTCAGGGATGGCGTTGAGTTCCCTCCAAGTCTGATAAATATTTTCAAAGAAATTAAAGAAGATCTCGGAATACAGGTTCCCTCTTCAGGGAACCTTGAGAGATGGGCCAGACAGGGAGTATTATTGCTTAATGCCACACTGACAGTAAGAGCTCACCATGCTGGTTCGCATCAGAGAAAAGGATGGGAGGAATTTACCGATTACGTTATAAAAGTTCTCAACGATGAAAAACAGAATATGGTTTTTTTCCTCTGGGGAGCATATGCACAGAAGAAAGGTGAGTCTATTGACCGGTCAAAGCACCTTGTTCTGGAATCGGTGCATCCCTCTCCCCTTTCAGCTGCACGGGGATTTTTCGGCAATAAGCACTTCAGCAGATGCAACGAATATCTTATCCGGAACGGAATTGAACCAGTAAATTGGAGTTGATGACACACGACCAGGGTTTCACCGAAGCTTCGGCTGATGATGCAGGGTTCAGTGCAGAGAGTTTAGTCCCTGATTAATTGTGATCAGCAGTTCATCATAATCTTCAAAACCTACTGATAATCTTATCATTCCCGGTTCGGGATATTTGGCTCCCCAGACAGATTCGACAGGGAGAAGTATTGTCCGGTAATCTCCAAGAGACGGGATCAGTTTTATTTTAGCTGAAACTGACCTGATGAAAAGATCTCTGCGTATCCTTTTTTCCGAAGCATCTTTTCCATCAAAATCGAAAGTTATCATTGCTCCGAATCCTTTACCGGAAAAGAGATTTACAGCCTCATTATAACTCGGATGACTTCTTAATCCCGGATACCATACTCTTCTTATTAATGGGGATTGGTCCAGTATTCCTGAGAGTTGTACTGCGTTGCTGCTTTGCTGGCGGAATCTTAATCTGAACGACTGTATCTGTGTGTGGAGCCTGTAAGCATCATCAGCGGAGAGTAAATGGCCGACAAATTTCCGGTATTCTATGGCTGATTTCATCAATTCCTTATCATTCCCGCATAATACTCCGGCCGTCAGGTTGCCATGTCCTGAAAGGTATTTTGTCACGCTGTGAATTACGATGTCAGCACCGTTTTCCAGTGGCTTCCACAAAAAGGGTGTGGCAAATGTATTATCAACTATGACCCTCGAACCATATTCATTTGCAATCTTTAGGACAGCGAGAGCATCCGGAACAATCAGCATCGGATTTGAAACAGCTTCCATATAAACGAATGCTGGTTTTATCGATTTTACCAGGAGTTCAAACTTGTCGATGTTATATCGTTCGTTATCAGGCAAAAAACTATGAATATCAAGACCCCTGCGGTTTTTAAGGACTGATTCGGCAAATGATATAGTCCCTCCGTATATCTCACTGAAAAAAAGCCAGGGTCTTGTTGATTTTCCGTTCTGAAAGATAGATACAGCAGTATCAATCGCCGACATGCCTGATTGAGTAAGGAGGGCCCAGGCTGAGCCCTCAAGTTTCATTATCTCTTCTTCAGCTGCGATTACGGTAGGATTACGGTACCTTGAATAGATGAATAAATCAGGTTCCCTTTCATTTTCCGTCTCCCGTCTGAAGGCCTCACCGGCAATTGCTGTATCATATAATTCAAAGCCCACGTCCCTGTATATCGGTACACGCGGACTGTTTACCTCTCTCTTTTTACTCATTTTAAAATTCCTTTAAAAATTCTGATCCCATGTTCCGTTAGTAAAGCACTATTATGGGTCAATTGGTCCTTCGAGGATAACATTGCTTATCTTGAGCTTTTTATTGCCAAAGTCCTCAATGATAACTTCATAAGTTACTTTATCCTGGCCAAAATACTGCATATAGGTATAATCAACAGGTTCTGTTGAAAAGGTTTCGTCATTTACTTTTACACTGATATCAGCTTTTGGAAATGATTTTTTGAACCTATGGTACTCCGACACCGACTTTGCTTCAATATCAATGAAATTGACAGTTTCCCCTGAAACACTTACCGATACTTCGGTAAAAGTATAATCAGTAAGGTTCCTGATTCTTATATCTGAAGGTCCCTCAGGTGAAAATTTCTGTTTTTTACAGCTTATTAAGGCGAACAGGATCAGTATGAAAAGGATATGTTTTTTCATGTCCGGAAAGTTATTACAATTCCTGCTGAAATCTGACCCTAAAATAAATAAAATATTGCTATGACTTTATATAATATTAACACTGCCGGATGGAATCCAGCCTTTGTTGCCGTCGGTAAGCCTTATCTCGTGCCATTCACCTACTGTATCCTCAATTGTTACTTTTGTCCCTTCATGAATTATAAAGAGATCTGTTCCGCTGGTATCCGGAGAACTTTTACCGCTTACCGAAGGGTTGAATACTATTGCCTTGCGACTGTCGTATACAAGTGATTTGTTTCTCAATGTTAATGAAAGTGAGATAAGTGAAAGAATAACAAAAAATAATCCTGCCCAGAAGGCTGTTACCTTTAATCTATATCTTGATGAAAATAAATATAGAGAGAACAGCAAAAGGAATAAAACAAAAGAGATCAGACTGATTATTGCCCAGCCGTTTGATGAAATGACCAGTGAGACAAAGTCAAACCATTTGACAAAAAAGAGTTCCGGTATCTCTTCAAATTTATCCACTACAAGCGATCTTGCAATCTGCAGGTTATAGTTAATGTTTTCATCGGCAGGCTTGAGGAGGCGTGCTCTTTCGTAGAAGAGAATGGCTCCCGGTATGTCATTAAGTTTAAAAAAGGCGTTACCTATATTGTATGCAAGCGAAGCGGAACGATAGCCAGTATTGTATATCTCCATCCAAATATCGAGAGCCTCCTGAAATCCGGCAGAATTATAGAAGTCAGTGCCTTCAGTGAATTTCTCATTGTGCTGGTCCTGTGAAGAAGCGAAAGGGACAATTGTTGAAATGCAAATTATCAGCACTATTGTTCTTTTAAGTGATCTCATAAGGCTAATTGACAGAATTTTCAATGGATTTGATAAACTTCGAAGCGTCATTAAATATTTTTGCAGATTCCGTATCTGATGATGCAGGAGCAAATCTGGCAAACTCGCATTTATCCAGGATTGTTATAAGACTATTTATTTTTTCTTCCCCGACGCCTTTTTCTTTCAGTGAGTTGACACTATTATTCCTTGTAAGATCTGCAACCGGAATATTAAGTTTGTCGCTCAGATAGCCCCAGATTGCTTTTAATATTTCCTCGTAGAATTTGTCGTTCATTCCGCTTTTAAGGCACCTTGAAGCTTCCTTCAATCTTTTTCCCGCAACCTTTGAGGCTCTTCTGTTTCTGACAGCAATAAGGTCTGAATTACGCTTAACGTGCTCACGCCTGGCAAAAAGGACTAAGAGAAATGCAATAAATGCAAATGCGTACAGGCTGTAAAATGAGCGTTTTAAAATCAGGATATTTTCATTTTTCTTCAGGTTTCCGGGATTGGGTTTAATAAACCTGATATCCCGTCCCAGGTATTTTACATCTTCCTTCGAGACCCCTCCGAAAACTGTTATTCCCAAATTCTGGTCGCTTCCTTTTCGTGCATGGAAGCGGAATGGTTCCGTGGTCAGTTTTTCATATTTCCCGGAAGTGTTATTGAAAAAGGTATATGTGATGGACGGAATTGTAAAGTCGCCATGATGTCTTGGAATAAGAAGGTAATCAAAACTCTTCTGACCTGTTGTTCCATTTAGGCCGTTCTTTAATTCGTCAGATATCCTGGGATCATATATCTCAATATCGGGTGGAAAATTAATCTCAGGTGCATTAGCCAGTTTGAGATTACCATTACCTGACAGCACTATTTTAAGGTTTATTGCATCATTAACATTGACAGTATCCGTGTTCAGAGAGGCTTTTATATCAACCTTCCCCACTACTCCTGAAAAATCATCAGGTTTTATTCCGGGCAAAGGTTTTACTTTAATTTTTACTGCCGGACTGATAACTGCTTTTGGTACAGTTGTATAA
This sequence comes from Bacteroidales bacterium UBA2198, assembly GCA_002328625.1. Classification (GTDB taxonomy): domain Bacteria; phylum Bacteroidota; class Bacteroidia; order Bacteroidales; family VadinHA17; genus LD21. The sequence continues at coordinate 4,495 of DCVC01000012.1, forward strand.
GTGGAGAAGAAGTCACCAAAAAAGGGATCATTCTGTCCGCTTTTCTGGCGAATGAGTACTGATATCTGTACAGGGTCAATGGTGATGTCACCGCTGATCTGGGGATAGAGAAGGAACTCCTGTACAACTCCTGTTCCGTAGATCACTCCGTTCACATTTTCACGATGAAGTGAGGTAAGGGGCGGAGTATTGAGATCTGCTTTCAGGAAGCCATTGAATGAAGGGAACTTTATCTCATTGATCCCGGAGATATCAACCCGAGTATAAATCTTGACAGTTGCCACAATATGTTCACCCTGAAAAACCTCTCTTCTGTTCAGCAGAAGACTTACAAATATTTCATCATTTGAAGCCTGCACCTGGCCTTTTTCATCCTGTTTTGGTGCACCGGTAACATTTTGCTGAGGTGTGCCCGATCCGATTACTTCAATGTACAATGAATCGGAACTGTAAGACTTGTTTTTAATGGTAAATGTAGCGGGAGGAATTACGAATCTACCTTCTTTTACAGCCTGCAGGTAATAAACATATGAATAGGAAGTCTCGCGGGTTATTTTTCCGTTAATTATTTGTGTACTTGAACTGTATGATGTCTGTGGACCCATAAGCCTGTAAAAGTCCTCAAAGGAAGGAGCTGCAAAATCTCCCCCACCAGAGTTGACTTTCCAGGCGATTGTGAACTGCTGTCCCACCCTTACTGTTCCCGGATAATCAGCTGTTACTGAGATATCCTGTCCCGATGCTGTAACAGTAAGAAATACGATGAAATTGCAGAGTATGGTTTTCTTAAATTTCATTCCACATATTATTACCAGTTCTTTGTTGTCCTTACTTTTGATTTTGCTGCTTTTTGCAGTCTGACTTTCTCCTGGACATTTTTTTCATCATTTGCAATTGCATTCAGCAGCCTTTCAGCATCCTCCCTGGAAATATCCTGTTGCTGCTGTTGTTGTTTCTGTTGATCCTTTTGATTATCAGGATTTTGCTGCTCATTGTTTTGATTCTGATCTTCTTTCTTATTGTTTTTGTTCTGATCCTTGTTATCCTTGTTATTTTGATCCTGCTGCTGTTGCTGTTGTTGCTGTTGTTGCTGTTGATTCAGAAGATCCTGTGCATAAGCCAGGTTGTATTTTGCTTCCATATTATCCGGGTTCAGCCTGAGAGAGCCTTTGTATGCCTCGATACTCTCCCCGACCCTGTTTGCCATAAGAAGCGAGTTTCCCAAATTATACAAAGCTGCGGATCTTTTCCTTTTGTCTTCGTTGAGATCGGCGTTATTTATGAATTGTTTTCCTGCTTCTTCAAATTTTTCCTGTTTGTAAAGAGCATTTCCAATATTAAAGAGAGCATCAGAGAAGTTTTTGTTCTTATCGATAGCTCTCCTGTATGAAATTTCTGATTCAGAGTATTTATTGTCAGCGTATTCGCGGTTGCCCTGCCTTATATACTTCTTTTCACCCTGTGCTCTTAACAGAGGTGATGAAGCAACCAATAATAAAAGTGAAAGGTAAGCGATATTCTTTCTTGTAATTATATGTATTCTGACTTTAGACATATGATTTTCAACAGTTATTAAATTTTGAATTTAAACAACTTGATATTCATAAGTTTCCTGTTCTTTCTGTCCATAATAATAAAATCTATGATAAGGAAGATCAGCGACAGTGCAGCAAATATCTGGAACTGATCATTGTATTCTGTATACATGGTGCTTTCAAGCTCCTCCTTCTTCATTTTTCTTATCCCGTTGAAAATTTCATCCAGGCCTATGTTGGAGCTGCTTGCCCTGACATAATTTCCTCCTGTGCCGACAGCAATTTTTTTCAGGATATCTTCATCAAGCCTGCTAATTACGGTATTTCCCTTAACATCTTTCAGGAAGTCTCTTCTGCTGCCTGAAGCAAGTGGAATGGGGACTCCTTCAACTGATCCTATACCGATTGTATGTATTATAATTCCGGCTTTTGAGGCTTCCTCTGCAGCCGGAACCGGGTCATCTTCATGATTTTCGCCATCAGTGATGATTATCATGGCTTTGCTTTTTCCTTCTCCAGGAGTGAATGATCTGATTCCGAGGTTAATGGCAGCGCCAATTGCGGTTCCCTGCTTTGGTAGCATATCAGGACTAATTGCTGATAGAAACATTTTAGCAGAAACATAATCTGTAGTTACCGGTATCTGAGTGTAAGCGTCCCCGGCGAAGACGATTAATCCGATCCTGTCATTTTCAAGGTTGTCAACCAGTCTTGAGATTGCCTGTTTTGCCCTTGTGAGCCTGTTGGGCTGTATGTCTTCCGCCATCATCGAATTACTTACATCAAGTGCAATGATAACCTCAACTCCCTGCTTTTTTACTTCCTCTATCTTTGATCCGAACTGTGGCCTTGCAAGCATTATAACGGCTGATGAGAACGCCATAAGTTGTAAAAAGAATTTGACAGGAGGCCTGATCGCTGACAACTCAGGAATAAGTTTCCCGACAATACTGGTGTTGCCAAATCTTCTGAATGCTCTTTTCTTTCTTGTGAAGTTAATATAATAGAGGAGCACCAATACCGGAAGAAGGGTCAGCAGGTATAGAAAATCGGGATTTGCGAATCTGAACAGCTGCATAATATTTAATTAAGTCAGGTTCTTAAATAGTGTATTTCGTATGACCATTTCGATCAATATCAGGCAAAAAGCAAAAATTCCGGAGAGAAGATACTTTTCTTCTTTTCTGCTGTACTGTCTCACATCTATTAAGGATTTCTCCAGTTTATCAATTTCCGAATAAACCTGTACAAGCTTATCATTATCTGTAGCCCTGAAATATCTGCCTCCCGTTTTTTGTGCTATCTCCTTTAATATAGCTTCATCGATTTCGACAGGAACATTCTGGTACTGAATCCCAAAAGGTGTCTGCACTGGATAAGGAGCCATACCCTGTGTACCGACACCAATTGTATAAACTCTTATCCCGAATGTTGCTGCAATATCCGCAGCTGTTGCCGGAGCAACCTCTCCTTTATTGTTGATGCCATCGGTGAGCAAAATAACAACCTTACTCTTTGCTTCCGAATCCTTTATTCTGTTTACAGCAGTAGCAAGTCCCATTCCAATGGCAGTGCCATCCTCAATCATCCCACTTTGAATATCGCGCAAAAGATTAATGAGTACTGCATGGTCGGTTGTCAGAGGGCACTGAGTAAAACTTTCTCCACTGAAAACAACAAGGCCTATCCGGTCGTATGGTCTGCCTGAAATAAACTCTGTAGCAACGTTTTTAGATGCTTCAAGCCTGTCGGGTTTAAAGTCGCGTGCAAGCATACTGCCTGATATATCAAGGGTCAGAATAATATCAATTCCCTGGGTTGAGATATCCTGAAATCTGTCAGTGGAATGAGGGCGTGCAAGTATAATTACAAGCAGTGATAATACAACTATCCTGAAAGCAAAAAGAATATGCCTGAGGTAGTTCCTGAAAGAATTACCTGATTTTGAAAAAGAATAAAGACCGGGCATCCTGAGAGAAGCAGAAGCATTATGTTGTTTCAGGACATAAAAAGCAATCATGACTGGTATTATCAGCAACAGATAAAGGAAGGCCGGTTCTGCAAATGTTATTCCTTTCATATACTTTCCTCCTTCATTTTTTCGTTGCTCCTGCCTGGTTCCGTAACCACTTCCTCTTTTTTTGTGGCTGAAATAAAATCCCAGGATTGTTCGAAACTGAGTTCGTTCTCAGATGGTTCAGGTTTATATTTTGCAAATTTCACCATGTCGGCACCATTAAGGACAGATTTTAGTCTGTTATAGGATACATCCTTCCTGAATCCTGTTTTTAAAAGGGCTTCAAGTGTTTCAGACGTTGTCATTTCAAGAGAGAATATACTGAACCTGTTCTCAAGATATTGACGGAGTATTTCAGTTAACCTGGTATGATATCTTTTTACTTCACCTTTCTGCCAGAGCTCCTCTCCCTTAAGTTTTTCAAGCTCACGGAAAGCTATTATATGAGCAGGATCGGTAACTGCAGGGGCGTCCACTTCATGCCTGGTCTTTTTAAGCTTCTTTAATAATCTGATGGCAAACCAGAGCAGTCCGGTTATCAGAATTCCTGCCAGGATCCATGGCAATATTTCTCCCAGAGTAACGGGGGCCCCGTAGGGGCCAATAATGTCGAAAATCCCTGATGCAGAATCAGGTGGAGAAATAGCAACTCTTACAACATCAAGCACAGAATAGTTTGAATAATAACGTTTCAAACCATTTTCATTTCTTAACTCGGCGAAAACCGGATTCAGATGATGACGTCCTGAGTCAAATGAAGTAACAAGGTATTTTTCAATGATTTGGATACGTCCATCTTTTGTTATAAGGGAATCAATTGCAGGGCCGTTTATGATCTCTATTTTTTTATTGATTGTATCCCTAAAATACGGCAGGTTCAGACTGATATCAGAAGGCTGGTCAATAGTTATCGTAAAGCCTGTCTGATCACCCATAAATATCCGGGCAGTATCAAAAGCGGCAGTTACTGTTACATCCTGACCCTCTGTCAGGGGAATCGTAGTAAATAAAATCAATATATAAACCGAGACTCTCTTCATTACAGTTATCGCTGTTCAAACAATTTAATAAGAGGCTTTACATAATCCTCTCCAGTACTCAATTCTGTATAATCCACACCACATCTTTTAAAAATATTCATTAACCATTCCGTATGCTCTTTATACCACTTCTCATATTCCCTTCTTGCAGACCTGAATGAAGTATCAACCCATTTTTCCTCACCTGTTTCCGAATCCGCTACTTTAATCAATCCCAGATCAGGAATTGACTGCTCGCGAGGGTCAAAAACTCTTAAGGCTGCCACATCATGTTTGTTGGAAGCTATTCTAAGGGGCTCTTCAAAATCAGGGACGATGAAGTCGGAAATGATGAATGCCGTGCATCTCTTCTTTATTGCATTTGTCAGAAACCGGAGAGGTTCACCGAGGCTGGTCTTTTTGCTCTCAGGTCTGAAATCAAGTAGTTCCCTTATTATTCTGAGTATATGTTTCCTCCCTTTCTGAGGAGGGATGAACTTTTCAACCTTATCTGAGAAGAAGATCACGCCAATCTTATCATTATTGTAAATAGCTGAAAATGACAATACTGCTGCCACTTCAGTCATAATATCCTTTTTAAAAGCATTTATTGTCCCGAAATTGCCTGAACCGCTGACATCGACCAGAAGCATCACTGTAAGCTCCCTTTCCTCCTCAAATATTTTCACATAAGGATGATTAAAACGGGCGGTCACATTCCAGTCAATGCTTCTGATATCATCTCCGTACTGGTATTCCCTTACTTCACTGAATGCAATACCTCGTCCTTTAAAAGCACTGTGATATTGTCCGGCAAAAATATGCCTTGTCAAGCCACGTGTTTTTATTTCTATCCTTCTGACCTTTTTTATTAATTCGGTTGCATCCACTTTACAAAAAGTATATGAGTTAAAAGGAAAAACCGTTCTAAGACCAGGTGTGTCTCTTATGGAACTTCAACTGCATTAAGTATTTCCGAAATTATCTTATCCTGATTGACATTTTCTGCTTCTGCCTCATAAGTAAGCCCTATCCTGTGCCGCATCACATCAGCGCAAATTGATCTGACATCCTCAGGGATCACATAGCCTCTTCTTCTGATGAACGCAAAAGCCTTAGCTGCCTGGGAAAGGTAAATTGAAGCTCTCGGAGAGGCCCCATATGAAATCATATTAGTGAATGAAGGAAGTCCGTATTTCTCAGGATCACGGCTGGCAAAAACAATGTTCAGAATATAATTCTCGATCTTCTCATCCATATATACTTCCCTGACAATGTTACGTGCACGGATTATATCAGCAGGTTTCAGTACAGTGCTTGTTTTAGGGAATTCTTTTGAAAGGTTCTCTCTTATGATCAGTTTCTCTTCATCCATTGAGGGATAGCTGATCAGAACCTTCAGCATAAACCTGTCGACCTGAGCTTCCGGAAGAGGATAGGTTCCCTCCTGCTCTATCGGGTTTTGTGTGGCAAGTACGAGGAATGGCTCTTCGAGAGGATAAGTGGACTCACCTATTGTGATCTGTCGTTCCTGCATCGCCTCGAGCAGTGCACTCTGCACTTTAGCCGGAGACCGGTTTATTTCATCGGCAAGGATGAGATTTGCAAAGACGGGTCCTTTCTTGACCATAAACTCTTCCTTTTTCTGGCTGTAGATCATCGTTCCAATAAGGTCGGCAGGAAGCAGATCGGGTGTAAACTGGATCCTGCTGAATCTGGCATCAATGATCGATGCCAGTGATTTAATGGCGAGCGTTTTGGCTAAGCCCGGCACCCCTTCAAGGAGAATATGCCCGTTTGCCAGTAAGCCTATCATCAGGCTGTCAGTCAAATGTTTTTGTCCTACAATGACTTTGTTCATCTCCATCCTGATAATGTCAACAAAAGAGCTCTCTTTTTCAATTTTTTCGTTCAGGATTCTGATATCTGCAGTTTGCTCCATAATCATATTAATTTTATATCTCTTTAAGTTTTTTTAATATCAGCTTAAGCAAAACCTGAGTGCGTTTAACAGCCTTCAGCCAATTCCACAAATAAAAACACAAAAGAAGCTTCGGATTGTGAAAAATGAAGTTAAGAAGTGTTAAATTTATGTTAAATGAGGTAATGTCAACGGATTCCAGCTGAATCCTGATCGTATGGAGCTTCTGATGATAAGAGTGATTATCAGTGGAACAAATGCGTTATTGATCTCCTGTGGAAGTATTACTATTAAAACAAGAAAAATTGCCGCAAGGAAAAAGGTGATCTGAAACCATATCTGCCAGTGCCTGCCTGTGAGAAGGCTAGCCAGACACACAATAATGGCCGGATTAAGCCATATTATGTTGAGGTTCCATTTCATCTGCTGATGATCAGTAAAAAAATTGAAGAATATCATCATCAAAGCGAGCACCGAGAATAATGAAAATATTGATATATCAATAATATTATTTGCCGTGACTCCCCTGTAAACCGCAGTAAGTATTATTACTGCTATTATCAGCAAAGTGAAGACAAAAATCGGAGTATTAAACATTACCGCTTTTTTAACCGGTGTGTCATAATTCAGGACAATCTCAGGATCCTGGAGTAATGGAACCATTTTGCCGGCTCTGTTGACAACAGCTGCTGACAAACCATTCTTAAGATCGACAGGAAGGAACATCACATCCCTGAAAGAGGCCTTTCTATCGCCAGGAGAGCCCATAAGCAGATCGATACCCAATTTCATCCACGGATAAGGCCTCTGGTATTCACCAACCTTATCCCTGAATGTTGGCAGACTTCTTTTTGGTCCATCAGGAGGATAAAGGAGCTTGTTCCCTATTGCCTTTTCCAGAATATCCCTGATCCTTGTCGAACAGTCGTCATAGAAAAAATCATAACGGTAACTGATATTTTCAGGTTTTAGATTTTCTGCAATCAGGGCAAATAAGATCCATGTCTCTTCCTGTAAAAGATTAATCTTCTGAGATATCACCCACCTCTGTTCCTGATTGTAATCCTCCAGGAAAACCTGATAGGGATATACACCCAGCATATAATCCAGCCGTCCCTTGGCAAACTTCCAAGCAAAGCTCGGTGTGCTGAAGTCAAAAACACCCCAGTTATAAACAAGATCACTGTTTTTCTCAGGTATCACAATTCTCAATGCACTATGGCCATAAATTGAATAGGTCTCCGTTCCCGGCCCGCAGGTTATCAGATACACATCTGCATCAGGAACTTCCTGTGATGGAAGATTCTGACCGCCGGTCAGGAGGATTACAAGAAGAATAAAAATTATTTTTTTCATTTCGAAATCTTATTTATGTAAATCTAAGAGGTTTTTGGGAAAAATGAAAATGAAGCCGGAAGTCAGAAGTCCGAAGCCGGAAGTCAGAGGGCAAAATAATATTAAGCTTGTCTTTTAACAGCTTTTTAGTTAGTTTTATGCCGGTTAATAATAATTCATAACACATAACATCCATGAAAAAACATTTATTTCTTTTATTCTTTATCATTGTATTTATATCGACTGACTGTCAGCGAAGCACTGAATTTCAAATCACTGATTTACATGTTCATCTAAAAGGCAGGTTTACGATAGAAGATGCAGTCAGAAAATCGAAGGACGAAAATATTAATTATGGTATTGCAGTTAATTGCGGTCTGGGATTTCCTGTGCATAACGACAACCAGATTGATTCCGTTCTGACAACTTTTAAGGATTATCCGCAGTTTTATGTTGCAATGCAGGCTGAAGGAAGAGAGTGGGTGGACATTTTCTCAAAAGAGTCGATAGAAAGATTTGATTATGTATTCACTGATGCTATGACTTTTACTGATGAAAAAGGCAGAAGAAACCGTATCTGGATGAAAGAAGAGACATGGATTGAAGATGAAGAAGAATTCATGGATCATCTTGTTAATATCCTGGTGAATATTCTGAATACGGAACCGATAGATATATATGTGAACTCAACATTTCTGCCGGATCAGCTGGCCGACAGGTACGATCATTTCTGGACAGAAGAAAGAATGGATAAAGTCATATCTGCTGCGAAAGCCAACAATATAGCTATTGAAATCAATAACAGATATAAGATTCCTTCTGCAGATTTCATAAAGAGAGCCAAAAAAGCCGGAGTGAAGTTTACAGTCGGGACTAATAATGCAGACGAACGATTTTCCGGTGCTGATTATGCCAGGAAGATGATCAGGGAATGCAGCCTGGATGAAAGCGATTTCTTTCTGCCTGTCAGAAAAGAGAGAATCTGACGCGGTCGGGCACTCATCGGAACTATTTACATATAAATCAATCCCTTCAATAAGATGGAACATTTTGCCCTGGCAAGGATCTTAAAATTTCTGCCCGGTATCATTCTCGGGTTAACTGTTCATGAGTTCAGTCATGCATTTATAGCTCACAAATGCGGGGATTCAACATCGAGGGACCAGGGACGGGTAACACTTAATCCATTTAAGCATATTGATCTGATGGGCTTTATGATGCTGCTGGTAGCCGGGTTTGGCTGGGCAAAACCTGTACAGTTCAATGAACATAACCTGAGGAATCCCAAAACTGACGTGATGAAAATAGCTGTTGCAGGTCCTTTCTCAAATGCGGTTCTCGCAATGGTACTGTCGGTTTTATTTTCATTGTACAGTCATTTTTTTACAGGATATTATGGCAGCGGAATGCAGCTTGTAAAAGAGGTATTTCTTTATGCAATTTATATAAACTGGGGATTATTTATTTTCAATCTCATTCCCCTGCCCCCTCTTGACGGTTCGCATCTTTTATTACATCAGTTTAAACGATTTCCTCTTCTCTATGAAGGTTTCTATAAATATGGTTCATGGATCTTTTTCGGACTCATAATTATAACCGTGTTCACAAAGTACAACCTTCTTCCAATATGGCCGGCAGTACAATTCCTGGGGGAAGGATTTCTGTCGCTGGTGGGATATAAATGAGTTCTGATCATTTCTTTTTAGTCTGTTTTTTCTTGGAATTATTGTTAAAATTTAGTATCTTGTAAGAAATAGATCCAATGTGAAGTCTGGTTTGATCATATTCTGTTTCGTTATGGGAGGTTTCATTTTTCAGCAAGTTGACAAATATGAAGCTGCCAGGGAAAGAATGGTAACCCAACAGATAGTAAGCCGTGGGGTAAAAGATGCTGCCACACTCAGAGCTATGAGGAAGGTTCAGCGTCATCTTTTTGTCCCCAGAGAATATGAACGGGATGCCTATGATGATACTCCTCTCCCGATAGGATATGGTCAAACCATTTCCCAGCCTTATATTGTGGCCTACATGACTGAGGTTGTAAGACCCTCAGCGAAGAAAAAAGCGCTGGAAATAGGCACCGGTTCGGGGTACCAGGCAGCAATACTTGCGGAAATTGTTGGTAAGGTCTATACCATAGAGATTGTTCCCGAGCTGGCGAGGGAATCTGAAGACCGCCTGAAAAGGCTCGGGTATAGCAATATCATATGTAAATATGGTGATGGTTACAAAGGATGGCCGGAGCATGCCCCTTTTGATATTATTGTTGTCACGGCAGCGCCTGATGAGATCCCTCAGCCGCTTATTGATCAGCTGGCGGAAAATGGAAGGCTGATTATTCCCGTTGGCGCACCTTCGGCAGTTCAGGAGCTTATACTGCTCGAAAAGAAGAACGGGAAGATAGAAAAAAGCCGTCTTACCTTTGTACGGTTTGTACCCTTCCGAAGACTTTGAAAAGTCTCTGAAGGGATGCCGGGTGTATTTAATAACTATTAAGGATGAAAGAAAGCAAGTTTATCTGTTTTTTAAAAGGCTGTTCCCAATACGTTGAAAAGATCATAATAATCATTCTGATCATAATGATGTCGGGAATATTAATATTAGCCACTATTGAGCTCGGCTATCATCTTTACATGACAATCTCATCCTATAATCTGTTGATCCCCCTCGGAGATCTGATGGATTTGTTTGGAGTATTCCTCCTGGTATTAATCGGTATTGAGCTGCTTGACACAATTAAAATTTACTTAAAGCAAAATGTTGTCCACGTCGAAGTTGTTGTTCTGGTTGCAATTATTGCATTAGCAAGAAAGATAGTGATACTTAAAATTGAGGACCTGTCGGGTGAAATTCTTATTGGCATTGGCATTTTAATTACAGCACTGGCAATTGCCTATTATTTGATTAAAAAAACCAACTTACTGGCTATAAACCTTAAGAAGAATCCCTTACAGGATGTTATAAATGATATGTCGGAGGAAGACCAACAGCAGGTTGAAGATAAATCCAGTTAACATAAATGGAATCATCTAGTCAAATTCAATCAGTTAAATTAGTAGTGATGCGTTAACTTTA
>DCVC01000128.1 GCA_002328625.1 Bacteroidales bacterium UBA2198
GCGGTTTTTTTGTTGACCCACCTGGGCTCGAACCAGGACTCTGCGGAACCAAAATCCGACGTGTTACCAGTTACACCATGGGTCAATCTATTCTTGTCTGTGCTGCAAAATTAGAAAATTTTTTGAAAAGCGACCGCTAATGGCATGTCCTGAGAAAGAATTCACCAGCCTGAACTAAAGCGAATCTGATACCATCTGTTTAAATGATTTCTTACTTATCCCATCCACCTCAACAACAAAGAACGGACATTTGACCATTGATTTAAAAGTATAACCCAGATCACACATGTCTTCATCACCCTGTTCATAATACCAGACTATTTTTGCATGTTCAGCAAGATTCCTGGCCTTTGCCAGCTTCAGGAAAATGGCATAAATCCATTTTGTTGAACTTGTATTAATGTACTCAAATCCAAATATGATCTTTGTCTTGCCATCCTTATGAGAAAAATAATTGCTTATCCGCTCAATGACAGGACGATAAAACTCACCCGGATTCTCAAGAATCGACCGCCCCATGATCAGTATCCTGCCAGGTTCAAGAACGATAGCCGGAGTCGTTTTTGTAGGTTCGTTAATAAATTTCGAGGGGCGTCTTTTAGCCATGTTTAACAATAATACGTTTTTCCTTGCACATAAACCTATAAGATATTACCGGACAAAAATCCCCAGTTCGCCAGTAAAGAATCAGTAAAATTATTAAAAAAGAGATATAATCCAAATACTATTTAGTGACTGCCTGGTTAAAAAGAGTAGGTTCATTCAGCTCCCATAAAGATGGATGCTCTTCTTCAAACCTCTTCAGAATTGCCTTCATTATTGTCTCCCTGAAAAATTCTGATTTGTTTTTAACCCTGTAACGGTTGCAATAGACCCCAACCGCTCTCATCTCCCTGTTATTTAACATAAGAGATAATTTGTTTGTTCTTCTCAGGTATTCCTCTTTATATAATGTACGCTTCAAATGGACGTCTCAGAATTTGATAGCTAATTTAGAAAATCCATTTTTCAATATTTTAGCCATCTGAATTAGTTTTTAACAGAACAACACCAATAATTCTGTAACTGATTGTCTATGTTATTGTTATGTTATTGACAACTTTTAGTCAGAGTATTATCATTCAATTCTGAAACAGGTTTTTCTCATCCTGTCTTAACAACTCTATCTTCTGTTCCTTTGTACTTTAACTCCTTAGCACCTTGTTTTTATGCCTTACCGGCACTTCCAAGCACATTAACTATTTTATGCTTATAAAGTTCTTTCAGTTTGTCACGTGCGGGGCCCAGGTAGTTACGCGGATCAAACTCACCAGGTTTCTCAACAAAAACCTTGCGGATGGCAGCCGTCACTGCAAGCCTTCCATCGCTGTCGATATTTATCTTGCATACTGCTGACCTTGCAGCTCTCCGTAACTGGTCTTCAGAAACACCGGCAGTATTTTCCATTTTCCCTCCATATTTGTTAATTTCATCCACGATTTCCTGGGGTACTGAAGAAGCTCCGTGAAGAACGATCGGGAATCCGGGGATCCGACGTTCACATTCTTCAAGAATATCAAAACGTAAAGGAGGTGGAAGTTCACCCGGATTTACTTTGAATTTGAAAGCACCATGGGAAGTCCCGATTGAAATTGCAAGCGAATCGACTCCCGTCTTTTTCACAAAATCTTCGACCTCTTCCGGCCTGGTATAAGATGAATGTTCCGCTGAGACTTCATCCTCGATACCGGCCAGAACACCCAGTTCACCCTCAACCGTAACGTCATATTGGTGAGCATATTCAACAACCTGCCTTGTAATTCTTATGTTTTCTTCATAAGGGAAATGTGATCCGTCGATCATTACTGAGGAGAATCCTGTTTCAATGCACGATTTACATGTTTCAAATGAATCGCCATGATCAAGATGCAAAACAATGGGAATTGCATAGCCAAGCTCTTTCGCATATTCAACAGCTCCTTTGGCCAGATACTGGAGCAAAATCTGGTTTGCATATTTACGTGCACCCTTTGATACCTGAAGGATCACCGGAGATTTAGTCTCCACACAGGCACTGATGATTGCCTGCATCTGCTCAAGATTGTTGAAGTTGAAAGCAGGAATTGCATACCCGCCCTGAACAGCGTTCCTGAACAACTCTTTCGAATTCACCAGTCCTAATTCCTTATAATGAAGCATAATTTTTAAGTTTATAAATGAGACACGAAAGATAATTATTTAAACCTAATTATTTATCTTCGTAACCTTGTTTTTGGAACTCGGACATCCTGCCATGTTTAGAATATGCAACATAAATATCTATTTGCCGTATTTATCAATACCCGTTCAATGTATTTTTCATAAGCAAAATTTTCAGACATGAAAAAATTCCTGGTCTTAATAATAACCTGTATTATACTTCCTTATGAAGGAACAATTGGGCAACATTCCTGGTCGCTGGAGGAGTGCATTAAATATGCTGTTGATAACAATATTCAGATCAGGCAGCAGATAATCCAGACCAGGTATCAGAAGAATGCTCTCGAACTTTCAAAATTAAAGCTGTTACCCACCCTTAATGGCCAGGCTTCACACAATTATTCTTTCGGCAGGGCTCTCGATGAAACCACTTATCAGTTTACTGATCAGGAGAATGTTCAGTCGAATAACTTTTATCTCGGAGGTAACCTCAATATTTTCAACGGTCTTCAGAACCTGAACTCAATAAAAAAGAGCAAATATGAATTGTTTGCAAGCGACGAGGATCTGAAGAACATCAGGGATAATATTTCCCTTAGTGTGGCCCTCGGATACCTGCAGATACTGCTCAACAAAGAACTGGTATCGGCGACTGAGAACCAGTTGGAAATAACACTGCAGCAGATAGAAAAAACGAAGAAGCTGGTTGATGCCGGAAGTGTCGCCCGTGGAAATCTGTTACAGATCGAAGCTCAGGCGGCCCAGGAGGAGCTTCAGCTGATAAGTATGAAAAATCAGCTTGATATTTCTGTTCTCAATCTTACACAGCTTCTCGAACTTAAAACACCGGAAGGATTTGAAATTATTGTTCCGGAAATTCATGTTGACACAAGCACTATTATTACCGGCAACATTAATGAAATATATGAAATTGCTCTTGGTACAAGGCCCGAAGTTAAAAGTTCTGAATTCAAGCTTACCGCCAGCCAATATGACTTCAGGATTGCACAGGGAGGAAGAAGTCCGCGCCTGGCCATGAATCATTCTTTCAGCACAGGTTATTCTGATATCAGGAAAAGAATTTTAGGTATTGATCCGGTAACAGGACCGGTTTATGGGACCTATACATTTGCCGACCAGATAAATGATAATATTAACTATGGAATAGGCTTTTCTCTTAGTCTTCCGATTCTCAACAACTGGCAGATAAACAAAAACATCTCAAATTCGAAGCTTGTTATCGAGAACAATGAGTTTGCACTGGAGGGCACAAAGAAACAACTATATAAAAATATTCAACAAGCTTATGCCGATGCTGTTGCTGCACTGAAAAAATACAATGCAAGCCTTAAGGCTGTTGCTTCCATGGAAGAATCATTAAGATATACCGAACAGAAATTTAATGTAGGAATGGTTACCCCGGTCGATTACAATGCTGCAAAAACACAGCTTCTTAATGCACAGTCAGATATGTCGCAGGCTAAATATGAATTTATCTTTAAAACCAAAGTCCTTGATTTCTATAAAGGGATACCCTTGAATCTGAACGAATAATAAGGATATAAGAATTAAATCCCCAGAATATTAATCATAAATTATTAAATAATAACTATATACAAAATATCTTATCATGAAAAGCAACAAGATCCTGAAGATACTGCTCCCGGTGGCAATTGTACTCATAATTTTTGCCATAATAGGTAAGAAACAGGGCTGGTTCGGAAAAGGTGTAACTGTAAAAGTAGCTGTTGAAACTGCCGAAAAACGCAGTATAACAGAGACAATTACGGCCAATGGGAAAATCCAGCCTGAAAAAGAGGTTAAGATCACTCCGGATGTTTCCGGTGAAATTGTGGAGCTAAGAGTTAAAGAGGGTGATCGCGTTGAAAAAGGGCAGCTTCTGCTTAGGATAAAACCCGATGTTTATATTTCGCAAAGAGACAGGTCACTGGCAGCAATAAGTTCCGCCCGTGCCCGCCTGGTTCAGACCGAAGCTCAGTTTACACAGGCGGAGCTCTCATTCAGGAGAACCAGACAATTGTTCGAAGAACAGACTATTTCCAAATCTGACTATGAACAGGCTGAAGCTTCGTATCGTGTTGCAAAAGCAGAGGTTGATGCAGCAAAATATTCTGTTGTAAGTACTGAAGCTTCACTTAAAGAGGCAAACGAGAATCTTACTAAAACATCAATATATTCACCGATGACCGGCACAGTGTCTATGTTGCTTGTTGAGCTTGGTGAGAGGGTTGCAGGAACAGGCATGATGGCAGGAACCGAATTATTACGTGTTGCAGATCTGTCGAGAATGGAAGCCAGGGTCGAGGTAAATGAAAATGATATCGTCCGTGTCACCGTGGGTGACACTGCTGTTATTAAAGTAGATGCTTTTCTGGACCACAAGTTCAGAGGAATCGTGACAGAAATAGCTAATTCTGCAAAAACAACAGGTGTTTCGGCTGACCAGGTGACTAATTTCGATGTCAAGATACTTGTTCTTCCGGAGTCATATCAAAATCTTTCTGCCCGCGGGGGAAGCAACCCATTAAGGCCGGGAATGTCGACAACTGTTGAAATACAAACCGAGTCAAGATCAGACATAATTACTGTTCCGATACAGTCAGTAACTACCCGCACCGATACAACAAAGGTTGCAGCAATCTCATCAACAGCTGATGATATCCGCACAATTGTATTTATAACCGATGGAACAAGAGCTCTCGCAAAGGATGTTAAAACAGGGATACAGGATAATACTTATATAGAGATCACTTCAGGTATTTCAGTCGGCGACCGTGTAATATCGCATCCTTTCAGTGCCATTAGTAAAAAACTTTCCGATAGCACCCTTGTCGAAATTGTAAAGAAGGATGATCTCTTTTCAGTAAAATAATTCTCCAGAAGATCTCAAAATGATCCTTTGTCTCGAAACTTCAACTGCTCTCTGTTCAGTTGCACTATGCAACAAAGATGGGTTTATTGCTGTAAGAGAAAGCGAGGAAAATAAATCGCATGCTACCAGACTCACGGTTTTTATTCAGGATATACTTAACTCGGCAGGATTATCAGTACGCGATCTTGAGGCTGTCGCAGTAAGTAAAGGTCCAGGTTCATATACCGGCCTTCGGATTGGCGTATCAGTCGCGAAAGGATTAGCATATGGCGCGGGCATCCCTCTTATTGGAGTTGAAACTACTCTCTCGATGTTCTGCGGTATCAGCGATGCCATGAAGGAAAAATACAGACTCGACACTACCTCGCTCTTTGTACCAGTTATTGACGCCAGAAGGATGGAGGTCTATTACACAATAATGAATTCAGAGGGCAGAAGTATAAAAAAGACATCTGCCGTGATAATTGATGTAAATTCATTTCTTGATATACCTGATTCAATCAGAATACTTTTCTTTGGTGATGGTACTGATAAATGCAAATCAGTTATTAAACGAGATAATATATGTTTTGCAGATGAATTCAGGATTTCCGCATCATTTATGTATGGGCCTGTATATAAGGCATTTAATGAAAAACGCTATGAAAATACAGCCTATTTTGAGCCCTTTTATCTTAAAGACTTTATTACCACAAAATCAAAAAAGAATATTCTTGGCAGATAATTTGTCAGAAGAGTGTAATATCAGATATATCATTATGAAGAGGTTTGTATTTTATATAACCTTCGCTTTGTTGAGCCTGGTCTTTTGCTCAGCTCAGCAATCTGCCTATAAACCGGGAGAGAGAGTAGAATATTCTATTCATTATGGAGTTATTCAGGCGGGAGCTGCTTCTTTTGAACTCAAAGTTGACACTTTATGGGGGAAAGAAGTATGGCATTCCACATTTATCGGAAGAACCGTAGGAGTTGCTGATGCATTGTTCAAGGTCAAAGATATTTATGAAAGCTATATTGATCCCGAAAGTGAGTTACCGCTTTTCACAATCAGGAATATTCAGGAGGGCAGGTACAGGAGATATAATGAAGTGGTTTTCGA
>DCVC01000011.1 GCA_002328625.1 Bacteroidales bacterium UBA2198
TCTCTTTGCTGCCTCTGAGGCTTTCAGTCCGTTCATTGAATTGATGACCTGTAACTCAATCCGGTTTTTTGTTTCTTCAAGCTGCCGGGCAACAATCTCCCTGTTAATCATTGCCTGCTTTATCTTTGATCTGTTTTGAAATCCGGCATAAATATTCCAGGACAACACAACAGAAGCCTGCAGGTAATCCTGATCCCGGGTGAATTCATATTTCTCACCCTGAAAGCCATAGTCAGTAACAACAAATAAATCGGGTAACTTTGCTGACTGGTTCATGCTGATCGTTATATCCGTCACATGACAATATTGTTCCAGGTTCTTGATTTCTTCCCGATTTGCAACTGCCTTTCGTGCAAATTCACCTGCAGTGCCATCCGGTAAAGGCAATTCCGCCGGAGCTTCAAGTATTATACTATCAGTCAGCGGCCTGTTTAGCAAAAAATTGAACCAGGCTCTTGAGACCTGCTTATTCTTAAATGCATCCTGCTTCTGCTGATCTAATCTACTCAGCTCTGTCTGGGATCGGTAAAGGTTATCAATGGTTATTTTGTTGTTTTCGACGAGCTTACTGTTAACCCTGACATTCTCAAGAAGCAAAAATCGTGTTTCCTGAAGCATTGACATAATGCTTTCGGCCATCCCTGCCGAATAATATGCTTTTTTGATTTCGGCCGTCAGTTCTCTTCTGTACTGTATAACACTGATCTCTTCAGAAACCGATAGTTCTTTTTTAATCCTGGCATTATAATACAAATCTGTATTAAAAACAGGCATAACAACACGAATCTTGGTTTCGTGTTCTTCAGGACGCAGGAACTTTATTTCCTGGTTTTCGACCTGTGGAAAAAGACTTGATCCCGTTAAATGATTAAGGGTGGTATAGACAGGATTCAGCAAATCCCCTGCAGGAAAATAGATGACCCTGCCACCTTCCGATTTAGTGTATCGGGCATTGAATGACACTGCGGGATAAAAGAGTCCCTTTGCCTCCTTCAGAATCTCAAGGCTGTGACGGTAATTCGCTTCTTTTTGCTGCAAAGCCAGATTATTTTCCAGTCCATGTTTGATATAATCATATAAAACGCCCTGAGCATAAATGACCTGACTTGCCAGACTAAGATATACAACCAGTTTAAGTTTCATTTATATATAGTTTAGATTCTAAATATTATAATATCTGTCCAGTATTTTTTTCATATTTTCATATATTGTCTGAAAAAGTCTTTTAACCATTCTTATGTCCGCCGGAGAAGCATTTTCATAAAGCTCTTCAGCAAAATGCAGCATTTCTTTATTAAAGGTCTGATAGCCCTGACAGATAATAAATCCCTTGTCAGAAAGCCTCAGGTTTACTTCCTTCTTGTTTCTTCCATAATATCTTGCTATATAACGCTTGGTGACCAGTCTCTTAACAGTTTGAGATATTGCTCCTTTGGTTACACCCAGGAATTCAGCAAGCTGGGTGATATTGATCTCCGGGTTACACCCGATCGAATAAATTGCGTGTATTTCACTTACATATAAAAGATCACCGGTACCATATTCCTTGGGCTTTTTATCGAGTACCGAGTAGATGTGCAACATCCTGAAGAAAATGTCAATTATTGACTGCAGCTCCTTATTCATTATGTATATTGTTTAGTATCTATACAAAGTTAGAATTAATTTAAGTACTAAACAAAAAATTCCGTAATTTTTTAACGGGGCCTGGGCCTGTTTGTGGAAATAAGTTTTTCCAGGTGAATTATGAGGATTATTAAAAAAATTATATATTTGCATTTAAAATTATAATTTATGTATTCGATTAAGTTACATCATCATCATTTTCATACTTGCTCTCAGGCGAGATAAAAATGGTATGCTGTAGCAAAAAAATATCATAAACCCGTCTGAGCAGTCCAGGCGGGTTTCTTTTTTTTAGCCGGATATGCTCAGACATAATAAAAAGTGAAAATGAGCAACCTTAAAATCGCAATTCAAAAAAGCGGACGATTAAGTGAAAATTCGCGCAAATTACTGGAAGAGTGTGGAATAAAGATCTCAAACGGTGCAAATGTTCTGAAAACCAGTGCCGGCAACTTCCCAATTGAAGTCCTTTTCCTCAGGGATGATGATATTCCGCAGTATGTGGAACAAAAAGTCGCGGATATCGGAATTCTTGGTGAAAACATGGTTTTTGAGAAGAATAAGGATGTTGAGATCATGGAACAGCTTGGTTTTGCACACTGCCGGCTGAGCCTTGCAATACCAAAAGAAGAATCATTCAGCGGCCCTGGATATTTCAACAACAAAAAAGTAGCAACAAGTTACCCCAGGCTCCTTCGAAGCTATTTTGATGCAAACAATATTGAAGCACAAATTGAAGAGATCAGCGGCAGTGTTGAGATAGCGCCAGGGATTGGCCTCGCTGATGCTGTCTGCGATATTGTAAGCTCGGGAAGCACACTTATGACAAATGGATTGCGCGAAGTTGTGACAGTAGTTAAAAGTCAGGCAGTCATTATTTCCAACAAAAACCTCGATAAAAGCAAACAGGAAATACTAAGTAAACTTCTCTTCAGGGTAAGAGCAGTAAAAAATGCGAAAGAAAATAAGTATATCCTTCTGAATGCACCAGAAGAGGCTATTCCAGCTATCTGTGAAATACTTCCGGGAATGAAAAGTCCAACCATTCTCCCGCTTGTTGAAAAAGGGTGGTGCAGTCTCCATTCGGTGGTCAAGGAAGATGAATTCTGGGAACGGATAAACCAGCTGAAGAAGGCAGGCGCTGAGGGTATTCTTGTGATACCAATCGAAAAAATGATATTATAATGAGAACAATAATAAATCCGCCTCCCGATACCTGGAAATCGCTATGCGAACGCCCATCTTTTGATAACAAGGAGCTCGAAGATATAGTCAGAAACATCCTTGACAGGGTTAAGAACGAAGGTGACAGAGCATTGTACGAATACACTGAAAAATTTGATGGAGTATCCCCGAAAAGTATCAGGGTCGCTCAGGAGGAGATCCGGGAATCAGGTAAGTTGGTCCCTGAGATACTAAAAAATGCCATCAAAACTGCAAAAGACAATATTGGAAAATTCCATTCTGCACAACCCGGCAGAGAAGAGGTGATTGAAACATCTGAAGGAGTCAGATGCTGGAGAAAGAGTGTGCCAATTGAAAAAGTCGGCTTATATATTCCGGGAGGAACCGCACCGCTTTTTTCAACAGTTCTGATGCTGGCTGTTCCTGCTAAAATAGCAGGATGTTCAGAAATTACTCTTTGCACGCCTCCCGACAGGGAAGGAAAAGTGAATCCTCTGATACTATACACAGCCAGTCTGTCGGGTGTAACAAATGTTTTCAGGATCGGAGGAGCGCAGGCGATCGCTGCTATGGCATTTGGCACTAAAAGCATCCCAAAAGTTGACAAGATATTTGGCCCGGGCAATCAGTATGTTACAAAGGCCAAGGAACTGGTGCAGCTTTATGGTACACCGATAGATATTCCGGCTGGTCCGAGTGAAGTTCTGGTAATAGCTGATGAAACGGCTGATCCTGAGTTCATTGCTGCCGACCTGCTTTCTCAGGCTGAGCACGGGACAGACAGCCAGGTAGTTTTCCTGACAAATAATTCAGAATTGCTTTCAAATGTCAGGAGAGAAATGGATAAACAGGTTATGCTTCTCCCCAGAAAGGAGATTGCGCTTGAATCCATGAATAATAGTCATATCATCCTTTTCTCTACGTTGGATCAGTGTACTGAATTCAGCAATCTGTATGCCCCCGAGCACCTGATCATCGTCACAGCCAATCCTCATCTTCTTGCTGAAAAGATCCTTAATGCCGGATCAGTTTTCCTTGGAAAATACAGTTGCGAGAGTGCTGGCGATTACGCATCAGGTACCAACCACACATTGCCTACAAATGGATATGCCAGAAGTTTCAGCGGTGTCTCTACCGACAGCTTTATGAAAAAGATCACTTTCCAGGAAATAACTGCAGAAGGGCTGAAAAATATTGGCCCGGCGATCGAATTACTCGCTGAAGCAGAATTCCTCGAAGGTCATAAAAATGCAGTTACTGTCCGACTTAATACCCTTAAAAATGTTTGATATAAACAAAGTAGTCAGAGATAACGTTAAAACCCTTATCCCCTACTCATGTGCCAGGGATGAATTCAAGGGAAAGACAGGGATCTTCATGGATGCAAACGAAAGTCCCTATGGAAAACTAAACAGGTATCCCGATCCGTATCAGAATGATCTTAAAACATCAGTAAGCAGGATAAAAGGGATTCCTGAAGAAAATATTTTTCTTGGGAACGGCAGCGATGAGATAATTGACCTGAGCTACAGAATTTTCTGTAAACCAGGGGTTGATAAAGCTCTTACCTTCTTTCCTTCATATGGAATGTATGAAGTTTCAGCTGCAATAAATGATGTCCGCCTTATAAGAATACCACTGAATACGGATTTTCAGATCGATACAGGAGAATTAGATCCCTGTTTGAAAGATCCGGAACTAAAACTAATATTTATCTGCTCCCCAAATAATCCCACGGGCAATACAATGGATTCTTCAAAAATGGAATATATCATCAGTAACTTCAGCGGCATGGTTCTGATTGATGAGGCATATATCGATTTTTCCGGGACACAGTCATTTAAGAATAAGATAGGTAAATATCCAAACCTTATTGTGATGCAGACATTCAGTAAAGCCTTTGGTCTGGCTGCTGTCAGGGTTGGGATGGCATTTACTAACCCCGATATTGTCCAATACTTTAATAAAATGAAGCCTCCTTACAACATTAGTATAATAAACCAGAAAGCTGTTCAAAAAAAACTCATGCAATTTGAAGAGGTCAACAAGCAAGTTGATAAAATAAAACATGAAAGAGAAAGGCTTACACAAAATCTTCAAAAATTGACTATTATTGAAAAAGTCTTCCCGTCAGATGCAAACTTCCTGCTGGTCAGGACAAAAAACGCTGATCTGATTTATAATAAGCTTGTTAAGGAAAAGATAATTGTAAGGAACCGCAGCAAAATAGTACAGGGGTGCATCCGGATAACAATAGGAAAAAGAAAAGAAAACAATAAACTGATAAAAAACCTGAAGAAAATAAAACTATGAAGAAAGTATTATTCCTCGACAGGGATGGAACAATAATCAAAGAACCTCCTGATGAGCAGGTTGACACTATAGAGAAGTTTGAGTTTCTTCCAGGGGTGATATCCTCGCTTTCACGGATTATGAAAGAGACTGATTATGAGCTGGTAATGGTTACCAACCAGGATGGGCTTGGTACCGATTCCTTTCCTGAAGATACCTTCTGGCCAGCGCACAATAAAATGCTTGAGATCCTCAAAGGTGAGGGTGTGGAGTTCGCTGAGATGTTTATCGACAGAACCTTTCCTGAAGACAACTCTCCAACCAGGAAGCCTGGTACCGCTATGCTTACAAAATATTTGGCAAAAGGAATTGAACTTGATTCTTCGTTTGTGATCGGTGACAGGATCACTGATCTGCAGCTTGCAAAAAATCTTGGATGCAAGGCTATTTTCATAAGTAAAGAATTCAATTCTCTGGCATCGTTTAATACTATCGACTGGAACGATATCTATAGATATCTGAAAACCGGCTGCCGGACCACAAAAGTGGAAAGGAAAACAAAGGAGACTGAAATAATAGTCTGGTTAAATCTTGATGGCAGCGGGAAAAGCAACATAAATACCGGCCTGGGCTTTTTTGATCATATGCTGGATCAAATTGCCAGGCATGGAGAAATGGACCTTACAATAAGTTCCAAAGGAGATCTGAAGGTTGATGAACATCATACAATTGAAGATGTGGCACTTGCATTGGGAGAAGCCTTTGCTCAGGCTCTGGGAGGTAAAAAAGGAATTGAACGGTATGGTTTTCTTCTTCCCATGGATGACTGCCTGGCACAGGTTGCTGTTGATTTCAGCGGGAGGCCATACCTGGTCTGGGATGTAAGTTTTGCGCGCGAAAAGGTGGGAGATATACCCTCGGAAATGTTTTTTCATTTCTTCAGATCCTTCAGCGACAAGGCAGGATGTAATCTTAACATAAAAGCAGAAGGAGATAATGATCACCACAAAAGTGAAGCAATATTCAAGACATTTGCCAGATCTGTTAAAATGGCAGTTAAGCGCACTGATAATTACAATCTGCCAACAACCAAGGGTCTGTTATGATAGCAATAATAAAATATAATGCAGGTAATATAAGGTCGGTTCAAAATGCTCTTAACCGACTGGGATATGATTGCATGGTTACTGACGACCATGATGAGATTAAATCAGCCGAAAAAGTAATAATCCCTGGTGTCGGTGAGGCAAGCTCGGCAATGAAATATCTTTCAGGAAAGGGACTTGACCGCACATTAATCTCATTGAGACAACCAGTTCTCGGTATCTGTCTTGGTTTGCACCTGATGTGCCGTTATTCATATGAGGGTAATATAAGATGCCTTGGGATATTCGATACCATAGTAAAGAAATTCCCTCCATTTGGTAAGGTGCCTCATATGGGGTGGAATAATTTTACAGCTCTTAAAGGCGCTCTTTTAAAGGACGTAAGATCAAATGAGGATG
>DCVC01000199.1:0-1689 GCA_002328625.1 Bacteroidales bacterium UBA2198
TCAAACGGGGCAGGGGCAGTGTTACCGCCGCCACCTTCAACCGGTTGATCCGTTTTGATGGTATGTCCATGCAAGTGTGCTGTAATTACTTTTCCTCCGTCGAATGTTATTTCCATATTTTAACTGCTTAATTATTGAATTGATTTAAGTTAAGCCTTATTAGTTCAGCTTCACCATATGCTGTACAATCTTTACATTTCAAATGATTCTCCATTCCCTGTATAAGCTTGTAACATTTTTTGCAGCGATACCAGTCTTCTTCCAGTTGATAATTTCCTCCCTCTATTTCTAATGCTTTACCTTCAACAAATGATCTGGCAATTTGTTTCAATGCACTGTTATATATTCTTGTAAAAGTTGGCCGTGAGACATTCATTTTTCTTGCAGCCTGGTCCTGGGGAAGGAATTCATAGTTTACTAACCGTATACTTTCGAATTCTTCAAATTTAAGCTTGATTGGTTCTATTTCGCAGGAGGGTATCCCGTAGGGCTTGAAGCCCTTCATTTTTGGTGGATTAAGAATTTTCCTGTTTTTATGAGGCCTCGCCATTCTTTTTTGATTTGAAAATCGCTTTGATATCGGGATAAATAAGGTATCCGAAAAATATCGCCGACAAAGCTAGAATTATTTTTCCTGCCAGACAAAAAGGGCCGCAATAAAAATCATTTCCAAAGCCAAACAGGCATGTTGTACACCCAAGCAGTGCCATAATAAGGTAGTCAACAAAAAGCAATAACGGGAGCACAAAAAATATTTTCATTAAAAGTGAAGCTTTCATATCTGAGATTTTTCATAAAGATAATGAACCTGCGTTCATAATACAAATTTAAATCAAAATAAATGAAAGCGTCAGGGGAATTAATTTAAGCCTGATATAATGTTCTAAGGTAAATTGGGACAGCGTGCTGTTAAAAGGAAGACATCAAACTCTTTGGTTTCATCGTCTGAAAGCTTCTTGTTGATTACGAAACACTTCTCATGACTTATGTTTGTAAAATCTTTTTTGCGGAGGAGTTTTGACAGATATTCAACATCGAAGCCTTTGTGGCCGGTAAAATCATCACCATGAAATGATCCGTCTTCTGAATATAGATCTGCAACAGCTATATACCCCCCGGGATTAAGCATCAGGCAGAACTTCTGAATAATATCCTTAATATCAGAAACATGGTGAAGCGTCATCTGTGTAAGTATAAGATCAAATTTCCCCTCTGACCATGAATTCTTTTCCAGATCAAAAAAGAGTGCTTTTAGATTACCAGCTTTGGCTGTCTTAATTTTATTCTTCATTATTTTAATCATTTCCAATGAATTGTCCATCATTGTAATTTCACCCAGATGATCAAAAAGAAGGAAACTCGTCAGCCCTGTACCGGCTCCAAATTCCAGTGCTTTCATCCAAGGTTCAAGGGGAATTCTTTCAATTATTTGTTTTGCTACAGCTTTTGATCTTTCCATGTGCATGGGATTAAGATCCCATCCGGCGGCTTTGGAATCAAATTCGTTTATCATCTGTTTTAATATAAAACTCTGTGTCCCTTAGGTCACTCCTCCGATAATCCGGAACAAGTTGTGTAATTTTTTAATAATATTTTTACACAGTGATCCGCAGGGAAGTCACAGAGGGGCACAGAGTCTAATAATGAATACTATTATAAATTTACTTCTTCAGAACGGTTTTCAGCACT
>DCVC01000199.1:1713-4673 GCA_002328625.1 Bacteroidales bacterium UBA2198
TGAGCGGATAATAAATTATCGTACGGATGTTGTGTTTAGTTCATGGTGTTTATTTTCCGGGATGATATCACCTTCTTCTTGCGAGCATTAGGTCGAGATCTTCCTTTAATGCTACCAGGTCTTCTTCGTGTTCAACCTCGTCTGTTATGATCCGGAGTATGATATCATAAGTCACCGGATCGCCTTCTCTTGTTATATCCATCAGGCTGCTGTATGTACGGATCGCACACTGTTCACCCTTGATATTCTGATTCAGGACCTCCTCAACGTAGGGATCTGTCGGAGCATCATAACCGCAGTTGGTCATATTAAGCCACTCTGCAGGTGTTAGTATGGGAGTGCCTCCCAACTGGATAATTCTGGTCACAAGTAGCTGAGCATGAGTTAATTCTTCCGTTGCGTGCAGGTCGAGCTCGCCAATTACTGCATCTTTCATTGGGCCTTTTACCACTTTTGCCCCGATCCAGTACTGGTAATAAGCCAGCCACTCATCGGCAAGTGCCTTATTAAGGAGGTTGAGTAATTCATCAACATCCATTTTAACTATTGATCTTCCAATTTCTGCCATAATAATTTATTTTAATTGAATGTTTTACTTTTTTGTTTTAACATCATACTTTATTCCAAGTCCTTTGGCAATACCCAAAGCCAGTTCCTTGTCCACCTTGTAAAAATGGTCAAGCTGACATGTAAGTATCTCCTTCTTTTTTGGCCCCGTGATCCCTTTAAGGCTGCCCACAAAATTGCTGACAGTATTCTTCCTCTGTTCCTCAGTCATTACTTTTCTGAACAGGTTGCCGGGCTGGGTATAATGATCATCATCTTTATAATTACGATCATATGTGTCAGCAACGTTTGAATCGAATTTCATAGCTGGTTCTTTGTAGTTTTTGTCAACCACAATATCGTCAAAGCTGTTCGGATAATAATTCGGGCTGGAACCTCCGTTGCCATCAACATTCATGAATCCATCTCTCTGGTGATGATGAACCGGGACGATCGGTCTGTTTACAGGAATTTGCTCATAGTTAGCTCCAAGTCTGTATCTGTGGGCATCGGGATAGGCGAGGATCCTGCCCTGCAACATCTTGTCAGGTGAAAGACCGATTCCATCAACAGTATGAGATGGCGCGAAAGCTGATTGTTCAACATCGGCGAAATAATTCGCCGGTATCTCATTGAGTTCCATCACCCCGGCTTCAATAAGAGGGAATTCTTTCTGGGGCCATACTTTGGTAAGGTCGAACGGATTCCATCTGAATTTTTTTGCCTGTTCTTCAGTCATTACCTGGATTTTCAGTGTCCACCTGGGGAAATCTTTTTTACTGATCGCATCAACAAGGTCTCTCTGGGAATAGTCGGGATCTTTGCCTTTAATTTCTTCCGCCTGCGGGCCCGTAAGGGTTCTGTTTCCCTGTTGGGTCTTGAAATGGAATTTCACCCATACTTTTTCATCTTTCTTGTTGATCATTGAAAAGGTATGGCTTCCATATCCGTTCATAAAACGATACCCATCAGGTGTCCCTCTGTCGCTGAATAGTATCATGATCTGATGGAGGCTTTCAGGATTGAGGCTCCAGAAGTCCCACATCATTGTCGGACTTTTGAGATTGGTTTTTGGATCCCGTTTTTGTGTATGAATGAAGTCGGGGAATTTTTTAGCATCCTTAATGAAGAATACCGGAGTGTTGTTACCAACAAGGTCCCAATTACCATCTTCGGTATAGAATTTGACTGCAAATCCTCTGGGATCTCTTTCAGTATCCGCACTTCCTTTTTCACCACCCACGGTTGAGAAACGGACAAAAACCCTGCATGAATTACCGACTTTGCTGAAGAGTTTTGCCCGGGTATATCTGGTAATATCTTTTGTCACTGTAAACTTGCCAAAAGCGCCTGTACCTTTGGCATGTACCACACGTTCAGGTATTCTTTCGCGGTTAAAATGCGCCAGTTTTTCGTGGAGGTAGAAATCCTGCAATAAGACAGGTCCTCTTGGCCCTACTGTCATGCTGTCTTCATTCTCGAAGTAAGGTCTTCCTGATGTTGTTGTTAGTTTCTTGTTTTTCATTGTCAAAATAATTAGAAGTTAGTATTTCTTTCGCCTTTTTTATTATGCTCTTTTAAGAATTTTATTTTGAAATATGTCCCTGCGATACCAGCCACAATAAGAAGAATGACAATCAGAGTTTTGTTAATCACGAAAAAAGAAGTGAATATTATCATAAGCCACATGATTAAGATTGCCAGATTCCTTGTTCCGGTTTTATTTGTCCGGAATGTGGCATTCAGGTATCGATTTGTTAATCTGTGATTTACGACTTTGTTGTATAATGCAGGTGAGCTCTTTACATACAATCCGGCTGAAAGCAAAATGAAGGGAGTTGTAGGCAGTCCTGGTACGAAAGCACCTATTACACCCAGAAAGAGGGAGAGGGTACCGGCAATTATCATAACAGGTTTTGGGATCATTAGCTAAGTTTTGGTATCATCTGTATAGGTTCCGATTATCTGGAGCTTTATATCAGTAATTTTAAAATTTGGGATCTTTTTCCTCCTGAAGTAATCATTCAGAATTTTGTTCAGATCTTTGTCAAAGTAATCCTCTATTCTTTCCGAATCGGAGTAATAGAGATGATGATGTTTCGACATGACGGCATCGTATCTCATCACGTCCTTGTCGGTTGTTACTTTTTTAACAATTCCTTTTTCAACAAAAGCATCAAGTATTTTATAAACAGTACCTATTGGTATATGGGGATAATTAAGTCTCAGGTACTCGATGATATTTTCAGCAGTAGGGTGGTTATTGAGGTTAAGGAGGACTTCCAGTACAGCAGTTCTTTGAGGTGTCACTTTCAGGTTGTTTTCTGCCAGTATTTTTATGACTGTTTTGTCGGCCATTATATAATGTATTATCAGATTGCTTTTCTCAGGTAAGAATAATTATCATACGAGAG
>DCVC01000093.1 GCA_002328625.1 Bacteroidales bacterium UBA2198
ATGGAAGCCTGCCGAACAAAACAAGGTAAAAATTGATGACAGGGTGATTGTCAGGATCGTGTTCAGATAACTTTGTTTAACAAATCTACTTTTTTCTTTCATTTCCATCGGTTATATAATATTTTATCAACATATTGTAGCATAATTGTTTTTTTCGCCGATGAAACGCAACTATCTTAAAATCATAGGAAAAGTAATAACCTGCAAACTCTTTTTTGTATTGTTTATTCTGATATTTTCCACTACAAATTCCCGGGGACAGACAATTGATTACACCTCATTCAAAATGAATACCCGCCTCAGTTTCTATTCTTGCGAAAAGAATGGTGAAATGATCCTGCATATCCCGGCTCTTATGATTGGTAGTAATCTGACTGTTCAACTGAGGATTGGTGAAACAGTTATTGCTCTCTGGAAAGGTAATACATGGAAAAGAATTCTCCGCATACCATTTGAGTTTGACCTGGCCCCCGGAAACTATCCTGTTGAAGCTGAAATCCTGTCTGCTGCTTCAGGGGAAAAATACAAATCCCATACAATCCTTATAATCCTTAACTACAAATCAAACGAGGTAAAAACCGACAGGTTCACCGGCGGGCTGATTGTTAACCGAATGCCATTCTTTCCATTCGGATTTTATTGTTACTCGCCTGTTCATCAAACTCTTCCGGAGGAGGAGGTGGTAAAGGGATTCAATATGATATCACCTTATCAGAAGATCATGCCTGAAACTCTTAAAGAGAGAAAAGCGTATATGGACAGATGTGCTCAGCTTGGTTTAAAAGTTAATTACAACCTGATTTCAGTATCAGGTGGAGGAGGCGTCGGTTCAATGATAGAGGACATAACCGGGGAGCAGAAAAAAGAGCGGTTTCTGGAAGAAATAAATACTTTCCGCGATCATCCCGCATTGCTCGCATGGTACATCTCAGATGAACCGAATGGGCACAGAATACCCGCAGAAATACTGGAATCAATCTACAGGACAATCCACGAGATCGATCCATGGCATCCGGTTTCCATAGTATTCACTGCTCCCTTTCTCTCATCACGAAGATACATTAATGCTCTTGATATAGTGATGGCAGATCCATATCCTGTCCCTAACGTTCCGATAATCCAGGTCGGGGATGTTGCGCGCCAGCTTAAAACAGAGTTTGATGGTAAAAAACCATTATGGATGGTACCGCAGGCTTTTGGAGGAGCTGAATGGTGGGGGCGGGAGCCTACTGTGCAGGAAGTCAGGTCAATGACCTACCAGGCAATAATTAACGGGGCAAGAGGGATACAATACTTTATAAGACAAGGACTTAATCTTTTTCCAAAATCTACGGCCACATGGGGCGAATGCGGCAGGATGGCACTAGAAATAGCAGAGCTTACACCATGGTTGCTTAGCGACGAGGTTAGCGTACCGGTTCAATCAGGTTCAGGTAATGTGATTACCTCATCATATGTCCATGACGGCCAGCTGCTTGTTCTCGCCGTTAACAGGGTGAACTCGCCTCAGCGGGCAGATATCACTGTATCAGGTTTATCCGGTGGCAAAGCAAAAGTAGTGTTTGAAAACCGGTCAATTACTTTAAATTCAGGAATAATATCCGACCATTTGTCTGCTTTTGGATCGCAGGCTTATCTCATCGATATTAAACCCCGTAAGGAAACATTGAAGCCTTATCCCGGCAATCTTATAAAGGATCCTGGATTTGAAGATATTTCAAGTCCCGGAGTACCGGCATCCTGTTATGCCTGGAACAATGGTGACAGGGGCGCAACTTACTTCATCGATTCCAGGGAGCATTTTGAAGGAAATCACTCCCTGCGATTTGTAACGCCAGCTGAAGAAAAAAGTGCAAGGTTAAGATTTTTCCCATTCACTGTTACAAAAGGAAGGACATACGTTATTTCCGTATGGGCTAAATCAGATCCTGAGCGGAGAGCATCATTAATGAAAGCCGTCCCTGAAATAAGCCAGGGTGATCATAAGTTAAGTCACCAGGTTTTTGAGATCGGTTTGGGCGAGTTTGGAAAAGCCAGATTAAACTTGGGTAAGGAGTGGCAGCATTTTGTAACATTTGTTACAATTCCGGCAAATAGTGAACTTACCCCGAAAACTAATGTAATTTTGCAGGTGCCGGGAGCGGGAGTTGCGTGGTTCGATATGCTACAGGTTTTTGAGGCTGTTGATCTGCAAAAAAGTATCAATCCTGAGCTTAAANNTCCCATTATTAACTGTCTCTCTTTTTCTTTTTCCTAAATGTTCTGATAAGATGGAAAACACCAACTACAGGGGCAATCCCGATCCGCTTAAACAGAATGCATACATCAAGCTGCCTCTTGGAGCCATAAAACCTGAAGGATGGCTTAAATTGCAACTTGAAGTGCAGGCAACCGGTCTTACCGGCCACATTGATGATTTCTGGCCCGACCTGGTCAATTCATCATGGAGAGGAGGTGACGGTGAAGCATGGGAAAGGGGCCCATATTTCCTTGACGGACTCATCCCTCTCGCATATCTGCTTAATGATGAGAACCTGATGAGAAAAGTGAAAACATGGATAGAACCTATCCTTGCAAGCAGCAGTGATACCGGCTGGTATGGACCAGCTAAAAATAATGACAGATGGCCACTTGCTGTAGCAAACAAGGTTCTGATGCAGTATTACGAAGCTTCAGGTGATGATCGTGCACTCGATGTACTAGTAAAATATTTCCGCTACCTCCATTCAGCACCTCCC
Source organism: Bacteroidales bacterium UBA2198 (assembly GCA_002328625.1). Taxonomy (GTDB): domain Bacteria; phylum Bacteroidota; class Bacteroidia; order Bacteroidales; family VadinHA17; genus LD21. The sequence continues at coordinate 2,739 of DCVC01000093.1, forward strand.
GACTGGCCCGATAAAGACTGGAGAGGTGTGAGAGCTATGGAAAATGCTGTCACAGGATACTGGCTTCTCAGACAAATCCGTGAGCCATGGTTGGTTGAGGTTATTGAGAGCATCCGGAATAACAGCTCCGATTGGACCACCTTTTACGAAAGATTCCCATGGGATTCTGCAGCATCTGCGGAAAAAAGAATCCCTCTTAACTGGGGACCTGACGGGTTAACGGCTCATGTGGTTAACAACGCAATGGCCATTAAATATCCAGGTTTGTGGTATCAGCAGTCAGGTGATGAGAGATATAAGAATGCAGTCTTTGCCGGTATCAGAAAATATGATCTTAATCATGGACAAGTGGGCGGAAGGTTCTCGGGAGATGAGCATCTGTCGGGAAAGAGTCCTGACAGGGGTACCGAGCTGTGTGCAGTAGTAGAGTATATGTATTCGCTGGAGAACCTCTATGAGATTTTTGGAGACAATGCTCTTGCCGACCGCCTTGAACTACTTACATTCAATGCTTTACCAGGTACAACAACTGCAGATATGTGGGCACATCAGTATGATCAGCAATCAAACCAGGTTCTCGTCTCAGGCGATAAAAGGGACTGGAGTACCAATGGCAATTATTCAAACATCTATGGATTGATGCCCAACTTTGCATGCTGCCTGGCAAACATGCACCAGGGCTGGCCAAAATTTGTTCAGAGCCTGTGGATGGCAACATACGACAACGGTCTGGTGGCTGTAACTTACAGTCCTTCTGTGGTAAAAGCGAAAGTTGGCGGAGGAGTTGAAGTTACAGTAACAGAAGAAACCGGTTACCCATTCCATGGCGATATAAAACTGTCTATCAATGCAAATGAGTCTGTCCGATTTCCTCTTTATCTCAGAATACCGGGCTGGGCAAATAATGCTTCTGTAAATTTCAAAGGCAAACAACTGACCGGTACACCAGGAGCTACAGTTAAGTTATACGAAAAATGGAACAACGGCGATCAGGTCATAATAAAACTGCCACTGGGAATCCGGACCGAAAGACGATTTAATAATTCAATCGCAATACTAAGGGGTCCTCTCTATTTTTCTTTGAGAATAGAAAAGGAATACAGGAGTGTAAAGCTCAATTACGATAATTTCGGTTACAAAGGCAGTGTTGACTGGGAAATATATCCTGAGAGTGAGTGGAACTACGGACTTGTTATGGATGAAAAAGATCCTGATAAGGGTATAGATATTATTGAAAACAAGATTGGCAAGTATCCCTTTGCAGACAGGGGTGACATGCTCTGGTCGGACGACTCCGCGAAATATGTTCCATGGAATAAGGATGCGGCTGTTGTAATAACAGCACGTGGAATGAATATACCAGAATGGATAATGAAAAACAACTCAGCGGATGTTCCTCCTTTAAGTCCTGTTAAACCTGAAGGTATCCCTGAGGTAATACAACTCGTACCTTACGGAAGTGCAAGATTGAGGATAACCGAATTCCCGCTAATTGATGTAACTCAGATTACTGACGTTATCAGGCAGGGAAAGTAGAAGGGATCATAGCGGTTCAGTTTTATCTTTCAGCCACTGCTTCTCAGAAGCGGTTAAAAATGGACTCAGTTTTTCACAAACCTCGGAGTGGTAGGAGTTGACCCAAAGAATCTCTTTCTGATCAAGCAAAGATTTATCGATCAGCTTTTTATCGATGTAACATAAGGTAACTGTATCAAATTTAAGGAACTGTCCGAATTCCGTTTCTTCATCCTCATAGCAAATCATAAGATTTTCAGTCCTGATACCATACTCCCCTTCCCTGTAGATGGCAGGTTCGTTTGAGAAAAGCATGCCTGGTTCAATAATTGCCGTGCTATCCTCCGGCACTGAGAAGCCAATATTCAAAGGTCCCTCATGAACATTCAGAAAAAAACCCACACCATGACCTGTGCCATGACCATAATTCAGTCCATGCTCCCAGAGAGCTTCCCTTGCAAGAATATCGAGCTGGTAACCTTTTGTTCCCATTGGGAACTTTGCCTTGGCAAGCGATATAAGTCCTTTAAGGACAAGTGTAAAATCCATCTTTTGCCGGAAAGTCGGGGGACCCAACAATATAGTACGGGTAATATCAGTTGTACCATCCAGGTATTGTCCTCCCGAATCAACTAGAAGAATACCCTTCTCATCAATTCTTGTATCGGTATCCGGAGTAACAGAATAATGAGGCTGGGCTCCGTTTTTATTAAAGGCAACAATGGTCTCAAATGAGGGCCCGAAAAAATTCTCCTGTCCCGTCCTTAATTCCAATAACTTATCGGAAACAAGGAGCTCGCTTAATATTTTTTTCCCCATATTATCTTCCACCCAGTAAAAGAACTTTGTCAGTACAACACCATCTTTTATCATCACCCTGTTGATATTGGCTATTTCAGTCATGTTCCTGATCGCTTTCAGGCGGGCAGGGATACTTATTTCCTGTACGATCCTCATTCCTGGGGTAATAGCGTTAAAAAGGCCTCCAGATGTAACTGCAGGATTTAAAAGTATTGAAGCTGACTCAGGTAACGTTGACAATTTCTTTCCTGTTTCTTCGTATGGTAATATTACAATATTTAGTCTGTCAAATTCAGAAATGAGTTGCTGCGGTATTTTGGTTTTATCAGCAAACAGAAATATCTGTTCTTCACCAATGATCGCAAACGAAGTAAATAAAGGACTATATTTATTATCGCTGCCACGGATATTCAGCAACCACATAATATCATCAATTGAGGTAAGAAGCTGGTAATTCACATGCAACTCCTTCATACTTTCACGGACTTCCGCAATTTTTATCGCCCTCTCCTTCCCGCAAAATTTAAGCAGATGATCAAAAGCAATAGTGGCAGGCATTGACGGGCGATCTGTCCATAAGCCAGTGATAAGATCACAGCAGGTATTGAACGAAATATTTTTTGCCGCAAGTCTTTTTTTAAGCTTCCTGATCTGGCTGACAGAAAATAACCTGTCATCGAAAGCAAGCCTGCAACCGTATTCAAGGTTTTCAGACAACCAGTCAGTATAATCAGATCTCCCGAAAGTTTTGGGTTTGATCAATTCGAAACCGGAACCTTTAAGTTGTTCTTCAGCCTGAATATAATAACGAGCATCGGTCCAAAGACCTGCAGAAGAATCTGTTATCACAACCATTGCAGATGATCCGGTAAATCCTGTCAACCACTTGATAATCCTCCAGTGGTCAGGAACATACTCACCCAAATGTGGATCGCTCCCGGAAATTATATAAGCACTTATGTTTTTCTGTTTTAAAGATTCTCTGATCTTATCAAGTTTCTTTTCAGAAGGATTCATTGTTTCATAATTGTTGGAGCGGATTTGACTTCGCCGGGCTCCTTTAGTTCGGTAAGCGATGCGTAATCAGTAGCTGTACATCTACAAACTCTTTACTTCATTAACAAGGTTCTGAAGCGTACTCTTTGCATCGCCGAACAGCATCCTTGTTTTATCGTTGAAGAAAAGCATGTTTTCTATTGCTGCGTATCCCTTGCCCATGCCTCGTTTCATAACGATGATGTTCTTTGCATCACGCGCCTTAACAATTGGCATTCCGTAGATCGGGCTTGAAGGATCATCCTCTGCAGCAGGATTTACCACATCGTTTGCACCAATTACAACAAGCACATCAGTATTCGGAAGATCGGGATTTATCTCATCGCTTTCGATAAGCTGTTCATAGGGGACATCGGCTTCCGCCAGAAGTACATTCATATGTCCCGGCATTCGGCCTGCAACCGGATGAATAGCATATCTGACCTCTACACCTTTTTCATCCAGGAGCTTATCGAGCTCATGGCAAATATGCTGTGCCTGGGCAACTGCGAGCCCGTAACCAGGTACAATAACCACTTTCTTCGAATAACTCAGCAAGACTGCAGCATCCGTAAGTGTTATTTCCTTTATGCTTTCCCCTGCAGCAAGGTTTGACTGACCCCCGCCACCAAAAACACCTACGATCACATTTAAAAGAGAACGATTCATGGCCTTGCACATCAGTATCGTGAGTATTGTTCCAGCCGATCCGACAAGGATTCCTCCTGTAAGCATTGCCTGATTGTTATAAAGGAATCCTCCCATTGCTGCAGCAACACCTGTAAATGAGTTCAGAAGTGAAATCACGACAGGCATATCAGCACCTCCGATCGGCATCACAAAGAATACCCCGTAAATTACAGCAACTGCAAACATTATATAAATAACTGGTGTAAGCTCTGCACTTGTCTGAACCTTACGGGTCATTATGAAAACAATGAATCCGATAAGTATTAACAGTATCGTGATATTCACATATTTCATCGCTTTTACTCTCAGATCACCTATCCAGCCATCGAGCTTACCAAAAGCGATCATACTTCCAGCCCATGATACAGTACCGATGGTGAGACCAAGAAGGATCGCAAGAACATATCCGTTGGCCATACCGTTTTTTGCTATCAGTTCCGGACTGACATGCGGGAATTCCATCATGGATATCAGAGCGGCGGCAGCTCCTCCCATACCATTAAAGAATGAAACAAGCTGCGGCATCGCTGTCATTTTAACCCTCCTGGCTATTACGAGCCCAATTACCGTTCCAATGACTATCGCAGCAATTATTAATCCAATATTACCTATTGGTTGTCCGTCTTTCTTATGGAACAAAATAGTTGCAATAATAGCCAGAACCATACCAATGGCTGCAAAGGAGTTACCTCTCCGGGCAGTCAGAGGATGAGATAACATTTTAAGTCCCAGAATAAACAGAACAGATGCGATGACATAAATTACTTCAAGAATTGAGATTCCAAACTGAAATTGGTATATATCGCTCATTTTACTGATCTTTATCAATTATTTAATTGATGTCATTTCTTCTTTTTGAACATTTCCAGCATCCTGTCAGTAACAACAAAACCTCCCACAACATTCAGGGTACCCAGAATAACGGCAAGGAATCCCGGAATTATGGCACCTGTTGTTTCCGCATGACCCATAACGATTATGGCACCTATGATCACAACCCCATGTATGGCATTTGCTCCCGACATAAGTGGTGTGTGAAGGATTGCAGGCACATGACTGATCACTTCAATTCCAAGAAAAACTGAAAGGATCACTAAAAAAACAGCCTCTCTGTGTTCAAGGAAAAAATCCAATATCGATTCCATATATTACTATTTAATATTAAGTATTTGCTTAATTCTCTGACTTATATACTCTTTCTCATGGACGGCAATAGTACAATTTAAGATTTCATCCTGGACATTTAAATTCAGTCTTCCCTCCTTATTGATCATGATCTTTAAAAGGTTAATTAAGTTGCTGCCAAACATTTTACTTGCATCATATGGCATCTCTGCAGGGTAGTCGGATTTTCCTATGATCTTAACCCCATTTATATCCAAAGTCTTTCCGTTTTCGGTGAGTTCACAGTTGCCTCCTGTTGATGCAGCAAGGTCAATTATCACGGAACCGGGTCGCATGGAGAGTACTGTATCTTTTAAAAGAAGCAGCGGGGCTTTCCTTCCAGGAATCTGAGCTGTTGCAATTACAACATCAGATAAGACAGCATGCCGCTGAATAAGTTCCTGTTGTTTCTTTCTAAATTCCCCGGTCTGCTCCACTGCATAACCGCCGGCAGCAGCATCTTCCTTCGCTCCTTCAACCTCAATGAACTTAGCTCCCAGACTTTTAACTTCCTCCTTAACTGCAGAGCGCACATCAAATACCTCGACCACAGCACCCAGTTTGCGCGCTATCGCAACAGCCTGGAGGCCAGCAACACCTGCACCAAGTATCAGTACTTTTGAAGGTTTGATAGTACCTGCTGCGGACATGAACATAGGGAAAAACCTGGGCGACCGGAGAGCAGCTTCCAGCACTGCCCTGTAACCCGAAACAGTGCCCATCGATGATAGCACATCCATCGACTGAGCCCTGGTAGTTCTCGGTATCATATCGAGGGCAAGCACTGTGAGACTCGCGAGACGTGCCTTTTCGAGCCAAACATGGTTTTCAAGGGGATTAAGCAGGGAACATAGAATCTGTCCCTCCCTGAATGAGTTAATATCATCCTGAACCGGGGCATTTACCGAAAGAAGTATATCCGACCTGTTAATTACTATTTTCCTGTGTGCTGTTGATGCACCTGCATCATGATACTCTTTATCATTAACGAAAGCACCTGCACCGGCGCAGATCTCAACAATTATCTCCACGCCAAGTTTCCTGAGCCCGGCAACCTCAGAGGGCAGCATGGCCACTCTGTTTTCAGCGCCCGACTCCCGGAGAATGCCTGTAATCATGGTAGTTAAGTTTTATTGAGGGTTTTGACGACCAACGGGAGTAAATCCCAGTATAAGGAAATTGATTTCTGATTTTAAGTTCCAAATCATAAATATAATTTTTTTTTAATTGCCATAAATTTCGGGTTTTGGACCTGGGGTAGAAATTCAGGGAAACAGCTATTCTTTTCCAAAAAAGTTCTTTAACCAGAAATTATTGGCTTCCATTCTTGAATGCATTCCTTTGAGTCCGGTTATACCATGACGGTTACCCGGATACAACATGAACTGAAACGACTTTCCTTCATCCTGTAACCGTGAAATAAGATAGATGGAGTTCTGCATATGAACATTGTCATCGAGGTCACCATGAGTCATATAGAGTTTGCCTTTAAGATTCTTAGCATATGTGAGAGCCGAACTCTCAATGTAACCATCAGGATTATCCCGGGGGGTATCCATATAACGTTCTGTATAGATGTCATCATAAAGTCTCCAGTCGGTAACTGAAGAACCGGCCACTCCATGGGTCCAGTAATCAGCACCTTTGGTTAAAGCCATGCATGTCATATACCCTCCGTACGATCCTCCCGTGATACCCATTCTTGTTTCATCCACGTAAGCTTTTGTCCGGAGCCATTTCACTGCATCAATATAATCGAGTATTTCCCACTTGCCCAGACAACGATGCAGGTAATCAAGTCCTCTCTTACCAAAGTGGCCCGATCCCCTGTGATCGACCGTGAACGTAATTATGCCGTTTTGTGAATCCCATGAAGGGGAATTAACCGGCCATCTGTTATGTACATTCTTTGAATCAGGGCCTCCATATATCCTGAAGATAACAGGGTACTTCCTGGTTTCATCGAAATTCAGAGGGTACGTAATGATGGCAGGCATATTAAATAAGCCGTCAGAAGTCAAGATCTTAACCATCTCGGCTCTTGAGTGCCTGGCAGAATCAAAAACAAGTTGTTCAAACTTATGTATTTCCTTAAACAATTTACCCCTTCTGTCGATGGCAACAATCGCTCCTGGACTTGAGATACTGCTCCATGTATCAATAAACCATGTTCCACGTGGTGATATACTCACACTATGGGTACCACTGCCGCTAGTGACCTGTAACAGGTTCTTTCCATCGAGTCCTACCCTGTAACAATGGCTGTCTGTTGATTCTGTACCTGTTGCAGTAAAATAAACAATTCTTACATCCTCATCCACTCTGTCGAGGCTGCTAACCCTGAAATTAAGGTTTGTAAGCTGTGCTATGAGTCTGTTATCCCAGCCGTAATAATAGAGATTCTCCCATCCATTCCTGACACTCAGTACAATAAAACCAGTACCGTTCTTCATAACATATATATCCTTGTAGAAGTCCAGCCACGCTTTCTGAGTCTCACTGTAAATCTCTTTAAAATGGCCGGTGGAAGCATCGGCAAGAATGATTTTCATCTCATTCTGCTCGCGATTAATTACCTGTACCGCAAGTTTTTTACTGTCAGGAGTCCAGAAGGGCCATGCAACGTACTGATCTACATCATTATCGGTTTTTACCCAAGTTGTTTTGGTTGTAGCAACATCAGCGATCCCCATTTTTACTTTTGGATTGGGATCTCCTGCCTTTGGATAAGGAACAACTTCAAGAATCCCGTGAACACCGTCAGGCTCATCAAGCCGGGTAAGTGTGAAAACAGGGACCTCTGTCTCGTCAGTCCTCAGATACGCTATCCTGTTCCCATCAGGAGCCCACCAGAACGCAGCATAGCGGCTTGGCCGGTCTAGTATCTCCTCCATGTAGACCCACGACGAATAGCCGTTATAGATCCTGTCGGTTGCATCATAGGTGAGTCTTATCTCTTTTTTATTAACCAGGTCAAATACAAAAAGATCCTTATTCTTCGTGTATGCTATTTTGGACCCTTCAGGAGAAAAACGCATATTAACTTCTGGAATATTATCATTGGTTAGTCTCTTAAGCTCTGTTTCATCCTTTTTGAAATAGAAGAGGTCATTATCCTTTAAAATAACCGCACTTTGCATATCGGGGCTGACAGCATCATATGTGCCAAGAGTCTCCCCCCGGGGAAGTGATTCGCTTAAAAGTTCCCGTCCACTCTTTTCAGGCGGAACTACAACACCTTTACCAGTTCGGATGTCAACACTCCGGATTACAAGATTCTTGTCCTGATCAAGCATCTGGATCAGGTAATGTGAATCATCAGTCCACCCAAGGATTCGCGGCTGATTTACCGGACGTTGTGGCATCTGCGCCAGCGTATTAATTCCGTGTACCTGGATAATGATAAACAAGCAAAAGATTACTCTGAAAAAGATTGATTTTCTCATGGATTGAAAATAAAATATGATTGTGTTTTAATGGACATCAAAAATAAGAATTTTAATATAGGAACCTAATCGAATTGCAAATTCACGAATTCGGTAATTTAAATTTATCTTAGCTGATTATTTAAAATTTTATTTTCTGATGAAAAGAATTCTTTTTACAATCCTTTTTACGAACCTTGCCACGGTGAGCTCTTTACCCCAGGGGATAAAGTCACCCGGGGATTTTCTTGGTTATGAACTTGGTACACAATTCACCTTGCATCACAAAGCCATTGATTACTGCAAATATGTGGCAGAAAATTCGCCTTCTGTCGAATACCGTGAATATGGAAGGAGCTGGGAAGGAAGACCTCTTTGTGTTTGTATCATTTCATCAGAAGAGAATCTGAAGAATATTGAAGAGCTGCGTAGGAATAATCTTGTAAAAACAGGTCTCATGAAAGGTGAATTTACAGGGAAGCAGATCCCCTTCATCTGGATGGGCTACAACATTCATGGAAACGAAGCTGCCGGAATGGAGGCGGCAATGAAAACACTTTATACTCTCGTAAGCGGATCGTATAATGGTGCAGAGGAGTGGCTCAAGTCGTGCATAATAATTATTGATCCTTGCCAGAATCCTGATGGACGCGATCTTTATGCACACCGTTATACTTCTTCACGTAATAATTTCTTAAATCCCGATCGTAACTCCTGGGAGCATAACCAGGCATGGCCAAGCGCACGGATGAATCATTACCTGTTTGACCTGAACCGCGACTGGACGTGGCAGACACAGGTTGAAACCCGGCAACGTATAAAACTCTATAACCAGTTTATGCCTCATGTGTTTGCTGATTTTCATGAAATGGGAGCTGAATCTACATTCTTCTTTGCACCCGGGGCCAAACCTTGGCATGAAGTAATTACACCCTGGCAGCACGAATTTCTTGCCCTTCTTGGTAAAGGTAATGCTGAATTATTCGATGAAAAATCAAGACTTTATTTCACAAAAGAGAATTATGATCTATTCTGCCCAAGCTTCGGTGATACGTGGCCACTTTTTAACGGAGCCATGGGTTTTACCATCGAACAGGGAGGAGGAGGTGCATCGGGCCTGGCATACAAAAAGGAGTCGGGCGACACGCTTACCCTTAAAGAGAGAATTGATGGCCACTTTACCTCTGCAATGGCAACAATAAAAGTGTCATACGAAAACAGGAATAAGCTTATTTCGGGATTTAACAAGTATTTCGATGAGAATGTTAACAAGCCTTCTTTTCAGTATAAATCAGTCATTATTAAAGGTTCGAACGAAAGATCAAACATGGAAAATTTGTTTCGACTTCTTGATAATAATCAAATAAGATATTCACTTGCCGGGAATAGCGGCAAGAAATTTAAAGCATTCGACTTCTTAGCCAATAAAGAAGATGAAATGACAATTGAGAAAGGAGATATTCTTATCAGTTCAAGTCAGCCGCTTTCACGATTTGTTCAGGTACTTTTTGAACCTGATAGTAAAGCCTCTGATTCGCTCAGTTACGACCTTACGGCATGGTCATTACCTTATGCATACAACCTTAAGGCATATGCACTTGCAGAGCAGATCAAGCCTGAAAAAGACGGTGTTGAAATCAAAGCAATTATCAATGAGCCAGATACTAGTAAGCCTTATGCCTATACTGTTAATTTCACAGGATTCAATGAGACAAAGTTTATCGCGGCGCTTCTCAAAAAGAACGTCAAACCAAGATATTCGCTGAAACCCTTTACTATTAATGGCATTTCTCACAACAGGGGCAGCCTGATTATTGCAAGAGGGGATAATAAACAATTGGAAGCTGGCTTTGACAAAATTATCACAGAGGAGGCAAACAGATGCCAGGTCAAGCTTATTCCATCAGAGACAGGACTTGTTGAGAGCGGCAAGGATTTCGGGTCGGTTTATTCTTCTTTAATGAAAAAGAAATCTGTTGCACTCTTATGCGGCGAAGGCACATCAACTGGTTCAGTCGGAGAACTGTGGTATTTCTTCGAGCAGGAGCTCGATTATCCTGTAACTCTCATTAATACGGGCATTGCGGAACAGATTGATTTCAGCAAATATGATGTTCTGCTCCTTACTTCAGGAGGTTATTCAAAGTTGAAGGATACGATAGTCGATTATGTTAAAAAAGGCGGAAGGGTTGTTGCTTTTGAAAATGCCATTTCGGTATTTGCAGCAGAAAAGAGTACATCTCTTTCTAAAGCAGTTGAAACAAGAAGTGCAGAGCAGAAAGCTGCTGATAAGAAAGAGAAAAGTGATGATCCTTCACTCCTGAGAAAGTTTGAGGATCAGCGAAGGCACCCTCTTACTGAGCGATCAGCCGGCAGTATCTACAGAATAAAGCTGGACGAGACACATCCTTTTGTATTTGGGCTGGGCAGTGAATGGTTCGTACTGAAACGGTCAACCCTCTACCCCTTTCTTACAACCGGAAGCAATATAGGTTATATTCTTGATAAAGAGCCCATAGCAGGTTTTGCAGGTTATAAATTCAAGGATAAGGTAAAAAATACTCTTTTTACAGGTTCAGAGAAAATTGGATCAGGAGAGGTTGTATATATCACTGACAATCCCTATTTCAGAGCGTTCTGGAAAAGTGGAAGAGTGATTCTGGGAAATGCTGTGTTCAGATAGG
>DCVC01000394.1:0-1846 GCA_002328625.1 Bacteroidales bacterium UBA2198
ATGTGCTGAATGGGAGATAGGCGAGCTCTTCATCAGGTATGATTATCAGTTTATTTCCGTTTAAATGCACTTCCACTGGTTTTATTAACTTTTTATACATTTTATATAGTGCTGAAGTGTAAGTTTTGTATTTCTCAAATGAAGCCTCATTTAAATGATCATTTACCATACCTTTTCTTATCATTTTCAAATCTTTGATAAAAAGAGAATCAAGGCAGGTCTCAAAAAAACTTAGTTCACTTTTTGCAATAAGGAAAATATATAGCTTCCTGCAGCCATTAATATCTTGGTCCGCAAAGAAATATTCAATTAAAGTCTCATCCTTTTTCAGATTTGACTTTATTTCTTCGAGACCGACAGGTTCGGTCCTCCCAAGGATATCCCTGTAATTCGGGAATTGAATGTTTATCACCTCTTCCAGTTTGTCTTTATTCCGGTTCATCTCAAAAACAGCATCTTTCCAGAAGTCAATTTTGCTGATATCATGATCAGCTTTCTGCATCTCGTCCTGAATCAGTTTATTATATGCTGCAATGTTTATTTGCAGATAATTTCTTTTCTTTTGCAGTGTATCGGGGATCCCAATAGAATAAAATATTTCATTATCTGTAATTTCATTACGCAGAACTGCTGCTTTGGCTTCCCTGACTATCCTGTACATATTCTGAAGATAGTCGTGGTTACCTGTCAGAGTATACAAGTTGTCTGAAAGGTGCACTGCAAAAGCATAAGTCTCTCTTTCATTCTCTGCCAGGTAGATACGACTCTCCTCTGTCAGATATGAATTACGTATTTTATTTATCAGTATTAAAGCAAGCTCCACAGTCTCAAGCCCTTCTTTTAAGATTTTGACCTTTGTATCATGGGTTTTTTCAAGAAGTGCAAGTTGTTCAAATGCCCGCGATTTGCTTTTTAATATATCCAGAAGTCTAATATCGTACAGGGAAGATGTAACTGAAGGATTTGAGAAAATATCATGGTTATTAAAATCACTTACAACAGCTATCAGAGCTTTCTGGTAGTTTGAGAGTGCAGAATTGTAATCAGAACTTTTCATATAGAAATCTCCCAGATGTTTAAATGCAAGGGAAACAAGTGTGTGTTTAATGCCGAAAGTGTTTATACAAATAGAAATTGCCTTTTCAAATATTGAAATGGCTTCTGAGACTCTTTCCTGTGATTCAAGAAACCATCCATAATCAAAATACAATTCAGCTAATCTGTAATAATCATTTCCAAATTCATTTCTAAAACTTCTTAAGCTTTTTATGAAATACTCTTCCGCCCTTATTTGATCATTAAGTTTTACATATGTTTTGGCAACATTGAGGAACACAAATGCTGTTTCCGGGAGGCTGTATCTCAGCTTAAGTTCTGAGCTTTCCATGAAGTATTTCAAAGCACTCGTATAATCCATTGTTTTGTAGTAAATAATCCCAATGTCAAGATATGCAGTCGAAATACTGTGAAGGATATTTTTATTCTTATCACCCGCACTCTTATATATTCTGATACCTTTTTCAAAGTATTCTATTGCTGTATCAAAGCTCTTCCGGTAACCAAATATGATGGCTTTATTGACATATATACCGGCCAGCGACAGATTGGATTGTACTCTTTCAGTGATCTGAGATTCAGCCATGTTATAATACTCCAGAGCTTCATCAAATTTGCCCAGCAGTGTTTTTGCAGCACCAAGATTATTGTAAGCCGCGACAATGTATTCCCCTGAAATGAATTCTTCTGATTTTAACACCTGCAGCATACAGTTTTCAGCATTAATTAAATCACCTGATTTGTACAGCTTCTCAAATTTCAAAAACTGATCGTAGGTATTCTCTTTCTG
>DCVC01000394.1:1852-2187 GCA_002328625.1 Bacteroidales bacterium UBA2198
CCATTTCTTAACATATGTTTCTGACAAAAACATAAATATACAGAAAAACAAAAGAGCATTTGAGAATATCCCGGAATGCTCTTTAGGTGTAAAACTGACACGGAACTTATTATCCCGTTGTCGGTGGCGGTGGTGGAATTATTATTATCGGGACACTACCGTCACCATCTCCGCCACGGACACAAATCATGGCTTGCAGACTTAGAATTTGCTTTTCTGAAAACATGGAAAAAATGTCATTCCCATTTTTAACAGCTTTTACTGACTCGGATGCTTTTTTCATATTTTTCAACGTTTATTTAGTTTAACATGCAGTTTTATCCGAATCAGACCCT
>DCVC01000394.1:2196-3693 GCA_002328625.1 Bacteroidales bacterium UBA2198
TTTCACACGAAAACACTTACTATATTTTTTTAACAGTAAAGATCATTCCGGTCAGTTGTTTATTCTTCTCTTTAAAAATAATTGTGATAGGTTTTTCAATATCAGGTCATAAAAAAGAGTATGCTTTTATTATTGATAACCAACGGTATAACATGCTTTTTTAATTTTGGCAACATATTGATTAGTAAAATTACCTGGTATTGTAACAAAAAATAATATTGAAATTTTAGTAACATTTTCATGGTTATACCAATTAAACAACTAAATGAGAGGCAATCCCATAAAAAAATTGTTCTGTTGATGCTGTTTTATTGAGTCACTTTTATCAATTTTAGTATAAATGAAACCGGGTAAGTCATCTTATTACGTAAGGAAATATCCCCAGCTAAATGGAACATATGCTATCCATAAAGAAGGATGTCCATTTCTGCCGGTAATTGAAAAAAGGATCTGGCTTGGGGAATTCAGTTCATTCAGGGAAGCTGCTGTGAATGCAGAATTATTTTTTTCAGAGGTATCTTACTGCTGTTATTGCTCCGGTGCATATTACAAAAATGAGAATAGTCTTGTTTATGATTTTTGCACCTCTTTTTTTATGGGCATTTCCTGATAATTTTATTCGATTAAAATAAGATCGAAGGAGCTCTAAAGGTATCAGGATCATTGTTTAACCCATGTTTATAGTTTATTACCTCAACAGAAATGGGAACAATCTTCAGGAGAACAAATTTGTTTTGCCAGTCAGGGATCCCATTCCAATAATCACGTTTCATTTTAATAAGTAAATCTTTATCATCTATTACTGCCGCAGAACCATTAATGTTGACATACCCTTTTGCAATGAGATGATCTGCAAAATAAACGCAGACTTTTGGATTATTGTTGATTTCTCTGACTTTGCGACTCGATCTTGAAGTAGCAAACCAGATTACCAGATTATCTTCCACCGGGAAAGGATTCATTGTCCGGATTTGGGGTTGACCCGAGGAATCAATTGTAACCAGTCCGCAATAAGTTGTCTCTTTAATTATTTCCAGGGCAGCAAGAATAATGGTGTCTCTGTTTACTGGGGTTTGGGCATTCAATTCTGAATAAAACGAAGTTGAGGTTGTAATGAGACAGGCAAATGTTAAGTATACAATGTTACTTTTCATATTAATAAGTTAACTGATTGAATTTGACTAGATGACTCCATTTTTGTTAACTGGATTTATCTTCAACCTGCTGTTGGTCTTCCTCTGACATATCATTTATAACATCCTGTAAGGGATTCTTTTTAAGGTTTATAGCCAGTAAGTTGGTTTTTTTAATCAAATAATATGCAATTGCCAGTGCTGTAATTAAAATGCCAATGCCAATAAGAATTTCACCCGACAGGTCCTCAATTTTAAGTATCACTATCTTTCTTGCTAATGCAATAATTGCAACCAGAACAACAACTTCGACGTGGACAACATTTTGCTTTAAGTAAATTTTAATTGTGTCAAGCAGCTCAAT
>DCVC01000208.1:0-1057 GCA_002328625.1 Bacteroidales bacterium UBA2198
AGCAACAGTCTTGCCGGCGGCAGGATGTCAGAGAATGATTTAAAGCAGTACAAGGAAAAATTCCTGCAGAACTTCAATTCGGCAGTCACTGAAAATGCAGTGAAATGGGGAGACATGGAACGCCGGAAGGGGGAAGTGAATTATGCCATTATTGATGCGATCCTGAAATGGACGGAAGAAAATCATATTCCGCTCAGAGCTCATAATCTCTTCTGGGGGATCCCCCGGTTTGTCCAACCGTGGGTAAAAGAACTGGATGACAATGAGCTAAGGCAAACAATTCAGGCCAGGGCTGAGACTATAACAAAACGTTACAAAGGACGCTTTACCGAATACGACCTGAATAATGAGATGATACACGGGAACTATTACGAAGACCGGCTTGGCCCCGAGATAACAAAGCTGATGGCACAGTGGACACATAACGGTGATCCCGATGCAAAGCTCTATCTCAACGATTACGATATACTCACAGGCAACAGGCTGGCAGATTATATGGCTCATATCCGCAAGTTGCTGAAACAGGGAGTGCCTATATCAGGGATCGGTGTACAGGGACACCTGCATTCAGAGACTTTCGATCGCGACCAGTTAAAAAATGCACTTGATTCACTCTCGGTTTTCAAGCTCCCGATCCGTATCACTGAATTCAATATGCCTGGCCAGCGTTCAAAATATTATAATGAGAAAATCGTTGTGATGACTCCTCAGGAAGAGGAATCAAAAGCGAATGAACTGGTCGATTATTACAGGATCTGCTTTGCTCATCCGGCGGTTGAAGGCATACTGATGTGGGGATTCTGGGAAGGTGCCAACTGGATCCCGGTTTCATCATTGTATAAACAAAACTGGTCACCAACCCCTGCTGCTGAAGCTTATCAGAGTCTTATCTTTAAGGAATGGTGGACAAGGGAATCAGGGAGTGCCGGCAAGGATGGAATTTACTCTGTTCCGGCCTTCTTCGGAAAATACAAAGTAACTGTCAATGGCGTTTCAAAAGAGGTTGAACTTGGCAAATTGAAAGGAAATGCAGTTGTGGATTTCAGAAAATAGATCT
>DCVC01000208.1:1096-8331 GCA_002328625.1 Bacteroidales bacterium UBA2198
CTTCCGGATAAACGCCGGGATTTGGTAAATAATACAAGAAAATTAATAAACATGAAACAATCTTTCCCCTGTTTTACAAAGGTTAACCGAATATCACTTTCGGTTATATTTTTCATACTTGTCACTTTAACCACTATGGCAACTGATACGTTACAGGTGCATTCCCCCTCAGGAAAGATATGCGTAAAAGTATGGATGGACAAACAATTGTGCTATTCAATTTCATTTTATGACAAAACCATCCTTGAACAATCACATATTGATTTTATCCTGGAGAACAATCAGAGCCTGTCGTCAGATAATTCAATAAGATCAGGTTCTGTAAAAAAGATCAATGAAAAGATAATTTCCCCTGTACCTGAAAAGAGGAGGATTATCCCTGACATCTATAACCTCTTGTCAGTTACTTTCCGGCGCCCCTACAAAGTAGAGTTCAGGGTTTATGATGACGGGGTGGCATACAGGATACTTACCGCTTTCAGGGATTCAATTACCGTAAAGAATGAGACAGCAGAATTTTCTTTCCCCGGAAAACCTTCTGCATACTTCCCCGGAATACAAAAAAGAGAGGATGCAGATATTTTTCATACCAGCTTCGAGGAGGAGTATCCTCTGATGAGGTTAGATACAATTCCGCGTGGTTCTATTGCCTACTCTCCTCTCCTTGTGATCCCTGACAATAATCCGTTGATTGCACTAACAGAATCGGACCTTGAGGATTACCCCGGAATGTTTCTGGAATCTACCGGATCTTCAAAGTTAAGAGGAATATTTGCCGGCTACCCTCTGGAGGAACAGGCAACCGAAGTTTTGTACAGGCAGTTCAAAGTGATAAAGCGGGCACCCTTTATAGCAAGAACATCAGGGAGAAGAAGCTTTCCATGGAGGGTGATAATAATTGCTGAAAAGGATAAAGAGCTTCCTGGCAACGACATTGTATACCGACTTGGATCTCCATCCAGAATCGAAGATGTATCATGGATAAAGCCCGGCAAGCTTACTGACGAATGGATCATCGATATTAATCTTTTCAACGTCCCTTTCAGGGCAGGTATCAATACTGATTCATATAAATACTATATCGATTTTGCCAAACGGTTTGGCTTTGACATGATAATGATGGACGCAGGATGGAGCGATGTAAATGATCTGTTCAGGATAACCCAATCGATAAATATGGATACTCTGGTTTCGTATGCAAGGGAGAAAGGAATCAAGATTAGCCTTTGGACACTTGCCATGACCCTGGAAAGACAGCTTGACAGTGCACTAAGTCAGTTTAATAAATGGGGCATTGATTGCATAATGACCGATTTTATTGACCGAGACGACCAGAAGGCAATTAACTTTTTTCATAAAATAGCAAAAGCTTGCGCCGAGCATAAGATCATGGTAATGTTCCACGGGGCACCTCCTCCTAAAGGATTCAACCGTACCTGGCCCAATGCAGTGGCCAGAGAAGGTGTTCTTGGTTCCGAATATAATATCTGGAGCAACAGGGTAACACCCGGACACGATGTAGCACTGGCCTTCACGAGGATGCTTTCGGGAGGATTTGATTATGAACCCGGCCTGCTTAATAATGCCACTATTAACGGAACCAGGCCCGTTTCAGGAGTCGTAACAAGCCCCGGTACACGATGCCATCAGCTTTCTATGTTCATTATATATGACAGTCCGATGCAGATTTTTTCAGGTAATCCTTCCGAAGGGATTCGAGAACCACGATTCATGGAGCTTCTGGGAAATCTTCCGACTACCTGGGATGAGACAATAATTCTCGACGCAAAAGCAGGTGAATATATTATCACCGCCCGCCTGAAAGATAATAACTGGTTTGTTGCCGGGATGACCGACTGGACTGAAAGAGATATCTACTTAAATTTTAATTTCCTTAGTGAAGGAACCTATAAGGCAACTATATGCAAGGATGGAATAAATGCCGACCGTTATGCGGCTGACTATGTGATTGAAGAAGACCTAAATGTTAAAAGGGGTGACGAAATTAAGATCCACATCGCTCCTGGGGGCGGGTTCCTTATCAGACTGGATAAACTCTAACGATGCATGAAAAAAAAATCAACATTAACACGAAGAGATTTCCTTGCAAGGCTTCAGATGGCAGGGATTTCGCTTCCTCTTGCCGGAAAAACAGACCTGCTAAGTCACAATCTTAATACGAAATCACAGATTTTTCAGAATGATTTTTTTTCGGTCATCTTTGATACAGAATCAGGACATCTCGGGATAATCAGGAAGAGTGGACAGCCACTGCTGTCAGGATCTCATGTACGTGCACTCACTTCTCAGGGATACATTTCCACAGGGCAGGTTTCCCTCAGGCATACTTTAAAAACAGCTAAAGTATTTGATCAGCTGGGCGAGTGCATGCAATTAACAATTAACTCGTCTGAATCTGACAGGAAAATTGATTTATATCTCAGGATATTCCTTTATAAGAATCTTAATGCTGTTTTTTTTGAGGCTGAATTCCAGAACCGTTCCTCCAAACCAATTATTCTGCGGTCTATTGAACCAATCTGTGCAACTAACGAATCGCGGGGAGCCCTTTATTGGCCTCAGACTTCAAAGCTTCTTACCAATGGTCCGATGTATTTTGACCCGGGAGCTGTTCTTGATTTCAATGCTCAGGATAATGATTTAAGACAAAGCTGGTGGAATATTGGTTTGTTCAGCGGCTATAATTGTGAAGGCCTTGTTGTAGGTGCGATAGAAAACCTGACTGCCCAGGGAAGAATATCAGCAAGACGTGAATCCGCAGAAAGTATCAGTCTTACTGTTCAATCCGTACTCTCTGATGGTTTTGTGCTTGGAGCCGGTGGAAAGATCCGGTCCAACAGGTTTGTATTGCTGATTGGAAAAGATATCTATTCAGCACTTGAGGAATATGCTTCAATAATTGGAAGAATTAATAAGGCCAGGACAACCTCAATTATCAACGGCTGGTGTAACTGGTTCTTTACATACGAACATATAACTGAGGATGAAGTCATAAGGAATGCTGAGTTTGCTTCCCGTGTTTTGAAACCTTACGGACTGGAATATATCCAGGTTGATGAAGGTTATCAGCGGTGGCACGGCGAATGGGATGGAAACAACAGGTTTCCCCATGGAATGAAATGGCTTGCAGATAAAATTCATTCCCTTGGATTAAGGCCTGGCCTATGGATAGCCCCTTATGTTATCTCCGAACCTGCCGATCTCTTTCAAAATCATAAGGAATGGCTCATAACCCATCCTGATGGTAGACTTAAACGAGTTGGACCCTGGCCGGATGAAGATAGTGACTGGGCACGAAACGAAAATCCGAAAAGATATGGGCTCGATATAACTCATCCCGGAGCGGCGGAGTGGATGTCCAACCTGTTTGAAAAGGTCTCAAAACAATGGGGTTATGAAATGATAAAAATTGATTTCGTTGACTGGTCACTGCTATCGGCCCATCATTATTATGATCCTTCTGTCAGCCATGCTATGGCATACCGCAGAGGCTTCGAGATCATAAGGCAAGCCATCGGCAATGAGTGTCATCTGCAGGACTGCGGACCCGGACCTGTCACTGTCGGTCTGTTAGACAGCATGAGGATCGAGCTGGATCAGAACTATGGTTATGCCCCTGAAGTTTGGAAACAATATTTCAATTCCACAGGAAGCGCTCCGGCAGCTGCCAAACGATATTATTTCCATAAACGCACCTGGATTAACGACGCTGACCATCTTTGCATAAGCCTGCTGTCAGACTGCCAGGCCAGGGCAGCGGCATCGCTTATGGCACTTACAGGGGGGAATATTATCTCGGGCGACAGACTTCCTGACCTCGATCCGGTAAAGATAGAAGTATTGAAAAAGGCTCTTCCGTCATGGGGTGAGGCTGCCAGGCCTGTTGATCTTTTCGATACAGATTTTCATCGTGTTTTTGTACTTAAAGTCAAAAAGTCATTTGGAGAATGGACAGTGGCAGGATTCTTTAATAGTGAGGACTCAGAAATGAAAGAGTATGCGTTTCCATTAAACCGTTTTGGGCTGGATGATAATAAGAGCTATGTAGCTTATGATTTCTGGAATAATCGTTTCATGGGGGAAGTTATAAATGAATTAAAATTGAAGGTCCCTCCGGCTTCAGTAATGCTTTTATCCATTCACGAGGAATCAGGCATCCCGAAAATAATATCATCTGAACGTCATATACTTCAGGGAGCAGTTGAACTGGAAGATGTCAAATGGGATCCCGGGAAACAGATATTAAGCGGCGTTTCCATAGGTGTACCCTATTCCGCCTATAATATGTATATATATATTCCGGAATCACAACCGTGGAAACAGGGAGGTTCTGCACTTTATCATGATTTTACGGGATACACTCTTAAGATGACAGATAAGAATATTCTAAGAATGCATTTAAAGTTTGACATTGAATCGAGAAAAGAGTGGAATATTAAATTCAATGAATTCTTTAAAGCAGATTGAGCTTTTAAATGACAATATTATATTTAACTTGTATTACTTGTTGCTCACTGAAAACCAATTCAAAGATCATANNNGCGAGATCGGTTACGGCATGTGGGGCATGGCAGGCTGGACCGGTTCGGACGATGAAGAATCCCTTAACTCTCTGCAGCTGGCTGTGGATATGGGATGTAACTTTTTCGATACTGCCTGGGGCTACGGCGCCGGCAAGAGTGAGCATCTGCTCGGCGAACTCATCCGGGCAAACAAAGGCAAAAAACTCTATACAGCAACTAAGATGCCGCCAAAAAATTTCAAATGGCCGGCCAGACTCGAATATACGCTTGATGATTGTTACCCGCCTGACCACATCGAGGAATATGTGAGTAAAAGCCTGAAAAATGCCGGACTTGATTCTTTCGATCTTATGCAGTTCCATACCTGGGAAGATCACTGGCTTGATGATGAACGAGGAATAAACAAGATGATCGATCTGAAAAAACAGGGTTTGTTTCATGCTATCGGTATCAGCATGAACCGCTGGGAACCATGGAACGGCATCAAAGCTGTTAAGAGCGGATTGATTGATAGCGTACAGGTAATTTATAACATCTTTGACCAGAATCCAGGGGATGAACTTCTTCCTGCCTGCCGTGAAATGAATGTTGCTGTAATAGCCCGGGTCCCGTTCGATGAAGGCACATTGACAGGTACCTTAACAAAAGACAGCAAATGGCCGGAAGGTGACTGGCGTAACACTTATTTTGTCCCTGAGAACCTTATTCCCAGCGTGGAACGCGCTGATGCGCTAAAGCCTCTGGTGCCTGAAGGTATGACTATGCCCGAATTGGCACTCCGGTTTATTCTCGGAGAACCAACCGTAAGCACGATCATCCCCGGGATGCGGAAACCGGATCATGTGAAAACTAACATGGCTGCCAGCGATGCAGGTTTGCTTGATCCGGCTCTGATGAAAGAACTGGAGAAGCACCGCTGGGACCGCAAACCCCAGAAGTGGTCACAGTAATCAGAAGTATTGTTATTTAAATAACAGAGGAGCAAATTCATTCAGGCATCTTCGCAAGGTGTGCCATTCGTGAAAGGTGCCCTCAGACGAAAACGGCAAATCAATGATTGGTAAATATAAGATCGTGACCCTTTGCGGGAGTACAAAATTCAGGGATGAGTTCATAGCTGTACAGAAGCGGTTGACACTTGAAGGAAACATAGTAATAAGCGTAGGTCTTTTCGGACATTCTGGTGACGATGAAGTGTGGTCGGTAAGCACCAAGAAGATGCTTGATGATATGCACAAGCGTAAGATTGACCTGGCCGATGAGATATTTGTAATAAACCCGGGAGGCTATATTGGCACTTCTACATTGAGTGAGATTGAATATGCAAAACTGACAGGTAAAGCTGTGAAGTATCTGGAATCAAAAAAAGAAATATAAAATCGTTAAAATAATAATCGCAAAAGATGAATAAAAGAGCAATTGTATTCGGCTCCACAGGTCTTGTCGGGAAAGAGCTTGTAAATGAACTTTTCGGTAACAACGAATTCGATAAAGTTATTGCGGTTATAAGAAGGGACATGGCAGTTTCACATCCTAAGCTGGAGCAGATCAAACTTGAGGATTTCTCTGATTTAATGAAGATGAAAGAGAGTTTTAACGCCTCAGTATTCTTCTGCTGTATCGGAACAACGATAAAAACTGCCGGTTCGCAGGAAGCATTCAGACAGGTGGATCTTATTATCCCTCAGAAAATTGCAAAACTGGCAGAAGCCCTTTCCGTTCCTTCATTAGTTATCATTTCTTCTATAGGAGCCAGCCATACTTCGGCTAATTTTTACCTCAGGACAAAGGGGGAAATGGAAAAAACGGTAAGAGAGCTTTATTCAGGGAACCTAAAAATAGTACGTCCATCATTGCTTATGGGAAAAAGGGATGAATCGCGTTTTGGTGAGAAGGCAGCTGTCGGCTTTATGAAGATCTTCGGATGGATATTTGAAGGACCATTAAAGAAATACAAAGGGATTTATGCCCGTGATGTTGCACGTGCAATGATCAGGATCGCGCAGTTCCCTCCTGAAAAGGTAGTCTTTGAATCGGATGAATTGCATAATATATTGAAGAACGGAAAACAATAAAATCTGTAAGTGGTAAGATATATTTACACCTGAGTTATTTTAGAGTATCTGTTAAGGAATCTACTATTTGTTTCGAACCGGCAATTACAGCAAAGTTCTGATTAATTAATCCTTCAGTGACATTGAACTGAATACTACTGCCATTTAAATTCTTCATCACCCCTCCGACTTCGGAGATTATTAAAGCCGGCGCACAAATATCCCAGATCTTTGTAAACAGATTGATAACTCCCCCGAATCCGCCCTCGGCCGTATAAATAAAATCGACAAGTGAATTCGTTGACCTTATATTTCGCGAAGCTTTTACGATATATTTAAAGATCTCTGCACCTCGGTTCAAAGAGGTTATATCATCGGTAAAATCAGTACAAAAAGAGAATAATGAATCCTTCAGGTCTTTATCACTGAGCATACGGAGTGATTCGCCATTTCTATATGTTCCTTTTCCTGCCTCTGCAAAATAGAGTGTATCCTGGACCGGCAGATAGGCTCCTCCCATTATAGGAGTACTGTTCTTTAAGACCGATATAAGTACTCCGAACCATGGCAAACCTGAGGCAAAATTTGATGTGCCGTCCAGTGGATCAATAATCCAGGTATATTCTGATTTATTATC
>DCVC01000104.1 GCA_002328625.1 Bacteroidales bacterium UBA2198
AGATTGACAATGATTATGCAGGCGTTGTCATGATGTCGTTTCCTACTAATTATAATCACCCTGAACCTCTTAGAATATGGCCTGAAAACCAGTATGACAGGGGCGATATGTTCGCCAATTTCTGCCCGACAAAAAACATGGACTGGTTGTTACAACCAGGTATGAATTATGTACTTAAATACAGATTTCTAGTCTTTAACGACCGGATCGATAAAGATAAGGCAGAAAGCGCCTGGTATTACTTTGCCAATCTTCCGAAAATAACCATTCAGTTACCTGATTAGAAAGAAATATTTTTTCAGTCCGCAGATAGCTGTTAATCAATTATTTTCTAAAGGTACTCTTACAATATGATCTTGTATTCCAAATTTTTCTTGCAACCGATTGCATTTATTATATTTATTTTGTTTAAATTTGACATTATGGTCGTACCTGTAAAAGGCAAGTTTGTATAACATTCTTTTTATCAACTCTTTAAACTAACTCTATGAAAAAAATTCTGCTATTGCTAGTTGTGTTTATTGGATTTTCAATCTGTCTGATGGCACAAAAAGTTGTTACTGGTAAAGTAACAGACGAAGACCAAAATCCACTGGCAGGAGTTTCGGTACAGGTTAAAGGAACAACCTTTGGTACTCTTACTGATACCGAGGGCAATTTCAGTCTTTCGGTACCCACCGATGCCAGGATTCTCTCATTTTCTTTCATCGGCATGAAAGCCACTGATATAGATATTGGTGAAAGGACTACTGTTAGTGTTGTAATGACAGTTGATGTAGGTCTGCTTGATGAAGTTGTGGTTGTTGGTTATGGTACGCAGCAAAGAAGAAGTATAACCGGTTCTATTTCTTCTGTAACAGCTAAGGACATTCAGGAACTACCGGTAGTTGATATCGGCTCAGCGCTCCAGGGTAGGGCTACTGGTGTGGTTGCATTGGCCGCGGGTAACCAGCCCGGTCAAGGAGTAACTATCCGCATCCGCGGAAGAAGGTCGCTTACAGCAACAAATGAACCTCTTTATGTTGTTGATGGTATTCCTTACGAAGGGAATATCATGGATATTAACCCGAAGGATATTAAATCTATGGAAGTTCTGAAGGATGCTTCTGCAACTGCCATATATGGATCCAGAGGCGCAAATGGTGTTATTCTTGTTTCCACAAACAGGGGAGGAGATTTCCCGACGATTGTTTCCTACTCGGGTCAGTATGGTTTAACAAGTGTGTTATCGCTTCCGGACATGATGGATGGAGATGAGTATTACAGGATGAAAGAACTTGGGGGGCGACCCTTTCAGCCAGAAGAAATTGCAGCCCACAACGCCGGAGTCTCCACGAATTGGATTGACCTAGTACTGGATAAAGGATATCAGCAGAACCATCAGATGAGTGTTATCGGTGGTGGATCAAAAACAGGATTTGCACTTTCTGCAAATTATTTTAACGAACGAGGAGTAATAAAAACTCAGGATTTCACGCGATACACTTTCAGGGCAAACATCGACCATAAAGTATCTGACAGGATAAGAGTAGGCACATCCACTCAGTTGTCCAATTCGGTTCAGAATTATGGCTCTAATCCGTACGGTACTGCCATAAATCTGTCGCCGCTTGCTGAACCATACGACAGTGAAGGTAATATGGTTTACCGCCCGGGAGCTGATCCTCTGCTCTGGAATGCACTGGCCGATTTTGAAGAAGGTAATATGCTTGACGAACGGACAACCCTGAGGGTCTTCAGTAATATTTTTGCCGAGGTGGACATACTTAAGAACCTCACATACCGGATGAATTATGGTCCTGACTATAATGTATACAGAAGAGGTGTATTTCAGGGGACTAATTCTACATCTCGCCAGGGGGGGCTCCCCAGAGCGCAGAAAGAACATAGAAGCACTTTTAACTATACCTTTGAAAACATTCTTACATACAAACTTACACGGGGCAACCATAACCTGAATTTTACGGGGTTGTACAGTATTCAGCAATCAAGAGGCGAATACACAAATATACAGGCTGAAAATGTGCCTTATGAAACACAGCTGTTCCATAATATTGGAACAGCAGAAAAAGTATTGGCCTTTGGAAGTGACCTTTCAGAATGGGGTATAATGTCATTAATGGGCCGGGTTAACTACGAACTATTGGGGAGATACCTTTTTACTGCTACCGGCCGTTATGATGGGTCATCGCGCCTGGCTGCAGGTAACAATTGGGGCTTTTTCCCGTCGGCAGCCTTCATGTGGCGGATCAATAAAGAGAGCTTTATGTCGGGTCAGAAACTATTCAGCGATCTCAGATTCAGGACAAGTTATGGGGTAACGGGTAACACAGGTATTAATCCCTACCAGACCAGAGGATCATTGTCCCGGACTATATATTCATTCGGAGGTAATGCAGCTTACGGTTATGCTCCGGGAACTTTAGCCAATCCTGATTTGCGATGGGAGTCTTCCGCTACACTTAATATCGGCTTGGATTTCGGATTGCTCAACGACCGTATCACAGGAAGCATAGAGGTATATCAGACCAATACCAAGGATCTTTTACTTCAAAGACAGATCCCAATCACCTCGGGCTTTGAATCTGTCATGGAAAATATTGGTGAAACCAGAAACAGGGGATGGGAGTTTAATATTTTAACAAGAAATGTAAGTACTGGCGGGTTCAGCTGGGAAACAACTCTCAATATGTTCGGAAATAAGGAGGAGATCATTGATCTTTACGGCACGAAAGCTGATGACATAGGAAACAGGTGGTTCATTGGTCAACCACTAACTGTATGGTACGATTACAGAAAAATAGGGATATGGCAGCTAGGTGAAGAGTCAGAAGCCGCAGCATATTCATTGGTTCCCGGTGAGATAAAGGTGGAGGATGTTAATAATGATGGTATTCTGAACCAAAATGACAGGGTAATACTCGGATCAGACATGCCAACTCTTACAGTAGGCTTAGGATCACGCTTCGAATATATGGGAGTTGATTTATCATTCCTTCTTCTGGGTGTTTTCGGACATACAATATATAACCAGTTTGAAGTAAATAATGCCACACTTCAGGGCAGGTATAACAACCTGGATATTGATTACTGGACTGTAACAAATCCGACAAATGAACATCCTAAACCTGACGGCTCAAAGGAATATCCATATTATTCCACTTCAAGAGGTTATAAACCGGGAGATTTCGTCAAAGTAAAAAATATACAGATCGGGTATAGTTTCCCTGAATCGATACTAACCAAAATCAGGGTCAAGAAATTCAGGGTCTTTTTTAATTTTGACACACCATTTATATTCTCAAAACTGGCTGATAACCTTGACCCCGAAGTATATGGAGGTACTGTATCAGCTACTGTTCCATCAATCCGGATGAATTCTATCGGTTTATTGCTTGATTTTTAATTTCCATGGATAAAAAATGATTTAATATGAAAACATTGAAATATATTTTTTTAGTCTGCACCCTGATACTTATATCATCCTTATCCTGTGAGGTACTTGATGAAAAAATAATATCAGGTGTAACAGTTGATACACATTATGGCACACCCGAGGGATTCGAAGATGCTGTTAATGCCGCATACCAGGGTCTTAGATATTTTTACGGACAGGAAGACCCATGTGAAATAACGGTATTCGGAACAGATGAGTATACCAATGGCGGACACGGAGGTGCACATGCAATTAATAAATATGAAGCAGGCCTGAATGCTGAATCGGAATCCTTCTGGAATCCGTGGCAATATCTTTATAGATCAATCAATACATGTAATGCAGTGGTCGGACGCGCTCCGGATGCCAAAATTCCTGATGCTAGAAAGAATGTATTCCTGGGTGAAGTGCGTTTTCTCAGAGCTCATTACTACTACCTTCTGGTTGAATTGTTTGGGCCTGTGCACCTGACACTCGAGGAAACTATCGGCGTTGAAACTGAGGCAAACCGTACACCTGAAGATCAGATATACGATGCGATTATTGAAGATCTTCAGTTTGCCATAAACAACCTGCCTTTGACTCAGACTGAATTCGGAAGGATAACCAAACCGGCTGCACAGCATCACCTTGCACTGGTTTACCTCACCCGGGCTTATAAATCATACGCTAAGCCGGACGATTTCAGTAACGCTGCAACCCTGGCCATGGAAGTGATAAATAATTCGGGACATATTCTTCTCGATGACTATCAGCAGATATATAATATTGCTGATGCTAATGGAAAACTGTCCCATACTAATGAAAAGAATAAGGAGATTATTTTTTCAGTTCAGTATGATATTAATCCCCTGTTGAATCCGATGGGTAATGAAACTCATCTTTATTTCAGACCATGGTACGAAGTATATGACAAAGGAGGCCTTGTTCGTGGCCTTGGACATGGTTACGGACGTCCATGGATCCGTTTCAGACCAACTGCCTGGTTACTGGAAAACTTCAGACCAATTGATGTAGATGCAAGGTTCCTTAAATCATTCCAGATTGTGTGGTACTTCAACTCAACATCAGGACTGCCGGCCGGTGCTAACCTGGGTGATACATGTATATGGATAACCGACGAGAATCTGGACCAGGCTAAATTTAATGCTCTTCAGGCGAGACTTCCTTATGCTAACATCTTCTCATGGAATATCAACGATATTGACGAAAGCTGGTCGCTGTGGAGGTCAAATCTTTCCGTAACCAACAACAATATAAATATTTTCCCGTCGCCATGGAAGATTGATGACAACCTTCGCTCTTCACTTAACGAGCAGGAAGGTTCACGCGACTTTATCGTTTTCAGGCTCGGTGAAACATACCTTCTGGCAGCTGAAGCAATGCTGGGAAGAGACGGCAATGCAAACAATGCTGTTCAATATATTAATACTATCAGGCGCAGAGCTGCTTTTGATGGCAAGGAGCCTCAGATGGAAGTAACTGCTAATGATGTGGATCTGGATTTTATCCTTGATGAGTGGTCAAGAGAGTGTTTCGGAGAACAGAGCAGGTGGCTCGATCTTAAACGAACCGGTAAACTCCTTAACCGTGTCAAAGCCTATAATCCTGATGCAGCCCCTAATATTAAGGAATACCATCTGTTGCGTCCTATCCCTGCAAATCAGATAACCCGTTGTATAAATACATACCAGCAAAATCCGGGCTATTAGATATTAAAGCTAATGTAACTGAGGCTTCCTCAAAAAAGAGGCAGCCTCTCTTTTTAATTGTGATAATCTTATTTAATTGTTTATCTTCAAAACCAATTATTCTTCAAATATCAGATAAATATGAAACGAAGGAAATTCATCTCCAATACAATCACTGCTGCAGCCGGTACTGTAGTTATACCAACTATTATACCCTCATCAGTAATTGGCAAAAATCCTCCAAGTGATAAAATAAACATCGGGCAGATCGGATTTGGAAGAATCGCTATGGTCCATGACCTTGAAGAAACATTAAAATATGATGTAGCACGGGTAATTGCGGTCGCCGATTATGATTCAATCCGACTTGCCAAAGGGAAAGAGTTTATTGAGAATTACTACACAAAGAAGACCGGTAAAACAGGATATGTTAATGTTAAAACCTGTGAAGACTACCATGAAATAATTTCAGGCAAGGGTATCGATGCCGTAATCATATCGACGCCCGATCACTGGCACGCCCAGCCGGCAATCGAAGCGGCCCTGGCAGGAAAGGATATTTATCTTCAGAAGCCTAACTCATTAACTATCGCGGAAGGAAGACTTCTGAGTGATGTAATTAAAAGAAAAGGCGTTATTCTGCAGGTTGGAACCCAGCAACGCTCTTCTGTACAATTCAGGTATGCTGCTGAACTTGTAAGAAACGGCCGGATAGGTAAACTTCACACAGTCAAGATAGGCCTGCCAGGAGATTCTGCAGGTCCGGAAGCTCCCGAACAACCGGTCCCGAAAAACCTTAATTATGATGCATGGCTGGGTTCCACCCCGGAAGTATACTATACCGAAATGAGGGTGCACCCGCAGAACAGCATAACTGACAGACCCGGATGGCTGAGATGTCAACAGTTCGGAGCCGGTATGATAACAGGCTGGGGTCAACATCATTATGAGTCGGCTGCCTGGGGAATGGATACTGAATATACAGGTCCTGCCACTGTGGAAGCTGTAGCACAATTCCCAAAATCAGGACTTTGGGATGTACACGGAGACTTTATGTCAAAAGCTGAATATAAGAATGGAATAACAGTGCTTACCAGCGGCGGATATCCTAACGGAATTAAATATGAGGGTGCTGATGGTTGGATATTTGTTACACGGGGTGACTACAGTGTCACACCCAGCGATCCTGCAGCTGAGAGTAAAAACATCAAAGCCCTTGATGCAAGCGACCCTGGAATACTGACTTCGGTAATAGGACCAAATGAGATTCATTTGTATGAAAGCAATGAACACCACGGTAACTGGCTTGAATGCATCAAATCACGAAAAGAACCCATCTCCCCCGCAGAGGTCGGTCACCGTGCATGTACAATATGCCTCGTGACACATATAGCCATGAAGCTCGGACGCAAATTATACTGGGACCCTGAGAAAGAAAGATTCATAAATGATGATGAAGCCAATAAATGGCTCTCCTTGCCACAGCGTAAACCGTACGGGACAGACTATTTAAGAATGTAAGTGCTTATGAAAAAGAGGCATTGCACAATCCTTTTATTAATCACGGGATTAATGACGTTCTTCCCTTCAGAAGGAGCAAAAATAACAGCTGAAAAGACCGGCTCAAAGATACATGTCACTATTGACGGGAAATTCTTTACCAGTTATATATTTTCAGATGATGAGAAATATCCGTTCTTTTTTCCGGTGAACGCACCACTTTCAGGGGGATCAGTCACTTCCATGCGTAACGCAATTTATCCTCATCATTCATCACTCTTTTTCGGCTGCGACCTCGTTAATGGAGGAAATTACTGGCAAGAGGGACTGGAACGGGGCAGGATCATCTCTGTTAATGCCCGGATAATCAGGCAGGGTGGTGATTCAGCTGTAATTGCTGATGAGTGCATCTGGAGCAGGCCGGGTGCAACATCACCGGTTAAAGATACCCGTAAATACACGATAACATCTCCCTTGCCAGACCTGTATCAGATCGATGTCGAGATATCAATGGAAATGCTTATGGATGTTCATATCCTGAAAACAAACCACTCTCTTTTCAGTGTCAGGATGGCAGCTGATCTGGCAGTTGACAACGGGGGAACAATGATAAATGCAGAAGGAGAGGTCAGCGAAAAAGAGACTTTTGGCAAAAGATCGGCATGGATTGATTTTTATGGCAAGAGGGGATGCGCAACGGAAGGAGTGGCAATTATGCAACATCCCTCCAATCCGTGGTATCCTTCTCCCTGGTTTACCAGAGATTACGGTTTCATGTCACCTACCCCTATGTACTGGCCTGAAAACGGAGAAGAGACCTTCCTGAAAAATGGAACGCGGCTTTTATTACGGTACCGTGTTCTCGTACATGGCGGAAATCATATTGAAGCCAAGATAGAACAAGAATTTAAAAAATACAGCTCCGGGGAATAACAAAGGATTTTAATTTACGCGGATCAGTGATTCATTCTGTTATTTGAAGTCGTGAATTATAAATTATATTAAAAAATTATTGGATTTTACTGATCTGTTCCACCATTATGCCGCTAAGGCTTCTTTTTCCGATAAATACAATCCTGCATATCGCACAGGCTACAGGTATAAGGATGCCTTTTTACATTTTCACCTGTTCCAATTAAGCCGCTTACTGACTTAACCGGATCCATAAGCGCCGAAGGCGTTAGTCTTATACCACAGAAATTATATGGAAAAAGGGTAAACAATTTATGCTGCTCAACTACATCCCATCCGCAATATCCCGGACTGTACCTGTTTGTTATCCTTTTGCCCTCAGATGACACTTTATTCTCCAGAATGTTCTGCATAATATCAGCAGCGGCTTCTGCTATCTCACTACCTGTGATATCATATATATATCCCTTTAACAGGTCACCGTCTTTCATTGCTCTCTTACTCCTGTAACCGATCTCTTCTCCGGCAGTGCACAGGAAGAGGGCTACTGATTCAGATTTCTTTATCTGACCGTAAACAATCTTATTGATATTAAAGATTATGTCATTGATTACTATCGATTTTGTTGATGAAACAAATTTAACTGCCGGGAATATTTCATATTCTGCTCTTATGGTACATATTTCTTCAGCCTCCCTGAAGACATCCGAGATAAGAGATGATACTGCCTCAAGCGATTCGCCGCTCTTGCAACCAAGAACTTTCCCAACCTGGTCAATATTCAGGTTAAGTTCTGAAAAACTGAATTGAAAGATCGACTTTTGCACTCTAAGCTTTTTAATACTTGGATCTGTGATCCGTATTACTTTTGTTTAATCAGACCACCTTCCTTCACAATCCTCTCCACAGCAGACTCCCAGCCCATAGTCATCAGATGAATGCCATTTATGCCTTGTTTACCTTTTATTTTATCAATAATTTCCAGGACAATCTGTATTCCCTCTTCAGATGATTTTTCACCGGCCTTTTCCATTCTTTTAAGGATATACTCAGGAAGAAATACACCAGGAACTTTCTCGTGAAGATAAATGGCTGCTTTATAACTCTTAAGAGGAGCAATACCGGCAAGAATATATACTTTCTCAAGAATATTTCTCTTGTCCAGCTGTTCAAGCCATAAATCAAGTCTTTCCGGTTCAAAAATAAGATTGGTCTGAAAGAACTGGGCTCCGGCATTTACTTTCTTATGGTCCCTGATAGCTTGTAATTCAGGATCTGATGCAAAAGGAGATGTGGCAGCACCCAGGAAGAACCTGGGAGGTTTCTTCATCTTTCTTCCGTCCAGATAAACACTCTCATCTCTCATTCTTCTAAGTATCCACAACATCTGCACTGAATCAACATCAACATAATTCATATCGCTCACCGGGGAGGGTCCCACTCTTGGATTATCGCCTGTGACACATAGTATATTCTTAATACCCATGGCGTTAGCACCGACAACTGTCGACTGTAATCCTGTTCGTGTGGTGTCGCGTGATGCGATCTGGAAAACAGGTTCAGCTCCAAGTTCAAGTGCCAGCTTACTGCATCCTATGCTCGACATCTTAGGATTGGCAGATGATGCATCCGTAAAATTAATTGCTGTAACGTAAGGTTTAACCAGTTCAATATTATATCCAAGCCGGTCGGTATCAGGACTCAGGGGAGGAGTAACCTCAGTTGCGATCACATACTCACCTTTTCTCAAACGGTTTTCCAGGTTCGATACCGGATCATCATAAGAAGCAGGATGATAATCCGAATCACCCTGCCACCATGCAGGCTGGCGAATAGTCTTAAACACCGAATCGCGGACAGAATTTCTTTTCTCTCCGGATTTCGACATTATACCGGAAATAAATCTCCATGTTCCAACCTTTCTGACCTCTCTTATGACATCACACCATGTCTCGGTGCCGACTTTGTTCCAGTCGAGTGGCGGCAGTACCTCAAGCAGATTCTCTTCTCTTCCGGTTTTAAAAGCCCTTTTTAAGATAGCGTCCCATACACACTTTCTTGTTTCATCAACATAACAGTTCCTTTCAGGTGTCACACCGCCGCAAGGTC
>DCVC01000328.1 GCA_002328625.1 Bacteroidales bacterium UBA2198
TCCCGAGTTTGACAGTTCAGGGCGGTTGGACCTTCTGAAACCCGCATAAAATCGTGATTCTTATTCCCGATTTTCAAAAATGTAGTGAACAATTATATAGATTAACTGTACAACTAATTGTATTTATTCATATGTTTGCTGCATAAACAATGACACATGTATATCAGAGTCACAAAAAACAGTCGGGGCAATGCTTATTATCATCTTGTAGAGTCCTTCCGTCATGATGGGAAGGTACGTCAGAGAGTGTTGCTTTCTCTTGGACGAGTCGAAGAAGGGAAACTTGAAAAATTGGCGGAGGCTGTTAGCAAACATCTCGATAGGGTCAACGCACTGAACCTGGCTTCATCAATTGATATAAGTCAGGCCTATTTGTTTGGTCCATTATTGCTTCTGCAATACATGTCAGAGCAACTGGGTATCAGTAATGTGCTTTCAGGTATTGCCCAAAAGCATGATCGTCTGCAGTTTAACTTTGAGAGGGCAGTTTTTTCGATGGTAGTATCAAGATTTATGGAACCGATTTCCAAGCTTGGGTTGTGGGATAGAATGCTGGATCGTTTTTATCCCGGATTATTTGACAATGATATTGAGCTTCATCATTTATACAGGAGTCTGGATTTACTTTCTATCCATAAGGAAGATATTGAAAAACAACTCTTTTATTATGGGAAAGATCTGTTCAACGTTCAGGTTGATGTTGTGCTCTACGATCTGACAACCCTTCGTTTTGAGAGTACCAGAACCGACCTTGCAGATTTACCTCGTTTTGGTTACAGCAAGGAAAAACGTAGTGATTGTACACAGGTGGTTCTTGGATTACTAACCGATACTGAAGGTATACCTCTGGGATTTGAAGTTCATCCGGGCAATACCTTTGAAGGGAAAACCCTTGAAGGAATGGTAAGCAAACTGCGTAAAAAATTTACAGTCAACCGTTTTATTTTTGTAGCTGACCGGGGACTGTTTTCGTCTGAAAACTTAAAATATTTGAGAAAAGACTCCGGCGAGTTCATAGTTGGGTTCAAAATCGGAACCAGTAAAAAAATCATTCAGGATGAATTTTATGACATCGACCGGTTCTCCTTTGTTAATGATGAACTTGCCTGGTACGAGACCCAAAAAGATCAGGATCGTTACATTGTTACATGGTCAAAGAGCAGGGCTGAAAGGGATAGCAAGGCCAGAGAAGACATACTGGACAAAATCAGAAAAAAATTATCGCGAAAGAATGTAAGTGATAAAGATTTTGTCAGCAATTCCAATTACAAAAAATATGTTTGCATAAGCAGTAAAAACAAACCGACACTGAATCAGGAAGCTATTGAAAAAGAAAGAAAAAAGGATGGCTTTTTTGGCATAATTACCAATGTAAAAAAGGATTCTATGTCGGCTGCCCGTATCATCTCAGAATACAAACAACTCTGGCGTATAGAGGATGCTTTCGGTGAACTGAAAGGAACATTCAGAACCAGACCTGTGTTCCATTGGACAGATGATCGTATCATTGGACACATCATGATTTGTTTCCTTGCTTACCTTTGCGAAGCACACCTCACAAGAAATCTTCGCACAAAGGCTGAGATACTTAACTCAAAGGCAATTGGGAAGGATTGTATAAAATCCAGACCATTAACAACTGTTCAGGGTTTAAAGGAACTCAATCAGGTATTAGCTATTCCCATAAAAATAAAAAACCAGACAATCTGGTTGCGAACTGATATACCGGAAAATGCAATGAAGCTGCTAAATTCTATCAGCATAAAGATCCCACCAAAAATCCTGAAAAAAGAAGAAATGTAGTGTCACAAAATTTTTTTGTGATTGTAATGTGTTTTATATTAAATAGTTAAAAAAATGAAGTGTCAAACTCGGGAGTTTTAACGATTTATTTATAGCCTTACAGAAACTGCTTTGATTAGCTATAGGAAGATTAAATAACATTAACCAGAGTTCCATTGTTATATAGTACATAATCCTTTTAGATTCGGAATCTAAAATTCGCATTTTATTTATCTTATCACGTATCATTGCAGCAATATTCCTGAGAAATAAGCATCTACTTGAGCGGATTAACTATTTTGATTACTTATCCATTTTTCCAGTTGGACAGCAAAAAATAGTGCTATCAAGGGATTCATGAAT
Source organism: Bacteroidales bacterium UBA2198 (assembly GCA_002328625.1). Lineage (GTDB taxonomy): Bacteria > Bacteroidota > Bacteroidia > Bacteroidales > VadinHA17 > LD21. Next base: position 2,146 of record DCVC01000328.1, read on the forward strand.
TAATCTAAAAGCCTTGTTGGTATTGAGGACCATAAAAATTATCTTTTTTGTATTTGTAATTCTAACTTTGATTTATACAGCTATTTCATCAGCCAATAGTTTTGCCTGCTCAATCACCGTCTGAATCGCCTTCTCCTGCTTATCCGGTGGATAGCCATACTTGCGGAGTATCCTTCTTATATTCCTTCTTAATGATGCCTGGACACTCTCTTTAATGGTCCAGTCAATAGTGGTACTGTTCCGGACACTCTGTAATAGTTCCCTGGCTATAGTTCGTAAAGTCTCGTCTCCAAGGATGGCAACAGCACTATCATTCGTTTCAAGTGCATCGTAAAAAGCAAGCTCCCGGAAATTAAGGTTGAGTATTTCTCCTCTTCGGTCAGCTTCCCTTATTTCCTTTGCCATCGGGATAAGGATCTTCTCCAGAAATTCCACTGAATCAATCATCCCGTTATGGTATCTTTGGACAGCTTCCTCAAGCATCTCCGAGAACTTCTTGCTCTGGACAAGGTTAACCTTCATCCTGACCTTTATCTCGTCCTTCAGCAACCTTTTCAGTAGTTCAGCAGCAAGGTTCTTATGAGGCATATTCTTTAACTCATTCAGGAACTTCTCATCAAGGATCTCAATGTTGGGTTTCTGCAATCCGGCTGCACCAAATACATCAATGATTTCATCGGAAGTAATCGCTTCGGAAACAATTTGCCTGATTGCCGTCTCAATCTCCTCCTGAGTCCTTTTGCCCGGATCACCAATGATTTTTACAATTCTCGCTTTTACGGACTGGAAGAATGCAACCTCATCCCTGATAGCGATAGCGTCCTCATGTGGCACTGAGATTGAAAATGCCCTTAATAATCCGGTCACCTTGTTGATAAAATTCTCTTTATTGTCTTG
>DCVC01000325.1:0-7794 GCA_002328625.1 Bacteroidales bacterium UBA2198
GACGGACTTGAGATAGCTTCCCGGTACATTGCTTCCCAGGTACAGCTTTTTGGACTCAAACCAGCAAATGGAGAATCCTATTTTCAACCCTATTCAATTGAAAGAAAATCGATTGACATTGAAAAAACAATCATCAGGGTACTGGCGGATAACGAGGAACCGGTTACAATTAAAGTGCCTGTGCTTCAGTGGCTGCCGGATATTGCCACCGATTTTTCAATTGAGGAAGAGGTAATATTTGCGGGTTACGGAATAAAATCGGATAAGTACAATTATAATGATTTTGAAAATCTCGGGACTGAGGGAAAAATATTGCTTGTAATGAACAGAGCTCCCCTGTCAGAAGATGGTAAAACGTTTCTGTTTGAAGGCACAACATGGTCATCATTCATGAACATCCAGCTTAAGCTGACGTCGCTAATGTCCACGAAAGCAAAAGCCATTCTGATTGTGATGGATCCCAAATCAGGATTTGCTTCATTCGAAGAACAATATCCAGGCATTGCAGGACAATTGAAATCCGTAATGAATCTGAAAGGCTCAAAGCCTCCGATGATAGGCCTCCCGGGGATGACAAATACAATTTTTATTCACAGAGCTGTGGCCGATGAACTTCTTAAAGGTACAGGGCACACACTGGAGGAGCTGCAAAGGAGCATTGACTCAAGTCTCAGACCACACTCTTTTGTAATTCCTGGAAAAAGACTAATGATTCATGAAGTATCACTTATCGAGGAGAAAACAATCAGCAATATCGCTGCATACGTCGAGGGATCAGACCCTGTGCTCAAAGATGAGGTTATTATTTATTCAGCTCATGTTGATCATGTTGGGGAAACAGGTGGCAAAGTGTATCCGGGAGCGGATGATAATGCTTCAGGCTGTGCTGCATTGCTCGAAATTGCTGACGCATTCAGCAGAATGGAAAAGAAACCTCTGAGGTCAATACTTTTTCTTTGGGTATCGGGTGAAGAGATTGGCCTGTACGGTTCAAAATATTATGCTGAACATCCATTGTTTCCTCTTGAGAAAACAGTAGTAAATCTGAATGCAGACATGATAGGAAGAATAAAAGGTGTTGCAGACACAGCAGACGATAATCACATGTCGGGGCCATCAACTGTCTTTACCATAACCTGTAACCAGAGCAGGGATCTGCTCACAATTGCCGGGGAAGTGGATAAAAAAACTCCCCTCGGCTTTGACTATAGCCTCAGTGGCAGAGATAATCCGCTACAGCTCTTCTCGCGAAGCGATCATTATAATTTTGTCAGGAAAGATATACCTGTCATCTTTTTTACAACAGGAATTCATGCTGATTATCATTCTCCGGATGATGTTATTGAAAGGATTGACTTCAATAAAATGGAGCTGGTTTCCAGAGCCATGTATGAGACCGGCCTTTCAGTTGCAAACAGAAGAAACAGAATTGTTGTGGATAATCCCTTCAGCAAATGGTAAGCACAGACAATGATCACAAATGTTCAATCATTTTTCTACCCTGAAGAAAGCAGATACAGCAGATGAGTATTTATTGTCAATATCAGGTACACCATTTCCGTTCTTATCTTTCATCGAACTGACAAACTCCATAAGAGCAAGCCACTCTTTTCCTTCCTGAATACCGGGAAGATCTTCATCCATGTCAATAACTGCCATTTTCATGTTTTTAACATGATTTCCAGATGCATCCTTGGGGACAACATTTATAAGACCAAAACTCATCTTTTTTATTATCCCGATGAACTCAAGCATGTATGAGTTTGCCGTTATTGAATAAAGTGTTTTGTTCTTTCCTGAGAAATCAATATTTTCCGGACTCCCATCGTCCCGAATGATTTCAATCTTTCTGATCTTATTTAAAAAAACCTTTCCAGGGTCGTATTCTACTCTTATTCCTGAGTAAAAACAATAGTTAGAAGGGGTCGATTTGTAAGCTATCTGCAATATTTCCAGGATATTTTTTAGTCCCTTCCCGGTCACGTACAGTCTTGAAAGGGCATAACCCGGCACATTATCATTTCCGGAACCAAGTGACATCACCCTGAAAATATCAGGAGCAGTCTGAATTCCTGGCACTATCCTGTCGCGAATCACTCCTGCAGCAACAATGGCTACATCAGTTCCTCCGGTGCTGTATTTATTTACATATGAATGAATAGCGTCAGCTACCATGGGTCCGAGGTTGCTTGAAAATAAGTCACCCTGTTCGTTACACTCAAGCAGAAAATCTGTTTCAGCTACTGGGTCAGAGTAGTCAAAACCGAGAGGCTCAAGAATCTCGCTGTTCACTTTCTCTTTTTGATTTTCTATACTCTGATGAACATCAGGGTCACCATTGATCTGATCATCAACAGGTATTAATCTGTAATTATTTGATTTTAAAGCACCGTCGATGAAAATAAGCTCAAGCCGTCCGACAAACTGTCCATATTCCCCTGACTGCACTATTTTAACTCCATTTATATTAAGTGGTTGATCAAGTTTTGTATGTGAATGGCCGCTAATAATAATGTCTATTCCTGGTACCGATCTGGCTAGTGCAACATCTTCGCCATCCCACTCACCATTTTTGTTCTTTTCGAGCCCCGAATGAGATAAACAGATTATCAAATCGCATCTTTCAGCCTTAAGCTCCTTAACAAGGTTCCTTGCCGAAGCCTTTTGCCTGGCAAACTTTACCGGAGAAGCATAAGGAGCATCGTGATCAGCAACTTTGCCCAAAATAGCAAACAAACCTATTTTTAAACCGTCTCTCTCAATTATCATCTTCTTATTCAATAAATTATCTGAATAAAGTCTTTCAAGAGCATCGTCTTTCACATCTTTGCTGTTAAAAAGTGCATTACTTAACAGCAAAGAAGGTATATCTCCGTTCTTTCCGGATACTTTTATGATTTCTGCCAGTTTTTCAGGGCCAAAATCAAACTCATGGTTGCCCAGGCAAGCAGCATCGTAACCCATTTTCTTCATCAGGTTGAGTTGAAAACCTGTCCCGGCTTCCAGGCTGTGAAAAAGAGTCCCCATCAGAAAATCACCCCCGTCAATTACAAGTATGTTGTCAGGGTTAATATCCCTTTCATTTTTAATAATGGCTGAGATCCTGGCAAATCCTCCAATTGTTTTATCATCATTTACAGAAAGAGGTGTATAGTTTTTCTCGGGAGCATAACCTGCAAGCCGCGAATGAAGGTCATTTGTATGAAGGATGACAATTTTTTTTTCATGCTGCGGGTATAGAACTGCAAACAAAAACAGGAACGGAAGAAACAACACAGCTTTTCTCATTTTGGCTGATAATAAGGGTGTAAAATATTAAATATACAAAATTTAAATGACTTCTGCAACAATAAATGTGCTTCCTCCAATAAAAATAACATCTGTTCCAACAGCATCATTTTTTGCTGCTTTCATTGCTTCCGACACATTGGGATATCTCTCACCCTTAAGCTTATATTTGCAGGCTTCTTTCATCAGATCATTTTCATGGAGTGCCCTTGGTACAGATGCTTTCGTGAAATAATAATACGCATCGGCAGGGAACAAAGGTAAAACCAGACCAAGATCCTTATCGGTCACAAATCCTATGACACAACGGAGCTTCGTTTTTGGGATACTCTTTAATTGCTGAATGACGTAATCAAGACCTTCTCTATTATGCCCTGTATCGCAAATAATCAGAGGATTGTGTCCCAGAACCTGCCATCGTCCAAAAAGTCCTGTGTTTCTGACCACTTTTCTGATACCTTTAATAAGATTCGAATCTGTTATTTTTAAAACATCCTTCAACAGGTAAAAGACCTGAGCCAGCGCTTGAAGGTTCTTTGACTGGTAATCCCCTGCAAGCGGAATCCGCCCTTCAAATAATCTGTCTGATCGGTTATCGGTAATTGTGAACCCTCTGCTTCCGTTCGTATAATCGTAACTCTCAAGAAAACAGGTAAAATTCTGATCTGCAAAAAAGATCTCCGATCCGGCTTCAGAAGCTCTGGCAATGAAAATATCCTTTATTTTATCCTGTGTTTCGCCAACAACAACAGGTATGTTGTTCTTAATTATTCCTGCTTTCTCGGTAGCAACCATTTCGATGGTATTCCCGAGCAGATCCATATGATCATGGCCTATATTTGTTATAATTGACAAAAGAGGTGTAATAATGTTTGTCGAATCAAGCCTGCCCCCCAACCCGACCTCTATAACTGCTATTTCAACATTGCTTGCTTCAAAGTGATTAAAGGCCATTGCAACCGTGATTTCAAAAAATGAGGGATTTAATGATCCTATGAATTCAGAATGTCTTTTAACAAATTCTACGACACTTCTTTTTTTAATTGGTTTCCCGTTCACCTTTATTCTTTCCCTGAAATCTCTCAGGTGAGGAGATGTATAAAGCCCGGTCCTATATCCTGCTTCCTGTAGAATTGATGCAATCAGGTGCGATACAGATCCCTTGCCATTGGTGCCTGCCACGTGGATTGTCTTATATTTTCTGTGCGGATGTTTCAAATATTCATCCAGGGCTAAAATATTATTAAGATTACTTTTGTAGGCTGCCTTTCCAATCCTGTGATAAGCAGGAAGTTGCCTGTAAAGAGTATCGATAGTCTCTTTGTAGTTCATTTTATATCTGCAGATTCAGTCCTTGTTTCATCTCCTTAAACTCTTCCATCCTTTCAACTACAAATTAACATACTTTCAACATCGATACCAATTAATGCTTTATTTTCGTTATTTTTGCAGCTTTAATGAATGATTCGCACTTTTGCATAATTGATTGACTTTATGTTACTTGTCGATGAAAAAGAAACACAATAAGAAACTGTTTATTATTGACACAAATGTTCTTCTTCACGATTATAAATGCATTTATAATTTTGAAGAGAATGATGTGATAATTCCTATTGTCGTTCTTGAGGAGCTTGATAAATTCAAAAGAGGCAATGATCTGATAAATTTCCATGCACGTGAGTTCACACGTGAGCTTGACAAACTGTCGGGGGATATGCTGTTAACTGCTAATATTCCTCTTGGAGAGAATCTTGGCAACCTGCATATTGAAACAGGTCGCGATTTCTCTGAAAAAGTAAGCCAGTCCTTCCCCGAAAGAACTGCCGATCACCGCATTCTGGCGATAGCTGAATATGTATGCAACTCAAATAAGAACAAGGCTGTTGTTCTGATTACCAAGGATATTAATCTCAGGATGAAGGCAAAGTCGCTTGGAATAATTGCACAGGATTATCAGAATGATAAGGTTGCCAATATTGATGACCTGTATAAGGGCATTAAAGTAATGGAAAGTATTACACAGGATCTTATCAGCAAGCTTTATGAGCTTCCCGAGGGTGTTAACGCCTCAGATTTCAATCTTGACCCCACCATTAAGGGACACCAGTTCTTCATAATGAAAAACAATGGATCAAGCGCTCTTGCTCATTATAATCCTGTCAATAAAATGCTTAACAGGGTGATAAAACAGACGACATACGGTATTGAGCCCAGGAATGCAGAGCAGACCTTCGCCCTTGAAGCACTTTCAAATCCTGAAATACAACTTGTTTCCCTTACCGGTAAAGCAGGTACCGGGAAAACCCTTCTTGCTCTTGCAGCAGCACTTCAGCAGCACAAAAGATATAAACAGATCTTTCTTGCACGTCCTATCGTTCCTCTTGCGAATAGAGACCTTGGTTTTCTCCCCGGCGATGTTAAGGAAAAAATGGAACCTTATATGCAGCCACTTTATGATAATCTGACTGTCATAAAGCACAAATTCAGTCACCAGAGTCCCGAATTCATAAGGATAAATGATATGATGAAAGAGGAGAAGCTTGTCATTACTCCACTGGCTTATATTAGGGGAAGAAGCCTTTCAAGCATCTTTTTTATTGTTGATGAGGCCCAGAACCTTACACCTCACGAAATTAAAACAATCATTACGAGAGCCGGTGAGGGAACAAAAATGGTCTTCACCGGTGACATTGAGCAGATTGATTCTCCATACCTGGACACGGCATCAAATGGTTTAAGCTACCTTTCAGATAAGATGAAAGATCAGGATGTTTTTGCGCATGTGAACCTTGTGAAGGGTGAACGGAGTTTCCTGGCTGAGCTTGCAAGTAAACTATTGTAAATAAATAACCTGTTTTAGAAAATTTCATAATTTAAAACCTGAAATCATGAGAAAGTATCCCGTCCAGATCGCAGCTTTGTTGATATTCATTTTTATCGCTGCATCCGCCGTCTCAGCACAGGACAAACAAAAGAGAGTTAAAAACAAGAAAAACACCCCAAAGGGAGCTATAATGCTTTTCAATGGTAAAAATCTTGATAACTGGGTATTCTACCTTAAAGATCAAAAAGTTGACCCGGCAAAAGTATTTACTGTTAAGGATGGGCTAATTAATATTACAGGCGATCCTTTTGGTTACATGCGGACAAAAGATTCGTATTCTGATTACCAGCTTCACGTTGAGTGGCGATGGCCGGCTGAGGCTACGAACAGCGGAGTTTTTGTTCACGCCCAGCCTCCTGATACAATATGGATCAAAACTTTTGAATGTCAGCTTTCGGCAGGAAATGCCGGGGATTTCGTCTGCATGGGAGGAGCGGATATGAATGAACGCAAAGATAAATCATCGAGAGTTGTCAGGAAGATGGCACCATCCTCCGAAAAAGCTGTTGGCGAATGGAACACGATGGAAGTAATTTGTGAAGGCAATACAATTGAAGTGACAGTCAACGGAGTATTACAGAACAGGGGCACGGGTGCATCAATGAGTAAAGGACACATTTGCCTTCAGAGTGAGGGCAAGGATATACAATTCAGAAATGTTTTCCTCACAAAACAAAAAAAATAGGAGATCAGACTGAAAGATCCCTGATGTAATCGCAGCAGAAAGAAGATGGTTAATAACAAGAAAAGGGTGGCTTTTCATACAATCGGCTGTAAACTCAATTTTGCTGAGACCTCTGCTATCTCAAGATTACTTCCGGAAGACCGTTATGAAAAAGTACCTGCAAATGGCAGAGCTGATATTTATGTCATAAACACATGTTCAGTCACATATACCGCAGATAAGAAGTGCAAGCAGGCAATAAGGAAATTCATTCACATGGCGCCTGATGCACTGATAGCAGTTGCGGGCTGCTATGCTCAACTCAAGCCCCAGGATATTGCATCAATTCCCGGTGTCAATCTTGTACTTGGCACTAATGAAAAATTCTTATTAGCCGATTATCTTGAAAAGCTCGAGAAAAAGAGTAAGGCCGAAATTCACTCATGCAACCTCTCTCAAGATGATCAGTTTAAGTCATCATACTCAGTAGGTGGCAGGACACGCTCCTTCCTGAAGATCCAGGACGGGTGTGATTATGGATGTGCATATTGTACGGTGCCCTTTGCAAGGGGGAAAAGCAGAAATCCCGAAATCAAGACATTGACCGGGGAAGCAGCCGGAATAGCTGAAAAGGGTGTCAGGGAGATCGTGCTTACAGGTGTTAATATAGGTGATTTCGGAAAATCAACAGGTGATTCATTCTATACACTGCTTAAAGAGCTTGTTAAAGTTCCGGGAATTGAAAGATGGAGAATTTCATCTGTTGAACCGAACCTGCTTACAGATGAAATTGTTGAAATAGCGTCAGCAAACCGGAAGATCCTGCCACATTTCCATATTCCTTTGCAAAGCGGTTGCAACAAGATACTTCACAGAATGGGAAGGAGATATAAAAGAGAACTTTTCTCCGACAGAGTCAGATTGATAAAAGAAAAAATACCGGCGGCAGGAATCGGAG
>DCVC01000325.1:7835-31557 GCA_002328625.1 Bacteroidales bacterium UBA2198
AGATAACATCGGACAGGTATGTACTGTATTATTCGAACATTCCCGTCATGAAGACATGGTTACAGGTTTCACAGGTAACTACCTGAGGGTTGAACATCCCTGGCAGAAACGGCTTCCGGGCAATATAAGAAAGGTGAAGCTTACAGGAATCTCCAGAACAGGCAAAATGAGTGCAGTAATAATTGATTAGACAAAAATGGATTTAAAACAGATTTGTTCACTGATTGAATCAGCGGCACGAGAAACAGGGGAATATATTCTAAAAGAATCTGAGGTATTTGACATAAAGAAGGCCGAGACCAAAGGGTTGAACGATTTTGTAAGTTATGTTGATAAAGGGTCAGAAAAAATGCTCATCGAAAAACTCAGCAGTATATTACCTGAAGCAGGTTTTCATGTTGAGGAAGGCACATTGGCAAGTGAAGGACAGATATACAATTGGATCGTTGATCCGCTGGATGGAACCACAAATTTTATTCACGGATTGCATCCATTCGCGATCAGCATAGGTCTGAAAGAGTATGATGAGGTTATTGCCGGTGTGGTTTATGAAGTGGGAGGCCACGAAACTTTCAGTGCCTGGAAGGATGGCGGAGCATGGCTTAATGGCAGAAGGATAAACGTATCCGGGATTGCAGAAGTATCAGGATCACTAATAGCAACAGGTTTCCCGTATCATTACTTTGACAGGCTTACTCCTTATCTTAACTGTCTTACATATTTTCTTAAGAACACCCATGGAGTAAGAAGGCTGGGATCAGCCTCGATCGATTTGGCCTATGTAGCCTGCGGACGATTTGAAGTCTTCTTTGAATACGAGCTTAAATCATGGGATATTGCCGCCGGCATGCTGATTGTAAGAGAAGCCGGAGGATATGTCAGCGATTTTTCGGGTAACATGAAGAATCTTACAGGTGCTGAGGTAATAGCTGCAAACGACCTGGTTTATTCAGAAATCCTGAAAATAGTAGGTAATTTTATGAATGATAATACTGTTTGAGCCGATGGGTAGAATCGGATTCTATTTTTTCTATGCCGTTAACTGGATAGTAACACTGCTGCCTCTCGGGATTCTCTATCTGTTTTCAGATGCTCTTTTCCTGCTTCTTTACTATTACCCCGGTTACAGGAGAAAGGTGGTATCAACCAACCTGAGAAACGCGTTTCCCGATAAGACTCCTGAGGAACGAAAAGTAATTGAAAAAAAATTCTACAGGCATCTGGCAGATCTGTTTGTTGAAACCCTGAAACTTACACATTTAAGTAACAAACAACTTTTAAAGCGATTTATATTCACAAATCCGGGACTGGTAAATAGACTATTCAAAGAAGACCGTGATGTAGCTGTTGTTCTGAGCCATTATAACAACTGGGAATGGCTTGGAACCTGTCTGCCTTTATATACCCTGCATAAAAACATCAGTATTTACAAACCTTTGCAAAACAAACTATTCAATCAATTTCTGAATAAGCTAAGGTCAAGAAACAATTTGGGTCTTGTTACCATGTCAGGCATATTAAGAGAAATTATAACTAACCGTAGGAAAAATGAGGCGGTAATTTATGGTTTTATCGCCGATCAGACTCCCCCGCTGCCGGATATACGGTACTGGACAACTTTTCTTAATCAGGATACTCCTGTTTATCTGGGTCCGGAAAGATTAGCTGCAAAGTTTGACATGTACCTTGTTTTTTTCAACGTGCAAAAAGTAAAGCGAGGCTATTATACTTTTACTGCCGAGACTCTTTTTGAACACACGAACGGTCTTCCGGAACATTGGGTCACTGACAGCCATGTAAAAAGGCTCGAAGAAATAATAAGGGAGAAACCGGAATACTGGATCTGGAGTCATCGCAGATGGAAACATAAAAAACCCTCTCAGAATGATTAAAACAGCAGTAGTTATTTTGAACTGGAACGGTTTGCATTATCTAAAAATGTTTCTGTCCGGTGTTGTAAATCATTCGGTTGACAAAGAAACAGTTGTATGTATCGCGGATAATAACTCCGGCGACGGCTCGGTTAACTGGATCTCTGAGAATTTTCCCGAAATCAACGTTATAAGGCTGGAAAAGAATTACGGTTTTGCCGGAGGTTACAACCTTGCACTTGCTCAGCTTGAAGCAAATTACTTTGTACTTCTCAATTCAGATGTTGAAGTAACTCCGGGATGGCTGAAACCTTTGATAAGTTATATGGATAAGAATCCTGACACAGCATCATGTCAGCCTAAGATTCTTTCTTACGATAACAGGGACCAATTTGAATATGCAGGTGCCGCAGGAGGTTTTATTGATAAATTCGGCTATACTTTTTGTCGTGGACGTATTTTTAATGTTGTTGAGAAAGACTCGGGTCAGTATGATGACCTGAAAGAGATATTCTGGACAACCGGAGCATGCATGGTATTAAGAGCTGAAGAATGGAAAAGATTCGATGGTTTTGATAATGATTTTTTTGCTCACATGGAAGAGGTAGATCTGTGCTGGCGTTTTCGCAATGCAGGTTTAAGAGTAAGTTTCATTCCCGATTCAATTGTTTATCATGTCGGCGGCGGAGCCCTTCCCTACGACTCACCTTTAAAGACGTATCTTAATTTCAGGAATAATCTTTTTCTGCTTTATAAAAATCTGCCTGGTAAAAACTATCATCTTGTCCTGTTTGTAAGAAAATTGCTTGATGGCCTGGCAGCCCTGATCTTTGTTGTCAGAGGGAAGAGTGCAAATGCAAAAGCCATCTTCAAAGCTCACATCTCTTATTATAAAAATATTACCACCCTTAAGAAAAAAAGAGCCTCCCGGATAAGCAAAAAATGTGGTGACAAAAATGACAAGCTTATATTGAACAAGAGTCTCGTTTTTGAGTTTTATGTTAAGGGCAAAAGGACTTTTAGCAGCCTGGAAATATAAATCAATCTCTAATGAAAAATTACCAGATGGCTTTATTCTTTATTATAGTTTTCACAATATATTTCCTGATAAACATTTATATCTTCCTCAAGGGTTACAATGCAATAGCTGATTCAAGAAATCTTAAAATTCTTTACGTTACTGTGTTCATTGTTCTTGCCGGTACTTTTGTAGCCGGGAAAATACTTGAAGCCGGACATTCGACAGTTTTTTCAGATATACTGAACATTATTGGTGGGTTCTGGCTGGCTTTCATGCTTTACGGATTCTTGTTTCTTTTTCTTTCCGACATAATTCTCCTTATTTCAAGGGCCTCCGGTTTAGTTGATAATGAGAGTATTGCTCAGTTTAAAAAATGGTCGTTCATTATCACAGTCGCAGTTTCAACACTATTAATAACAGCAGGATTCACAAATGCGCTTATCCCCGTTATCAAAGAGTATAACATCACAGTCAATAAATCAGCAGGCGAAATAAAAGCACTGAGGATGGCAGCTGTTTCCGATATTCATCTTGGCAGTATAATAAGAAAAAGGAGTATGAAAAAATTGTCAGGGATGCTTGAAAGAATGGAACCTGACCTTGTCCTGCTGCTTGGTGATATCATTGACGGGGAAATTGGGCCTGTTCTGAGAGGCGACCTTCTTAAGTACTTCAAGTGCCCGATGAGTAAAGCCGGGCTTTTTGCAATTACCGGAAACCATGAATTCATTGGCGGAGCCGACCGGACAATTCCCTATATAGAAAGTAAAGGTATAAGAATCCTGAAAGATGAGATTGTGGTTTTAAGAGGTGGTATTCAGCTTGTCGGCAGGCTCGACAGAGATTCCCGGCGTTTTCATGGCAAAGAAAGATTACCCCTCGAGGAGCTGATGAAACAGGTGGATAAGACAAAACCTGTCATTCTTCTTGACCATCAGCCTTTTAATCTGAGCGATTCAGAAAAGAACGGTGTTGACCTTCAACTATCAGGCCATACTCATAATGGCCAGATCTGGCCTCTGAACCTGATTACCAGAAAAGTCTATGAATTAAGTTATGGTTATGGCAGAAAGGGTAATACTCAATATATTGTATCATCGGGCTTTGGATTATGGGGACCCCGGGTTAGGTCAGGGAGCAGATCGGAAGTTCTTCTTATTAACCTGATCTTTGAGGAGGAAAAACAAAGTGTAAATTAATTGTTCTACAGATAATCATAGATCTTCTCCATTGTCATTCCTCTCGAACCCTTTATCAGAATATGATATCCACTTACAGGTTTTGTCTTCAGATGGTCAGCCAGCTTATTAATGTTCGGAAAGCAACTTAAACCATACTCGGAAGCAAATTTCTTATATACAGGTCCCACAAAAAGTGCCTTGTTAAAATTGTATAATTGAACTGCTTTAAGAACTTTTAAGTGCTCTTCTTCACTTTTTTCTCCCAATTCCAGCATATCTCCAAGGATGACCATTTTTTTCCCTTCTTTCAGATTGGAGAAGGATTCAAGTGCCATATGGAGACTTGTAGGGTTTGCATTATAAGAATCGCAAATAAGCGTATTATTCTTTGTAACCTTTATCTGTGACCTGTTATTGCCAGGCTGATAATTCTTTATTGCTTCCACAGCATCTTCCATTCCTGCTCCAAGAAAAAGGCTGGCAGCAAGGGCGGCCTTAATATTTTCAATGTTGTAATCACCGAAAAGATTTGTTTGGATTGTGTATCTATTATGAAGATAAACCGCCCGCACCGTAAGATTAACATCAGTTGTCAAGGCTTCAACAATCAGGTCAGTTCCGGTAGGGTCAGAATATGGGACAGCTCTGTTTACCAGCTTGAAAATCTTTTCTGTAAGTAGTTTGTTTTTATCGTTGTATATTGCAACACCGTTTACTTTTCTCAGATACTCATAAAGTTCCGCCTTCGCCCTGACGACTCCGTCAAATGATCCAAATCCTTCAATATGTGCCGTCCCTATGTTTGTTATTATTCCATAATCGGGTTTTGCTATAAGACAAAGCGTTCTGATCTCACCAATGTGATTTGCTCCCATCTCTATTATCATAAGTTCCGTATCTGCAGGAGCAGATAAAATGGTAAGAGGAACTCCTATCTCGTTATTCAGGTTGCCCTGTGTTGAATGTACTTTAATGGTTTTAGACATTATGGCTGATATCAGTTCTTTNNAGTTCAAAGAGGCAATCGTCAACCAGGATGGTTTTGTCGGTTTCATAAGCAGGATCGTCAATCACAGCAAACGATGCTCCTTTTTCGATGGCTTCGGTTGCAAACTTGTTTCCATTGTAGTGTTGCCCCCAAAGTGCAAAAAAGATCTGGCCCTTTTTAATAACTCTTGTATCAGTTGATATCCCTTTTGCCTCCTCTCTGAAAACCTTGTAAAGCTCTTCTGTTTTCATATTCTTAAAAAAATGCCTCATTATGATTACATAATGAGGCTTATATCTATCATAAGCAAATATTCTTAAAAACCGGCTGGACTACCCACTCTTATCATCGCGCATCTGAAGCCGATATCATCACGGCAGCTTTCCTGATCAAGGAAGCGCCGGGTTGAAGGATTAAGCCAGTAAGCTTTGTCTTTCCACGATCCTCCCTTAAAGACCCTTGCTTTATCGTTAATAAGCGTAAAATAGTCATTTGTTTCCTGTGCATACATCCTCACGGAACCTGGTTTATTATCTTCAGTGTTCCAGTCAGCTCCTGCCGGGATTGCCGACTGCAGATCACCATCCCTGTAATTTCTATAATCGCCCTTCTGGTAGTTATACCTGTCGGCTACATCTCTATCCTGAACAGTGTCGATATAGAGGCGGCCAAGCCTGTCTTTGGCAACCACCTGGCCATTGGCATCCCTTCTCAGATCAGTAAATACATTACCCCTGAAAGGATTAAATCCATCAACATCCTGTGGTGTAAGAGGACGGTAGACATCCTGTACCCATTCGTTGACATTGCCTGCCATGCAGTAAAGGCCATAATCGTTTGGCCAGTATGACTTAACATCCGTTGTGATGCTTCCGTTGTCATTAAGGCTGCCTGCAACTCCCATCATATCGCCGTTTCCGCGGACAAAGTTTGCCATCATCTGGCCGCGTGACCTCCTTTGGGGATTCCTCACATTATGTCCATCCCACGGATAAATCCTCCTTTCATAAATCCTCTCTTCATAGGTATTTCCCCTTAACGCATATGCTGCAAATTCCCATTCAGCTTCAGTCGGGAGCCTGTAAGCGGGAAGCAGCACACCATCCTCAAACGTGGTACGCCTTTCTGTCTGATTCGGGTTAAGGCTGGCACGTAACTGGTTAACAACGCCTTCATATTGCCCCGCCAGATAGGCCTCAGTATTAAAGTTCTGTTCATTAAGCTGGTTTGGATCCGGCTTTAATTCACCCTCGTCGATAAGAAGCTTCTCATTTACCCTGTCTGTTCTCCAAAGGCAGAAATCATTTGCCTTAACCCAGCTCACACCCACAACAGGATAATTATTGTATGAAGGATGCCGGAAATAGTACTGAACGTAAGGATCGTTGAAACCCATCGGGCTTCTCCATACAAGAGTATCAGGTAAAGCACGTCTGTAAACTTCAGGATAATCCCTGTAAACACGTCTGAGCCAGAACAGATATTCACGGTAGTCAACATTCCTTACTTCCGTTTCATCCATATAAAATGATGAAACTGTTACGGTTCTTGGTTCATTATTCCATTCATACAAAACGTCCTGTTGCACCCGGCCCATAGTGAACCGGCCTCCTTCAATAAGAACCAGCCCCGGTCCGGTTTTCTGCTCTGCCCCAATGGCAACCTCAAATCCGCCATTGTCAGGATCATTATATCTCCAGCCTGTGGTTGAAGATACGTTGGTGCCTTTCTTTCCGCCCCTGCAGGACAGAATCATTAATACAGCTATCAATACAAATGGCAAGGCTCTGAATCTATACATAACTCTTTTATTTTTACGGCTTTATTGAAATTTCAAATCCAGCTAGAATTAGTAACCTATTAATTAAACATCAAATATAACTACAATTCAGGCAAATTTATTGTACCGGCACCTCTTCTTTTTTCAACATTATTTAAACTTAAACCTGCTCCTGTCTGATGCATAAGAGCCGTTGGAAGAAGAAGATTACCCGACTTAATATTAAAAGTGTAATTGTAAAATATCATCAACCTCCCTCTTTTTAAAGAAAATCCAGTGTGAATATCCATTTTCATTTTATTGTCAGTTAACAATACAGCATTGACCGACAGATAATTACTCTCAACAACGGCTCCAATACCGCCGGAAATAAAGTCCTTCTGAAATCCTGCAGTAACGAGAGGTCTGATCCTGAAATCAGATTTCCCGTTCAAATTAAAATCCCCTGCCAGGTGTAATTGGAGTTTTCGGTTTAACTTATCAGACGATGATCCTGCATGAGATAACACCGGCTCTGCCAGATGGCTTATAGAAAAACCCCCGAAGAATCTGCCTGAAATAAACAGGAATCCTGTTCCGACATCAAAAATTGTTCTGCCTTCATTTGTCAGTATTTCTCCCGAAGGAGCGGTGACTGTTCCGAGGGGATCAATCTGATCAGGCAGGATGGCACCGTTGAAGTTAAAACCTCTGTGATACAGAGCAGCCGAAAGACCTGCGTTGATGTAAAGGTTCTTACCTGCCTGAAAAAAATAAGCGTAAGATAATCCGCCCCTAATATCATTTATAATACCGCCCAGGTAATCATTCGCAAGATAGAAGCCAGCGCCCCCGTTTAAGGCCGGGAAGTACGAGTCATAAGATATATATACAGAATGAAGGTTAAAATGATTCCCGGGAAAGAAGTTCAGGTAAGAGAGCCTGAGCATACTATTTTCCTCACAGCCCGTAAAAGCCGGATTGTACATTATTATCGTTTGATATCCAGGTCCGTAATAGGTTCCCTGACCCGATAAAGCAGCTCTGATAAACAGAAGGAAAAAAAGAGTGGAAATCAGCCGGTTTCTCATTATATATAATCTGCAATATCAACGTTGCTGCAACGTTATTATTTTAGAATTTCGATTTATTTACAAATCACAAATAAAGGCAAAAAACAGGCAGATTCTTATCTTTGCCAGTAATAATGGTCAGGCTTCCCCGTATATTAAAGATGATCTTCCTTTTGCTGCCGTTCGGGCTCTATTTAACTGGTGCGGAAAACCAATATGTTAATTCTTCCGTATTATCATCAGGCAAATGGTTCAAAATCGCAATTACAGAAGACGGGATTTACAGGATCAATTTTTCGAAACTCAGGCAGATGGGGCTTGAAAATCCATCGAATCCGAGGATTTTTTGCAACAATTTCGGGCAACTTTCGTATAATAATAATAGCCCTGGTCCCGACGATCTGAGGGAGATGGCAATATGGACCTTCACAGGCAGTGACGGTATTTTTAATGAAGGAGATTACCTTCTCTTTTATGGTAAAAGCACTAACAGATGGTTGTTTAATGAGACCTCCGGTGATTTTGAATTTAAAAGGCATAACTATTCCGACACAGCTTTTTATTTCATTACTTCAGGGATCGTTCCCGGGAAAAACATAATCTCAGTTGATGGATCCGGGGAACAGGCTGACTGTTTCTCTTCAACATCTGATGCGTTGTATATTCATGAATACGAAAATGAAAATATTATCAAGTCAGGAAGAGAATGGTATCAGCCTGTATCCTATATCAGGAATACTGAAATTAATCCGGGCTTTAAGGAGATAGTAACAAGCGAAAGAATAAAGTATACAATCAGGGTTCTTGCCAGAGCATCAGTTAAAACCATATTCAGATTTTATGAAGGATCATCAGTTCTGGAGAGCATACTTGTTGATGAAGTGAACCTCTTGTCCTATACCGGAACATTCGCCCATATTGCCAAGGTAACAGGTTCCGCATTCCCTTCCGGTTCATCCCCTTCATATGAAATGAGATTTTTTAACAATGGTGAAACCTCAGCAAAAGCCTGGATAGATTATGTGATACTCCAGGGAAGGCAAAACAATGTTTTTACCGGCACAACAGCTCAGTTCACAGATTCAAGGTGTTACGGGAGCGGGAACATTACTGAATTCACGATCCGGAGTACTGTTGAAGGACCCATAGTCTGGGATGTTTCGGATCCCTTTAGTATAAAAGATATAGTGTATTCAAGAACAGGTCAGGATATCAGGTTTAAAATCGCAACTGACACTTTTAAGACTTTTCTGGTTTTTACTCCCGATAAAGCTTTAGTTCCAGGCATCAGTACCTTTGCTGTACCAAATCAGGATCTTCACTCTTCACCTCCTGTTGAAATGATAATTGTAACGCATCCTCTCTTCCATGATTATGCCTTACGACTGTCCAGAATGCACAAGTCAAACAGCGGACTTACTTCATTGGTTGTAACTCCTGAGCAGATATATAATGAGTTTTCAGGAGGCATTCCAGATATTGCTGCAATAAGAAATTTTGCAAGGATGAAATTCCTGAAACAAAAAGGGACTGATAAGCCTCTGAGATATTTATTGCTTTTTGGCGACGGCTCATATGAGAACAAGACTCTTCCACCAAACAACCCCAATTTCATACCAACTTATCAATCGCAAAATTCAAACATATATATTTCATCGTTTACTTCTGATGATTTTTACGGCCTCCTCGAGGATGATGAAGGAGAAGATACAGGTACAGAGGATATTGGCATAGGACGCTTACCTGTATCTGATACCATACAGGCAGGGATAGTTGTGTCAAAAATAGCAGCCTATATGGATCCCTCAAACAGGGGGGAATGGAAGAATGTGGTCTGCCTGGTTGCAGATGACGAAGATTCTAACACTCACATGATTGATGCTGAGGGACTTGATGCTGTTTTGAAGGAAAATGTGCCTTCAATTAATATTGACAAAATATATCTTGATGCTTTCAGGCAGGTAACTTCAGCAAGCGGACAATCTTACCCTGATGTTAACAGGAACATTAATGAGCGTATTGCCTCGGGGTGCCTTATTTTTAATTATATCGGACATGGCAATGAGATCGGTCTTGCACACGAAAGGGTAGTAAAAACCGAAGATATTAACGGTTGGAGAAATAAAACCAGACTTCCATTGTTTATCACAGCCACATGCGAATTCAGCAGGTTCGATGATATTGAAATGAATATTGTGACAGGTGAAATGACCTCAAAAAGTTCCGCTGGCGAGAAGGTCATAATTAACAGGAATGGTGGCGGGATCGCTCTAATGTCCACCACCAGGCTTGCCTATTCGGCACCGAATTACATATTAAACAGGAACATTTTTAATGCAGCTTTTGAGCGGGATTCGGCCGGTAATTTTCCCCGCCTGGGTGACATAATCCGGATTGCCAAAAACAGATCCGGAACAGGACAGAACAAGAGAAATTTCCTTTTGCTTGGCGATCCTGCTCTCAGACTTGCCTATCCGCATGCCGGGCAGGTTGTTACAGACTCGATAAACAATATTCCCATAACCGGTTATATCGACACCCTTAAGGCACTTTCTCTCGTTACAATAGCAGGGCATATTGAGAATGAAGCAGGAGAACCTGATGTTAATTTCAATGGAGTAATAAATTCCCTTATTTTTGATAAACCGTCAAAAATAAGGACCCTTGCTAATGACGGGGGTCAAACTATGGAATTTGAATTACTGAAAAACGTTCTTTTCAATGGCAGGTTAACAGCATCAGGAGGAAGGTTCAGGTTTACTTTCATTGTACCGCGTGATATAGACTATTCATTTGGATCCGGTAAAATAAGCTATTATGCCTATGATGAACAGAGAGACCTAAACGGCAGTTTTACAGACTTTGTTGTTGGCGGATTCAAGAATACGTCTGTGTACGATACATCCGGCCCTGAAATCAGACTCTACATTAATGATACTCTTTTCAGACCCGGAGGAATAACAGATCCCTATCCTAAACTTTTAGCGATCATTGAGGATGAGAGTGGAATTAACACATCCGGCACAGGCATTGGCCATGATCTGACAGCTTATCTCGATAATGACAGGAATAATTCTTTCATACTGAACAATTTCTTTGAAAATGCTATTGATGATTTCAGGAAAGGAAAAGTTATTTATGACCTTCCGCTACTTTCCAAAGGCAATCATTCAGTTACTTTAAAAGCATGGGATAATTATAACAACTCATCAGAAGAGACAATTTTTTTTGTTGTCGACACAAGGGAAGGTTTTATATTAAAGGATCTTATAAATTACCCTAATCCTTTTACTTATTTAACAAAAATCTCTGCAGGTCACAACATGCCTGATAACAAGCTGGAGATCAACATAAGGATTTATAATTCAGGCGGACAGCTGCTAAGGGCAATAAAAACCTCAGTTATATCAGCCGGATATCAGTTGCCTCCTGTAATCTGGGATGGAAATGACGAAAGAGGGAATAAAGTCGGCAGGGGAATTTATCCGTATATAGTCTCCGTGAGGACAGAAAACGGTGAAACTGCAAGTATTTCAGGCAGAATGATCATTTTGTAAAAAGCACACAATAACTGAGGTAAAATTTTGTTTTATATTTGCACAATCGTAAAAAGATCACAATCAGAATGAATAAAAAGACAATTGCAACTATTTTGTTTGCACTGGTGATTTGTTGTACAACAAGACTTTATTCCCAGACAGACGATGGAGAACTTAATGCTATTCAGACAGTTGTACCTTTCCTCACCATCGCTCCTGACTCAAGGGCAGGTGCCATGGGAGATGCAGGTGTCGCGACAACACCTGATCTATATAGTATGCACTGGAACCCTGCAAAATTTGCTTTCATAGATGGAAAAGGAGGAGTCGGAATATCATATTCTCCGTGGCTGAGAAATCTTGTCCCCGATATAAATATAGCATATCTCACAGGTTATTACAGAATTGACAAGAAACAGGTTGCAAGTGCGAGCCTTCTTTATTCATCTCTTGGTGATGTGCCTTTTACTGATGATTTTGGGAACCTGGAACGGACATTCAAACCAAATGAACTATCATTTGATCTTGGGTATTCAAGAATATTCGCAGAAAATTTTTCAGGCGGGATCGCATTCAGATTTATTTATTCAAACCTTACCGGAGGATCATATTCAGGGGGTGCTGCAACAAAACCAGGCATTTCTTTCGCCGCAGACATATCAGGGTATTACCATAAAAAGATAACGCTTTTCAGCAAGGATGCACTCCTGGGCCTGGGGGTCAATTTTTCCAACATAGGATCTAAAATGAGTTACTCCGATGCACAAACATCTGATTTTATTCCAATGAATCTGCGCCTCGGTTCCGCAGGTACAATTAACCTCGACGAATTCAATAAACTTACTCTTACAATTGATATTAACAAGCTTCTGGTTCCAACACCCCCTATTTATAATTCCGAAATGGAAATAATTGACGGGAAGGATCCGAATGTTTCCGTTCCGGTTGCAATATTCCAGTCATTTTATGATGCACCGGGAGGATTCAAGGAGGAAATGCGTGAGATAACATTATCATTCGGTGCTGAATACTGGTACAATAATCAATTTGCCATAAGAAGTGGTTATTTCCATGAGAACGAAACCAAGGGTAATCGCAAATATTTTACAGCAGGAGCCGGTTTCAAGCTGAAAGGTTTTACTATCGACTTTTCATACCTGATGCCGCTGGCTCAGAACCATCCGCTAGCCCGGACACTGCGCTTTTCCCTTGCATTTGATGTTTATGCGATGAGAAACGGCACTTCCGCTACAAACTGATGAATATCCGCATAGGACAGGGAATCGATTTTCACCGTCTGCGAAAAGGCATTGCATTATGGCTGGGAGGTGTCAGAATACCTTCTGAACATGGTTGTATTGCTCATTCTGACGGTGATGTACTTCTTCATGCGATGTGTGATTCAATGCTGGGAGCTGCCGGATTGAGAGATATTGGTTTTTATTTCCCTGATACTGAGCCTGAATTTAAAAACATCGACAGCAAGATCCTCCTGAAAAGAAGTTTTGACCTGATAAATGAAAAAGGATTCGCAGTGGTCAATATCGACAGCACTATATGTCTTGAGAAGCCTAAGATTTCGGCATATATACCTGAAATGAGAGTTGTAATTTCATCAATCCTGGGAATACTCCCCGAAAATGTCTCGATAAAAGCAACAACCACGGAAAAACTTGGCTTCACCGGCCGGGAGGAAGGTGTTGTGGCAATAGCAATCGTTTTATTATCCGGTAAATAGTCATACTGATGACTACAGAGAAGTCACAGATCTGCACTTGATAAAATCGCTCTGGCTCCCAGTGTCTGCTCTGTAAATTCTATGTATTACCAATTTCCTCCATCACGACTCACACCTCATACCTGATTAATTGCTTCCTCAATTACCGAATCATCAGCGATATATGGAACAGCAACCCTTAATCCGGATGTTCTTTTCATTTCACGTTCCAGAGTAAACAATGCGTTTTTGTTCCTTGCCCAGCTGCGCCTTGCAATTCCATTGTTGACATCCCAGTGAAGCATCATTCTGAGCTTGTTTTCTGTTTCTACGGTTCCATCGAGAACCATCCCGAAACCTCCGTTTATGGCCTCACCCCAGCCCACCCCACCGCCATTGTGAAGCGAAACCCACGTTGCGCCACGGAAAGCATCACCAATTACGTTATGAACAGCCATGTCAGCTGTGAATCTTGAACCATCGCGGATGTCTGATGTCTCCCTGTATGGTGAATCAGTGCCGGAAACATCATGATGGTCCCTGCCAATTACGACCGGTGCAGATAATATGCCCTGTCCGATTGCAGAATTGAAAGCACTGGCAATTGCTGTTCTACCCTCAGCATCAGCATAAAGAATCCTTGCCTGTGATCCTACAACAAGTTTGTTTTTTCCTGCTTCTCTTACCCAGTGTATATTGTCGGACATTTGTTGCCTTATCTCTTCAGGAGACCCGCTCACGGCTTTTTCAAGGGTCTCCAGCGCAATTTTGTCAGTGATTTCAAGATCGGCCGGATCATCTGAGCAACAAACCCATCTGAAAGGACCAAAACCATAATCAAAACACATGGGACCCATTATATCCTCAACATAAGACGGGTATCTAAACTCTCCTCCAGGTTTTAATATATCAGCTCCTGCCCGGGATGCTTCCAGCATGAAGGCATTACCATAATCAAAAAAATAAGTCCCCTTATGTGTATGCATGTTAATGGCATTCACCTGCCGTCGTAAAGATTCCCGGACATGCTCCCTGAACAATTCCGGATCAGCAGAAATCATTTTATTCGATTCTTCAAATGTCAACCCTGCAGGATAGTAACCTCCGGCCCACGGATTATGAAGTGATGTCTGGTCTGAACCAAGGTCCACCTGGATATCTTCTTCTGCAAACCGTTCCCAGACATCAACAATATTTCCAAGATAGGCAATCGAAGTTATTTCATTTAAGTCTCTTGCTTTTTTCACCCTTTTAATCAGGTCATCCATATTGTGGACTACTTCGCTGATCCATCCCTGGGAATAGCGGGTCTGAACAGGTTTGGGATTCACTTCAGCTATGACAGAAATAACTCCTGCTATTCCGGCGGCTTTGGGCTGAGCTCCGGACATTCCTCCTAGTCCTGACGACACAAAGAGTCTTCTTTTCCGACTTCCGTTCCCTTCCGATAATTTCCGTGCAGCATTGAGTATTGTAATGGTTGTACCATGGACAATACCCTGTGGGCCGATATACATATAGGAGCCGGCTGTCATCTGACCATACTGGGAAACACCAAGTGCATTGAATTTTTCCCAGTGATCCTGCGAAGAGTAATTGGGTACTACCATACCGTTTGTTACAACAAGCC
Source organism: Bacteroidales bacterium UBA2198 (assembly GCA_002328625.1). Lineage (GTDB taxonomy): Bacteria > Bacteroidota > Bacteroidia > Bacteroidales > VadinHA17 > LD21. The sequence continues at coordinate 22,615 of DCVC01000325.1, forward strand.
TTGGGGCATCTTTATGTGATGGGAAAAGACCCAGCGGATGACCAGAGTAAACCACAAGAGTCTGTTCGTCAGTCATTTCTGAAAGATATTTCATTACCAGGCGATATTGAGCCCAGTTCTGAAATACAGCTCCGTTACCTCCATAAGTTATCAATTCATGAGGGTGCTGGGCAACTGAAATGTCAAGGTTGTTTGATATCATCAGCATTATCGCAGCCGCATTTATCGATTTGTGTGGGAACACATCAATATGTCGTGCTTTTATCACATAATCGGGCCGGAACCTGTACATGTAAATTCTTCCGTATTCAGAAAGTTCCTCAGCAAATTCCCTTGCAAGTATTGAATGAAATTTTTCAGGAAAATACCTGAGGGCATTCTTTAAGGCAAGCTTTTTTTCCTCCCTTGTCAGAATATCTTTACGTTTGGGAGCATGGTTAATGGATCGATCGTATGGCTTAGGTCCGGGGAGGGTATCAGGAATACCCTCAGAGATTAAGGTTTTTAAATCGGTTGATGTCATGGAAATTTAAATGAATAACACATGTAAAATTAGGGAAATAACACAAAAAAACCACCTCGTGAAAGGTGGTGTGTCATTATTTTAAATGCCACTTCTACAGATGACTCTCTTTTATGATCTCATCATCAACAAGGATACGACCGCAATACTCACATACGATGATCTTTTTTCTCGATTTGATATCCAGTTGCCGCTGAGGAGGTATCTGATTAAAGCACCCTCCGCAGGCATCCCGCTGAACAGTTACCACTGCAAGTCCATTTCTGGCATTTGAACGGATTCTCTTATAAGCTGAAAGTAATCTTTCTTCAATAATTTCCTGAATCTTCTCTGATTTTTTGTATAATCCCTCTTCTTCCTTCTGAGTATCAGAAATGATCTCATCCAATTCCTTACGTTTATTTTCTAGATCGGCAGTGCGTTCAGCAAGAGCATCCTCTGATTCCGAAATCACAAGCTTCTTTTCTTCAATCTGCCCGTTGAATTCTTTTATCTTCTTGTTGAATAATTCAATTTCCAGGTTTTGGTATTCAATCTCTTTCGACAGTGAATCAAATTCACGGTTGTTCCTCACATTCTTTTGCTGCTCTTCGTATTTCTTAATAAGAGCTTCTGCCTCAACAATCTCATTATTTTTCTTCGATACCGATTTTTCAAGAACCACTACTTCCTCTCTCAGGTTCCCCAGCCTGGTCTCAAGTCCTGCGATTTCATCCTCAAGGTCCTGTACTTCGAGAGGAAGTTCGCCCCTGAGCGTTTTGATCTTATCAATTTCCGAATCAACCAACTGAAGTCCATATAATGCCCTTAATCTTTCCTCAATTGAAATCTCGGCTTCATGTATTTTAGCTTTTCCCATTTTAAAGATAATTTATCGGATTCGTATTTGTTTTTGAAATACGAACTGCAAATGTAGGGAATTTTTTAATAATTAAATTCAGCAAAATCTCTGAAGAAAATTTTTCACTTTCAAAGTGGCCGATATCTACAAGTAAAATCCTGTCATCAATCTCGAAGAAAGAATGATACTTGATATCTCCCGTAACAAAGGCATCTGCTCCTGAAATTATTGCCTCGCTGATCAGGGAGGAACCTGCCCCGCCACATAACGCAACTTTTGTTATTTTTTTGCCGGTTGGTTTTGAATATCTTACTCCCTTTGCTTCAAAAACATCGGAAACAAGTTTAAGAAATAGATCCTCTTCCATGGCCTCCTCAAAATTACCCTTGCAACCTAATCCGATTTCAATATTGTCATTTTCAATAGTATAAATATCGTAGGCAACCTCATCATAAGGATGTGCTTCAAGGAGAGCTCTTATCACTTTTTCTTTCAGATGAGAGTATAAAACAGTTTCAAATCTTATTTCTTCTTCATGATGAATTTTACCCTTTTCTCCCACAAATGGATTTGTATTTTCACTGCCCCGGAAACTTCCTGTGCCGTGAATGGAGAATCCGCAACAGTCATAATTACCAACAACTCCCGCTCCTGCATTGAAAACGGCTTCTCTTACTTTGTCGAGATGAGAATGAGGAATGAATGTAACAAGTTTCAGTAGCCTGTTTCTGAGCGGNNACAGCAATATCATTCTTAATAGCTCTCATCATGATTCTATCTAAAAGGGATCCCCCTGATATTTTTTTTATTCCTGAGAAGATCAGTGGATGATGAGTAATTACAATATCGCATTTTGAGGAGATAGCCTCGTCAAGTACTTCCGGTGTAATATCGAGAGAGATTAGTGCTGAAGAAATATCTCTTTCCGGGGTCCCGATCTGTAGTCCTGAATTGTCATAACTTTCCTGTAACGACAAGGGGACGACTGAATCCAGATAAGAACATAAATCGATTAATTTCATCCTAAATATTATCCCGGATATCCATGAGAATTGTTTTTATTCTCTGGAGTGACTCGTTTATTTCGTATTTGTAGTCTGTTTCATCCCATTTACCTGTGAGTCTTTTTTTTACACCTGAGAGGGTCATTCCCTCGTCCTTCACGAGATGATGAATTATTTTCAGGTTTTTAATATCAGATGGAGTGAACATCCTGTTTCCTTTTTTATTCTTCATTGGTTTCAGGATATCAAACTCATTCTCCCAGAAGCGGACGGTTGAAACCGGGACATCCAGCATCCTTGATACTTCACCTATTGAATAATAGAGCTTTTCAACTTTTTTTTCGTAGTAGGGCATTTTAACTGTTTATGTGAATTCTCTATATTTTTCAGGTAAAATCTTAATCAAAAGACTGACCTGTTTTCGAAGCTATCTCAACTATCTTCTCATATTCTTCAGGAGTCAGATCGTTGAAATAATAATTTACAGGATCAACATATACTCCATTCAGCTTTACCTCATAGTGGAGATGCGGGGCGACGGACATGCCTGTATTGCCCACAAAGCCTATTACATCACCTCGCTGTACTTTTCGACCTGCCCTCACATTAAAACCATCCATGTGTGCATAAGTTGTCGTATAGCCAAAACCATGATCAATGGTTATATGTTTTCCCAATCCTCGCTGACTTGATACTACTTCTGTCACGACACCATTACCTGTTGCGTAGATCTCTGTTCCTGTGGGAGCAGTAAAATCCATCCCTGAATGGAACTTCGTGATCTTATAATAGGGATGGATTCTTAATCCGAACCCTGAAGCAGTACGGGTCAGATCCTTATTGGATATCGGCAGAATTGCCGGAATGGATTTTAACATCTCTTCTTTTTCTTTTGCAAGGGAAATCAGATCGTCGAAAGATTTGGACTGCACATAAATTTTTTTTCTTATCCTGTCAAGCTTCTTTGCTGATTCAATTACAATGCTTGAATTATCAAATCCTTCCAGTTCCTTATACCTGTTAACTCCTCCTACTCCCCCCTCACGGAGGGTAGATGGTAAAGGTTCTGCCTCAAATATTGTTCTGTAAAGATTATCATCTGTCTCCTGAAGATGTTCAATTACCTTTTCCAGGTTTGCCATCTCCCTGTCCATCATCTCGTATTGAAGTGTCATCTGTGCAATTTCACGCTTGAGGGCTTTTTCTTTGGGAGAGTCGATGAAAAATGCAAAAATCAAACCATAAACAATAGCAATTAGAACAGAGCCGATAAGATAAGCAAGCGATCTTAACAATACAGCTCCGATGCTGAGTCGAATTTTATCGTAGCTTAAAGAATCCGGATTAAACTTATATTTTGCATTTGCCATACCGTTGCAAAGATAACTACTAATCCTGAAAAATGAAAAACAAAACCTGCAAACCAATATCTACCCAGGAATCATCAGATCTATTTAGGCTTTAATCTCTTTATGCTCTGCTTCTCTCCGGATTTTATCCTGCACTCTACCTGAATCTGGTCCTGGAGGTCAGTGTTTGTATCATCTCGAAATACTCATCCTCAGTAAGGTCATCATTAAAAAAATGCAACGGATTCTTATGTTTGCCATAAAGGTCGATCTGATAGTGAAGATGAGGCCCCGATGAGGTACCTGTACTTCCTGTAAGACCAATAAGGTCACCCCGTTTGACATTCATGCCTACCGATACCTTTATATTGCTGAGATGACCATAGGTTGACTGATAACCGTACCCGTGATCAATAACAATGCAGTTGCCGAAACCTCCTTTCCATCCTGCATCTATTACCCTTCCCGACCCTGTGGTATACACCTCAGTTCCATGAGGTGTGCTGAAATCCTGCCCGTGATGCCATTGCGGAGTACCCAGTACAGGGTGTATCTCTCTGAATTTTAAGCCATCCCCTCGTTTGAAGATGACATTAACAGGACATATCATAGGCAGATATTCCATCTCTCTCTCCCACTCTTTGGTCCGCTCAACAACAGTTTTGAATGATTCATACTGAATTGTTGATCTGTTCCTAATATTCTGGATCCTTTGTCTGAGGGATACCATCACAGGTGTATTATCGTATCCGGCCAGATCTTCAAACCTGTTTACACCACCATACCCCGGGTTCCTTAAAGACTCAGGTATGGAATCCATATCGAGTATTGGCCTGTAACGGTTATCATCAGATAATCTCAGACTGTTAAGAATACTTTCGGAATTGTCTATCTGCCTCTCTAAAAATGTATATTGTAGTTTCAGATTCTCGATCTCCTGACCCAGCAACTTCTCTTTAGGTGAACCAAAGATATTATTGAATAATTTTCCGTAAATAAGAGCAACCCCAATTGAGAGTGCAAACCATAAAGTAAAACGGAATAGTTTTACCTTCCAGGCCAGCTTTACTTTTTTGTATTGCAAATCAGTTGTATCAAGAAAATATTTAGGGTTTGGCATCCGTGATTTCGGTTAGGCTGTTTTTTTTGGAGTTAACGACAAATCTAAAACAATTAAATTAATTTTACAAACTAAAATTTGAGTCAATTATTATATAGCAAAATGTTATTAACATTAAATGCGAATGAGTTAAGGCAGTTGTTTTTTGACTTTTTCAGTTCTAAAGAACATTCAATAGTACCTTCTGCACCCATGGTTATCAGAGATGATCCAAGCCTCATGTTCACAAATGCGGGGATGAATCAGTTTAAAGACATTTTTCTGGGTAACCTGCAGCCTGTAAACAAGAGAGTTGCCAACTCACAGAAATGTCTGAGGGTATCAGGCAAACACAATGATCTTGAAGAGGTCGGCCATGATACTTATCACCATACTATGTTTGAAATGCTCGGTAACTGGTCATTCGGTGATTATTTCAAGAAAGAAGCAATCGAGTGGGCCCGGGAGTTTCTGGTTGAAAAGCTTGGAATACCTGAGGAAAGAATCTATGCAACAATTTTTGAGGGAAGCAGGGAAGAAAATGTACCACGTGATGATGAAGCATATAATCACTGGAAGAAATGTTTCTCAGATCCTGAAGGCCGGATAATTGAGGGGTCAAAAAAGGACAACTTCTGGGAAATGGGTGAAACGGGGCCATGCGGTCCATGCTCCGAAATTCATGTAGATATCAGGGATAACGCAGAAAGACAGAAAATTCCGGGGCACGAGCTCATTAACAAGGGTGATCCTCACGTAATTGAAATATGGAATCTGGTTTTTATTCAGTATAACCGACGGTCGGATGGCACACTTGAGCAGCTTCCTTCACAACATGTGGATACCGGAATGGGGTTTGAAAGGCTTTGCATGGTTGTCCAGGGGAAAAAATCAAATTATGATACAGATATTTTTCAATCTGTAATTGAAAATATCTCTTCAATTACCGGCATAAAATATGGACTGAAAGATACGTGGGACATTGCGCTGAGAGTCGTTTCTGACCATCTCAGGGCTGTAGCCTTTTCTATTGCCGATGGCCAGCTGCCTTCAAATAACAAGGCCGGGTATGTAATAAGAAGAATACTCCGCAGAGCTGTCAGATATGGATACAATAATCTTGGGATCGAAGAGCCATTCATTTATAGACTCGTTCCCGTGCTTGCTGAAGTTATGGGAGATACTTATCCGGAACTGAGATCAGGCAGTGAAAATATTTCCAGGATCATTTATGAGGAAGAGACAGCTTTTCTGAAAACTCTTGGCAAAGGATTAAAAATGATTGAAAAGATGATCGAAGCGCTCAGAAAGGAAAATAGAAATATTTTCTCCGGCAAAATAGCTTTTGAACTCTACGATACATACGGATTCCCGGTTGACCTCACCCAGCTTATCCTGAAGGAAAATGGTATGCATCTTGATATTGCAGGCTTTGATAAATATATGAAAAAACAGAAGGAAAGATCGCGTCAAGATGCTTCTATTGAAGCCGGTGACTGGATTATCGTGAGAGATATTGAAGGAACCGAGTTTACTGGCTATGAAAAGACTGATGATGAGATACTTATTACCAGGTACCGTAAAATACTTGTAAAAGGGAAAGAGAGTTACCAGCTTGTATTCAATAAAACTCCATTTTATGCCGAGGCTGGTGGTCAGGTAGGTGATACCGGACAACTGAGATCAAATAAGGATAAGATATCGATCTTTGATACGATTAAGGAGAACAACATGATCATCCACATAACGGATAAGATGGTTTCCGATCCCGAAAGCAAATATTTGGCTTCAGTTGACCTGGAAAAGCGGCAAATGACAGCAAACAACCATACCGCGACCCACCTTATCCATTTTGCGTTAAGATCCGTTCTTGGGAAGCATGTTGAACAGAAAGGTTCTCTGGTAACGCCCGACAGGCTCAGGTTTGATTTCAGTCATTTCAGCAAAGTGACCAGGGATGAAATGCTGAGCATTGAGAAGATCGCCAACAGTATGGTCAGGGAGAGCTGCAATATAAATGTAATTGATGGCATTTCAATGAAACAGGCCAGGGCAATGGGGGCTGTTGCCTTGTTCGGTGAAAAATACGGGGAAAGAGTAAGAGTGGTAGAATTTGGGCCGTCTATTGAATTGTGTGGTGGAACTCACGTTAATAATACAGGCACAATAGGGATTATTAAAATCATTTCAGAAGGGGCTATTGCTGCCGGAGTGAGAAGAATAGAAGCCGTAACTGCCTTAAAGGCAGAGGAATACATAAACGAGAAGTTATCCGCCGTTGATGAAATCGCTTCAATTCTGAAGACAACCGGTAATGTCAAAGAGAGTGTGGAAAAACTGATCGCGGAAAACTCTTCTCTTAAAAAGAGCATTGAGAAATATCAGAGAGAGTCCGTTTTATCATTTATTAAAAGACTGGAAGAACAAACTGTCATCATTAACAGTATCAGGTTTGTATCAGGACAGGTAAATGTTGATTCAGCTGATATGCTAAGAAATATTGCATTTGAATTACGGAAAATCTCTGATAATACCATACTGGTCACGGGTTCTGAGATTACAGGGAAAGCCAATATTGTTGTGATGGTAAGCGATACTCTTGTAAAAGAGAGGAATCTTAATGCTATCAGCATCATTAAGGAAATCTCTGGTGAAATAAACGGCAGTGGTGGAGGACAAGCATTCCTCGCAACAGCTGGTGGGAAAAATCCAGCCGGTATCCCAAACGCTATCCGGAAAGCAGAAGAATACATCAGAAAATTCCAGCACGTATGAAGTGTATTCTTCAGATGACAGTATTAATTTTTTCAGGCATTCTCCTTCTCCACTCCTGCGCACCGGAGGCTTGCTTTGAAGAGACAAACGCATTCCTGAAAGCATCTCTTTATGATAATGAAACAAAAAAAGTCCGTGTTCCCGACAGCTTGACACTTTACGGACTTGAAGCGGATACAAATATAATTTACAATAAAGCCAGGGGAATCCAGCCTGCCCTTTTCCCGCTTAATCCGGCAAATGATAACTGCACATTTGTTATCAGGATTAATGGCATTACTGATACACTCATTTTCAGGTATTCAAGCTACCCGCATCTTTTATCAAAGGAGTGCGGCTACACTTTTTATCACACTCTTGACACTTTTTTCCACACAAGGAATGTAATCGATTACATATTCACAAACAGAAGAACAATAACAACTTTAAATGAGGAGAACATTCGTATATATTATTAATCTTATTATGTTTCTTTCCTCAGGGTTTGTTCAGGCACAGGATACTGTTCTTTTCCCACTTAGTATTAAGGCCGGATTGGAACTGTCCGGACCTGTTATTTATCTGACAGATAAAAGTAATCTTAGTATTGAGGGATTTCTCTCATTCGACAGAAATGAAAAGATGTCGTATGTTATGGAAGCGGGTTACCTTAACTATAAATATTCCCAGTATAATTATGATTACCTGAGCAAAGGCATTTTTACCAGATTGGGAATCGACATTAATCTTCTTAAACCTGAAATGTCAGTGGGAAGATATTGGGCCGGTATCGGATTGCGTTACGGTCTGAGCCTTTTTAATTCCGAGACACCCTCATTTCAGCATGAAAACTACTGGGGCACTATCACCTCTTCAATACCTCCCAGAACAAGCATGGGGCATTTTCTTGAATTCACACCGGGTGTAAAAACAGAGTTGTTTAAAAATTTAAGCATAGGATGGACCATCAGATTGAAATTATTGATATCAGGAGGTGGAGGGCGTGATCTGAGGCCAATTTATTTCCCTGGTTATGGTAACGGCGGGAACAGAGCTGCCGCCGGCATCAGCTACTTTCTGACATGGAATATACCTTTTAAAATAAAAACTGTAATCACTAAGCCTGTGGTACCTGAAGAAGCAGAGGAGACAGAACAGGAAGGCCCCAGCCAACAGGCATCTGGAGTAAGATGATGTATTATGGATTATGAATGTTGCTGATGGATATGATGATAGATGATGCATATCTGTTTAGGTTTTTATTTTATTGTTACTGAAGGCAAGTAATCCGATGAATGTTAGTAAGCCATTGAGAAGCAGCAGCTCAAAACCGAACTTATATCCGTTGAACAATTCCACTGAATAGATACTCA
>DCVC01000384.1 GCA_002328625.1 Bacteroidales bacterium UBA2198
TGACTTTCAATGCCATATGTCATAAGGTATTTAATATCCTTAAGGTGACTATAGCTGCGGGGATCCACCTCTTCCCATTCCGAACAGAGAAGTTAAGCCCGTCAGCGCCGATGGTACTGCGAAAGCGGGAGAGTAGGTAGTCGCCGACCTTATAACAAGAAGAGCCGGATCTCAGATCCGGCTCTTCTTGTTTATACCAATACAAGTATATGCCAAATTAAATAAGTATATTTGGCTGTTTATAATAACAGTATGAAACCCTTCTCTGAAAAGGACCTCAAAACAAAACCCAGATTGAACATACCGGAGGGAACAATCATAACAGAAACACTCCTTCATTTTTTTACTTATAATAACCTTAATAAGGTATATTCAGAATTACATGATAAAGATCCAATAACCCTTATCAATTGCCTGCTCGATAAACTCGACCTTAAATATGACCTGCCGGAAGAAGATATGAAAAACATACCCGAGGAAGGGGGCTTTATTACTATTTCAAATCATCCATACCGTGGACTGGATTCTATGCTGTTGTTTAAACTGATCAGTGAGAAGAGAAACGATTTCAAAATAATGGCTAATTATCTGCTTCAGAATATAGAACCACTTCGTGAAATAATACTACCGGTCAATACATTTGAAACATCACGTAAATCCGGAGCTTCTCTTGCAGGAATCAAGATAGCATTCAACCACGTTAAAAACGGCCACTGCCTCGGAATTTTTCCTGCGGGAGAAAGATCAATATATTATGAAGTGTCCAAAATCATTATTGATAAAGTGTGGCAAAGCTCATCGCTTAAATTCATTAAAAATGCATCAGTACCGGTGATCCCGGTATATTTTCACGGTACCAATTCAAGATTATTCCATATAATAAGGAAGATCAATCCACTCCTGCGAAGTACAAGGCTTCCTTCAGAATTAATAAGTAAAAAGAACAGGATGGTCAAAATAAGAATAGGATCTCCTATATCTGTCATAGAACAATCTGAATTTAAGGATATTGCACAATATGGACGGTACCTGAGAGCACGAACTTATGCTCTTGGATCAAGACTTGAAGCAAGAAAATTCTTTGTCCCTCAGCAAAACGGGAAAAAGATAAAACCTGAACCCGTTATAGCACCTGTTCCTCCGGAAATTCTCACGGATGAATTCAGAAAGATCAGACCTGAACATGAACTCTTTTCAATTAAGAATTATTCTGTTATTTGTGCACCAACAAATAAGATTCCTGAGATATTCAGCGAAATAGGACGACTCAGAGAGCTGACATTCAGGAAAGTCGGAGAAGGAACCAATAAGAGTTCCGATATAGATGAATATGATTTCTATTATTACCATATGTTTGTGTGGGATACGGATGTAAACAGAATAGTAGGGGCTTATCGGATCGGAAGGGGAAATGATATTGCGGCAATATACGGACTTAAAGGATTCTACATAAATTCCCTCTTCAGGATAAAAAAAGAATTCATCTCACTATTACGGGAATCACTTGAACTTGGCAGATCATTCATAATAAGTGACTACCAGAAAAAGCCGATGCCATTGTTTCTGTTGTGGAAGGGTATTATGCTCTATCTTCTGAAAAACCCTGAATACAGGTACCTCATTGGACCTGTAAGCATGAGTAGCGAGTTTTCGAAATTTTCAAAAAACCTGATCGTGGAATTTGTAAGAACTTATTTTTATGATTCAGATAAAGCGCGGTTTATCATTCCCCGAAAAAGATTTATTATTAAACCTGATAAAATAACTGACAGGAAATTATTTGTTGAGATCTCCGACAGCGATATAAGCAAAATAGAAAAAATAATTGTTGATATTGAGCCGGGTTACAGGATACCAGTGCTGCTCAGAAAATACCTGGAGATAAATGGTAAAATTATCGGGTTCAATATTGACCCGAAATTCAATGATTGCCTCGACGGACTTTTAATCCTTGATATTTACAAAACACCGCCTGATTTTATCAGGGCATTGTCGAAAGAGCTGAATGATGATTCAATTCTTGAAAGGTTCAGGTTATAACGAACCCTTTGTTAATAGAACTTGTACCTTTTGTCTATAATATTTGCACTTTTACGCAAAGCTTCGTAGGCCTCATAATTCCCTCTCATCTGGAAAGTTGTTTTCAGCCTCTCTTTCAATAAATCAAGGTCTTCATTGTCGGTATTTACAGCATTATTGACAGTAATCATATAGACGCCATTGGAACCTTTTACTGGTCCTGCGACAATACCTTCACTGGCAGCCGAAGCTGCAGCAATGAGAGCAGGTTCGGCTCCGGCACCAGGTACGGAATACGACCTGAAATTGACCTGAGAAGCCTCCTGAACAGTAAGACCCATGGTCCTGGCAATATCATCAAGAGTCTTACCAGTCTCATTGTTCCTTACGAATTCAGCAGATATGATTTCAGCTTTTTTGTCCCTTAACAGGTTGAATCTGATGTCATTCTCAACATCTTTCAACGGAGCAACTCCTTCCTGCTGCACTTTAGTGCAATATGCCACAACGTATTTGTCACCCAGGTCAAAAACAGCCTGCTGACTGTTATCAAGGATTATTTTACCACTTTCAGCCTGGAATAGAGCAATAATCAATGCTCTGGGATAATCAAGCCCCGGTAACGTTTTCTGCCGGGGTGATATATCATTTGCTATCCTCTTGTTGAGTCCCTTTTCAGCAATTGCCTTATTGAATTTTTCGTAGGTGTTGTTGTTTCCTGCAAACTGGCTTGCTTCACTGTAGATCCTCTGGTTTGTGGCCTGGCCGGCTATGATCTTCCTGTCAATTATACCTATATTATATTTTCTTGAATTCTTTGATTGTGCCTGGATTTCAATTATATGAACCCCAAATGTTGTTTCAACGGTTAAAATATCTCCCTTTTTAGCTGTAAAGCATGCATTATTAAATGGTAAAATCATGGTTCCTTCTGTAAACCAGCCAAGGTCACCTCCCATGCGGGCCGATCCCTGGTCATCAGAATTGGTCATCGCCAGAATAGCAAATGATGTCCCTGTCCTGATCAGTTTGATAAGACTGTCAGCCTGTTGTTTTGCCTTTTCAAGACTTCCTGATCTGGCAGGTGTGATCAGAATATGGCGGACCTGGACCGAGTCTGGTCTGTCAGCAACTGCAATCAGTCTGGCAACCTTATATGTCCCATCCTCATTATACGGACCAAAAATTGTGTTCATGTCCTCTTTTCTTACGAAGTCCGCCAACATATCAGGTACCTTGCTTATAGGCATGAAATATCCTGCGTGACGGGAATCGGATGTAAGGTTTATGAATTGAACAGGATCAGAAGCTTCTGCAAATTCCGTTTTGGTTCTCTCTATCCATTTTTCAGTCTCTTTGATATCATCTTCTGAAGGCACAATATCGAAAGTAACATATTCAATGTCCCTGAGAGGATTTCTTTTATAGTTTTCTTTACGTTTTGAATAATATGACTCTATCTCAGAACGAGNNTCATCAAATTCGGTCTGCTTAAGAAAATTAACAAGAAATGATTTATTAAACATCCCTGTCTGCTGATCCGTAAACAATTGCAATACAATAGGATGAGGATTATTTCCCAGAACAAGCTCATCGACTTCCTCGGTACTGACACCGATCCCAAGAGCCTTATATTGGTTTTCCAGAATTTTTTCCCTGACCAGTTGCTGCCATACCTGCTCCCTCAATGATTCGGTTGTTGCTTCATCAAGATTTGTATTCCCTGATAATTTATAAATCTCAAACAGGTTCTGGACTTTCTGCTCATAATCCTGATATGATACGACCTGATCGCCAATACTGCCAATCTCATAATATTTCCTGGCCTGAGCCCTCTGCCCTCTGCCGCTTCCAAAAAAATCGCTCACAACAAACAAGAAAAGCGAAAGCCCTATGACTCCTGCAACCAATACTCCGGCTTTTTCCCTTAAGAATTGAAGTGCTGACATTTACAACTGGTTTTTAATTTATAGAATATACCTTTTTTCAAATACAGGCGACAAATATAACAAATTTCCGAAAAAAGGAGGTAAAATCTTACCCCTGTTCTTCAGTGTTATAAATTAAAGGATCTGCCAGTTTGATACTAAAATCAGAAGAGGGTAATTTAATAAAAACATACTAATTTGATGGAAGGGCTATTAATAATGTAGGGGGTATTGTTAAAAAAAATAGTAAAAAAAAGAAAAAAAGATGCAATAAAAGGGGGTGTATTCAGAAAAATGTATATTTTTGCCGAAAAAATAAAGATATGGCAGAACTAAGATTTAGTGCATTACGGGAATTGTTCAACAGAGAACCTGTAATAAATGAACCTCCCTCAAAGAATATTTCCAAGTATTTTGGAATGAATGTTTTTGACCTGCACAAGATGGAACATTATTTGTCCAAAGAGGCATATAATGTAGTAAAGCATGCGATAGAAGAGGGAAAATCTCTGACCAGGGATGAAGCAAATCAGGTAGCAATAGGGTTAAAAGCCTGGGCCCTTGAGAAAGGTGCGACTCATTTTACTCACTGGTTTCATCCATTGACCGATGGAACAGCCGAGAAACATGATGGTTTCATTGAGATCGGCGATAAAGGGCATTTAGTGGAGAATTTTTCAGGTGAAGTACTTGTTCAGTCTGAACCGGATGCATCAAGTTTTCCCAGCGGCGGGATAAGAAACACTTTTGAAGCCAGAGGGTATACTGCCTGGGATGTTTCATCTCCGGTCTTTATTGTTGGTACAACCCTTTGTATCCCGACAATCTTTGTTTCATATACAGGAGAGGCTCTCGATTATAAAGCGCCTCTTCTTAAAGCTCTCTCTGCACTCGACAGGGCAGCCGTTGAGGTGTGCCAGTATTTTGATAAGGATGTTAAAAAAGTATATTCCACTCTGGGAATAGAACAGGAATATTTTCTGATTGATGAAGCTCTCTATTATGCACGTCCCGACATTATGCTTGCCGACAGGACCCTAATGGGACATCAGTCATCAAAGGATCAGCAGCTTGCCGATCATTATTTTGGTTCAATACCCGAAAGGGTAATGTGCTTTATCAAAGACTTCGAAACTGAAGCATATAAACTTGGCATTCCGGTTAAAACCCGCCATAATGAAGTGGCTCCTAATCAGTTTGAATGTGCCCCGATTTATGAGGAGGTTAACCTTGCTGTGGATCACAACCAGCTTCTTATGGATATTATGAAACGTATCGCCCGAAAACACAAGTTCAGGGTTTTGTTTCATGAAAAGCCTTTCGCCGGGATTAATGGATCAGGTAAGCATAATAACTGGTCGTTGGCAACCAACACAGGAGTAAATCTTTTATCTCCCGGCAGGAATCCCAAATCAAATTTGCAATTCCTTACATTTCTTGTGAATGTTATTAAAGCTGTTAACGACAGTAACGAACTTATAAGAGCTTCGGTCATGAATGAATCAAATTCGTACCGGCTTGGGGGGCATGAAGCACCTCCGGCTATAATATCAGTCTTTCTTGGTGATTATCTTACCAATATGCTTGAGGAAATCGTAAGCAAAGTACCTGAAAAGAAGATGACACCGGCTCAGAAGACTGAACTAAAGCTTGGAATAGGTAAAATCCCCGAGATCCTGCTTGACAACACTGACCGTAACCGTACCTCACCGTTTGCATTTACTGGAAACAGGTTCGAATTCAGGGCTGTGGGATCATCTGCCAACTGCAGCGCCTCAATGATTGTTCTTAATACAGCACTGGCTTACCAGCTTACAAAATTCAGGAATGAAGTTGAACAAATTATTAAGAAGGGAAGAAACAAAGATGAAGCGATCTTCCAGGTTCTGAAAAAGTATATAATCAATTGTCAGGGAGTACTGTTTGAAGGGGACAATTACAGCAAGGAGTGGCACAAGGAAGCAGCAAAAAGAGGGCTTTGTAATATTGCCAGTGTCCCGGAATCGATAAAATGTTACCTCTCGGAGGATTCAAAAAAGGTACTCATCGGATCGGGGATCTTTACCGGGAAAGAACTTGAGGGCCGCGTTGAAGTTGAATATGAAAAATTCACAAAAAAGGTACAGATTGAAGCCAGGGTGCTGGGCGATCTTGCAATTAATCACATAGTTCCAACATGCATCCGTTACATGACTTCTCTCATCGAAAATGTAAAAGGATTAAAGGAAGTATTTAATGAATCGGAATACGAAAATCTTGCAGGATCACATAAAGAGATGATTGTTACTATATCAGAACGTATCAATATGATAAAGACGCTCGTCGGCAAAATGATTGATGAACGAAGAAAAGCAAATGTGATTGAGGATTCCTTTTCTAAAGCAATAGCTTATGAGAAAAATGTAAAGCCTTATCTCGATCAAATCCGTGTTCATATTGATAAGCTTGAACTCATCGTAGATAATGAAATCTGGCCACTGCCAAAATACAGAGAACTGCTTTTCACAAGATAGGTTGACTGGTGAGTTTTTTTCAGCGTTAATGCAAGGGCTGTTTTAAATGACAGTCCTTGTTTTTTTATAATATTTGTATCACGGTATCGTTAATCCTTTATATCAACTATCCTTAAATTGATTACTTTTACGATCAAACGGAAAGCTTAATTATGAAAAGATTTGTATGGCTCATCATAATGTTTACTGTTATTTTTTCCCTGGAAGCTGCAGCGCAGAAGCGCAAAGCAGAGAGAGCTTATTCTTCTTTCAGTGCAGGAGAATATTTCGATGCTATAGATCTGTTTAAAGACGCATATTCAAAAACAAAAAAAACAGATAAATCTGCAAGGGCGGAGCTTGTATTTATGATCGCGGAATGTTACCGTCTGACGAACGATCCCCGAAACTCAGAAACCTGGTACAGGTTAGCAACAAGATCATCGTTTTCAAAGCCGGAAGCCCAATACTGGCTTGCTTTGTCGCTTAAGAAAAACGGGAAATACACACAGGCGATAGAAGAGATGCGAAAATACAAGCAGGTAGCTCCTGCAGATCCAAAGGCCGATCAGGAGATAAGGGCATGCGAGCTTGCTCTGGAGTGGCAGCGTAATCCGGAAGCTTACAGGGTGGAAGAATTACGCGATCTGAATTCTAAAGAATCTGATTTCAGCCCGGCTTATGCCAGAGATGATTTCGGAGTAGTTTTTTTTACATCTTCACGTGGTGATGCCAGGGGAAATAAAACGCATGGAGCAACAGGACAGGGTTTTACAGATATTTTTGAAAGCCGCCTTGACAAGAAATCAAAATGGAGCACACCTGTTGCAGTTGGCAATATAAACAGTGAGTTTGAAGAAGGAACACCATCTTTATCAAGTGATTATAAAGAGCTGTATTTCACCAGGTGTGAAGCCGGCAAACGCGAAAAGAAGGGCTGCATAATAATGTATTCAAAAAGATCTGGTGATAGCTGGAACAAACCCGAGAATCTGGGTATTCTGCCTGATACTGTTGTGGCAGCTCATCCTGCCATATCACCTGACGGATCAAGTCTTTACTTCGTTTCAGATATTGCAGGTGGTTTTGGATCGAAAGACATCTATGTGGTTACAAAATCAGGAGGATTATGGTCAGCACCTCGAAATCTGGGCCCTGAAATAAATACTGGCGGCGATGAGCTCTTTCCTTATATAAGGGACGACGGTACCCTTTATTTTGCCTCCGACGGTCATATCGGAATGGGAGGACTTGATATCTTCAAGGCAACTCCCCAGCCTGACGGATCATGGATAGTTCAGAATATGAAGTCTCCTATTAACAGTTCTGCTGATGATTTCGGAATCATCTTCGAGACAGGGAATGAAAGAGGTATTTACAGTTCAAGCAGAAAAGGAAGAGGAAATGATGATCTTTATTCTTTCGAACTGCCTCCATTAAGGTTCAACATTACCGGTCTGGTTAAAGACGAGAAGACAGGAAGCCCGATACAGGGTTCAGTTGTCCAGCTAATAGCAAGCGACGGATCAAATCTCCAGGCAGAAACAGGAGCCAGCGGTGATTTCAGATTTGCACTTAAACCAAATGTGGACTATATATTCCTGGCGTCAAAAAGAGGGTATCTTAACGGAAAAGAAAGAGAAACTACAAAAGGACAGGAAAAGAGCCGTGATTTCATGGTTTCACTTCTTCTGACACCAATCGATAATCCCATTGAACTGCCCAACATCTTTTACGACTTTGGGAAATGGGATCTGAGACCCGAATCAATGGTGTCGCTTGACAAGCTGGTAGAAACTCTCACTGATAATCCGGATGTCACTATTGAACTTATGTCGCACACCGACTCGCGTGATACTGAAGAATATAACCTTGATCTCTCGCAGAAAAGAGCG
The DNA here is from genome assembly GCA_002328625.1 of Bacteroidales bacterium UBA2198. Classification (GTDB taxonomy): domain Bacteria; phylum Bacteroidota; class Bacteroidia; order Bacteroidales; family VadinHA17; genus LD21. The sequence continues at coordinate 8,335 of DCVC01000384.1, forward strand.
CAGTCGGTTGTTCAGTATCTTATCCAGAAAGAAATTGAACCGGAAAGGTTATCACCAAGGGGTTATGGCGAATCGACTCCAAAAGTCGTGGATGATTTAATAACAAGCCAGTATCAATTCCTTAAAACAGGGACCGTTCTGACTGAACAGTATATTAATACACTGCCAAATGAGGAACAGAAGGAGATAGCCCACCAGATAAACAGACGGACAGAGTTCAGAGTGCTGAGAACAGATTATGTGTCGCCCAAAAAATAGACACCTGCCATGAAAAACAAAATATTAAATCTGATTTTTCTTTTTGCAATATTTTTAATGTTTTCAGTATTTACAGCACCTGCAAACCCCGTCCGCATACTTGTTATAACCGGTGGTCACGGGTATAAAGCGAAAGAATTCAATGAAATGCTGGCAAGCCTTGGACCCGGTATCGCTTATCAGGTTACCGAATTTCCGGGCGCATATGACATGTTTCTGCCGGAAAACAGAGATAAATACGACGTACTTGTGTTTTATCACATGTGGCAGGAAATCACAGACGACCAGAAAAAAATGTTTTCTGAATGCATCGGAGAGGGGAAACCTGTTGTAGCGCTACATCACAGTATATGCGCCTTTGATGACTGGCCGGAGTACTGGAATATTATAGGAGGAAAATATTTCCATAAACCGGCTACAATAGACGGCAAAGAGTACCCTGCATCTTCTTACATCCACGATCTGCATTTTAAAGTCAGGATCGCCGATCCAGAACATCCTGTAACAAAAGGTATTAAGGATTTCGAAATCTTTGATGAGACCTATAAAGGTTACTATGTTCAGGCCGGCTCTACACCTTTGCTTACCACCGATGAACCCACAAGCACTCCGGTAATAGGATGGACAAAAAAATATGGCAAAGCCCGGATAGTGGTTCTTCAGAGTGGTCATGATGTCCCGACATTCGAAAATCCCAATTACAGGAAGCTGCTTAAACAATCTATCGAATGGGTCTCTGATAAATAATGTCCACGGAGTCAAAATACAGCAAACGCGGAGTCTCATCTTCAAAGAAGGATGTACATGCTGCAATAAAGAACATTGATAAGGGATTATACTCCAAAGCTTTCTGCAGGATTGTCCCTGACCTTTTAGGCGGTGATCCTGACTACTGCAATATAATGCATTCCGACGGGGCCGGGACAAAATCATCACTGGCTTATATTTTCTGGAAAGAAACAGGTGATTTGTCAGTGTGGAAAGGAATAGCACAGGATGCGATAGTCATGAACCTGGACGATCTTCTTTGTGTCGGGGCTTATGACAATATTCTGCTCTCATCAACTATAGGTCGCAATAAGAAACTCATTCCCGGAGAAGTTATCTCAGCATTGATAAACGGCACCGAAGAATTTCTGGAAAAACTCAGGAATCTGGGGATCGGAATTTATTCCACCGGCGGAGAAACAGCAGATTTAGGCGATCTGGTGAGGACCATTATTGTTGATTCCACAGTTACTGCCCGGATGAAACGCAAAGATATCATTTCAAATCACAACATAAGAGCCGGTGATGTTATCGTAGGTCTTGCTTCGCATGGACAGACGAGCTACGAAGATGAATACAACAGCGGGATTGGCAGTAACGGGCTGACTTCAGCGCGGCACGATGTTTTTGCAAAATATCTTGCTTCGAAATATCCGGAAAGCTACGACACGTCACTTGATGATGATCTGTTCTATTCAGGCAAATATGCACTGACTGATAAGGTTGAGGATTTTAAAATCAATGCCGGCAGATTGGTACTCTCTCCGACAAGGACATATTCGCCTGTAATTAAAAAGGTACTTGAAACAATGAGAGCACAGATCCATGGCATGGTTCACTGTACCGGAGGAGGGCAGACAAAAATCCTTCATTTCGTTGAAAATCTTCATATTATTAAAGACAACCTCTTTCCCGTACCTCCACTCTTTATGTTAATTCAGAACCAATCAGCAAGCAGCTGGAAGGAAATGTACAAAGTATTTAATATGGGTCACAGATTTGAGATCTATTGTGCCCCTGCAAATGCTGAAAAGATAATATCAATCGCTGCAAGTTTCAACCTCGGAGCAAGGATAATTGGACAATGTGAAGCATCAGATAATAAACAACTTACAATCATCTCCGATTATGGAGAATTTAAATACTGATATACAAATTATACTACGCTGATTTTCACAAAGGAAAAACAGAGATTCCCCAAAATACCCTTCATCCTTTAAACCTCTAAACCTTTAAACCTTTAAACCTTTAAACCTCTAAACCTTTAAACCTCTAAACCTCTAAACCTCTAAACCTTTAAACCCTGAAACCCTTAAACCCTTAAACCCTTAAACCTTCCACCCTTTGCCCTGTTGCACTATTGCATCTTTTTTATTAATTTCGCACCCTGAAATTCAATCCGGTTATGACAAACAACATGATACTTGAGAAGCTTGAGGGTGTGAAGACTCGTTTTATTGAGGTAGGGAAACTGCTCACACAGCCTGATGTTCTTTCGGATATGGATAAATATGTTAAGCTTAACAGGGAATATAAAGATCTCAAGCCGATTATTGAGGCCTACGAAAAATATAAACTGACTCTGACAAATATCTCCAGCACCAAAGAGCTGCTTGCCACTGAAAAAGATGAAGAGATGAGAGAAATGGCCAAAGCCGAGCTCGAACAGCTTAATGAAAACCTTCCGGAGATGGAGGAGATAATCAAGCTGTTGCTTATTCCTGTTGATCCCGAAGATGAAAAAAATGCTGTGATGGAGATCAGGGCGGGAACAGGAGGGGACGAAGCAAGCATCTTTGCAGGGGATCTTTTCAGGATGTACAGCAAATTCTTCGAGCAAAAAGGTTGGAAATCAGAGATAAACAGATATACTGAAGGGACAGCAGGAGGATACAAGGAGATTGTTTTAAGTGTATCAGGTGAAGGTGTTTATGGTATATTGAAATATGAGTCGGGTGTGCACAGGGTGCAGAGAGTACCACAAACTGAAACACAGGGCCGTATTCATACATCAGCTGCCTCTGTTGTCGTGCTCCCGGAAGCCGATGAATTTGATGTTGAAATCAGGAGTGAAGATATTCGAAAGGATACATACTGCTCTTCAGGACCGGGAGGGCAATCAGTAAATACCACCTATTCGGCAGTGCGTCTGACCCATGTTCCGACCGGGATAGTTGTTACATGCCAGGATGAAAAATCGCAGCTGAAGAATTATGACAAGGCGCTTAAAGAACTCAGAACCAGGCTATATAACCTTGAATACCAGAAGTATCTGGATGATGTTTCACGTAAAAGAAAAACCATGGTTTCCACAGGTGACCGATCGGCAAAAATCAGGACATATAATTATCCCCAGGGACGCATGACTGACCACAGGATAAACCTGACAATGTATAATCTTCCTTCTATTCTGGATGGAAATATTCAGGAGGTGATCGATAAACTTCAGATGGCGGAAAATGCTGAGCGTCTTGAAGAAAACAATATCTGAAAAGTACAGGCTATGAATCACTCAGAACTTTTCAAAAACATAGTTGACAAACGGTCATTTCTTTGCGTGGGTCTTGACTCAGAGCTTGAAAAAATCCCTTCCTTCCTTTTAAAATATAAGGATCCTGTGTTTGAGTTCAATAAAAGGATTATTGATGCAACCCAGCAATATGCTGTTGCTTACAAACCAAATGTTGCCTTTTATGAATGTTACGGAACCAGGGGGTGGATTTCGCTTGAAACTACATTAAAATATATTAAAAAGAAATATCCCGGTGTTTTTGTCATTGCTGATGCAAAAAGAGGTGATATTGGCAATACATCAAAGATGTATGCAAGGGCTTTCCTCGAGAATATGGTTTTTGACGCCATCACTGTTGCTCCTTATATGGGAGAGGATTCAGTTATTCCTTTCCTCTCATATGAGGGTAAATGGATTGCCCTTCTGGCTCTAACGTCCAATAAGGGCGCAGGCGATTTTCAGTATCACAACGAAGATGGTATAAAACTGTTTGAAAGAGTACTGACAGTCTCTCAAAAATGGGGAAACATCAATAATATGATGTATGTTGTCGGAGCAACCCGTGCGGAAATGCTTAAAGACATACGCAAACTTGTTCCGGAGCATTTTCTGCTTGTCCCTGGAATCGGGGCCCAGGGAGGAAGTCTGGAAGAGGTAGCTAAATTTGGTATGACTAACCGTTGCGGACTGCTGGTTAATTCATCACGGGCCATAATATTTGCCGATAATTCGAAAAACTTCGATAAAACAGCTGCCGGAATCGCAGAAGGGATAGGCAAAGAGATGGAGAAATACCTATCTGACAGAAGCCTTATATGATTGTTGTGCAGTCGTGCTTTGTGAGCCGTAGCTATAGCGAAGGCTTACAGCCGTGCAGTTCCCGCAAAGCGTGATTTCGTTGCGGAGCCACTCAACGNNCAAAATTTGCATTTTCAGCAACTTTTTCGTATCTTTATCTAATTGCTGCTTAAAGTTAAACTCGTGCTGTTATGAAAGAAGAATTCCTCCATTATTTATGGAAGTATTGCCTTTATGATAAAGAGAGTCTTTATGATAGTGATGGCAATAAAATAATTGTTTTGCATCCTGGTGAATATAATCGCGATTCGGGACCTGATTTTTTCAATGCAAGGATATTAATGGCGGGCACCGAATGGGCAGGAAATGTCGAAATACACATACGGTCGTCGCACTTTGACAGCCATGGACATAATACTGACCCTGCCTTTACTAATGTGATCCTTCATGTTGTTGCCACAGATGATAAAAAAGTTTATAATGCCAGGGGAGAAGAAATACCCACGGTAGAGTTGCAATTTAACAACTCACTTTATGACAAATACCTTAACCTGGTTAATAACCCATACATAATTGCCTGTCAGGACGATATACGGGAACTCGATAATTTTATTGTCAGGCATTGGCTTAATGCACTTGTTGTGGAGCGACTGATGGAAAAGTCGACATCAGTACTGGATGTTTTTTCAGGTACAGGTAATGACTGGGAAGAAACCTTTTACCGGGTATTGACCCGTTATTTTGGATTCAGGGTAAATACCGAGCCCTTTGAGATGCTTGCCAATGCACTGCCTTTCAAGATAATAAGGAAACATGCCGATAACCGGTTCCAGATTGAATCGCTGCTCTTTGGTACTGCCGGTCTGCTTGATGAAGGTCTTTTTAAAGAAGCACTTTCTGACAGATATTACAGGGATCTGATAAAAGAATTCAGAGTACTGTCTTCAAAGTACTCGCTTCAGCCTATGCATGGCTGGATATGGAAATTCTGCCGTCTCAGGCCTGTTAATTTCCCGACTATAAGGATATCTCAACTATCTGCGATGCTTTCTGTTGCAGGTGGTCTCTTCTCCAGAACACTCGAGGCCGGCGATTTAAAACAACTTAAAGAGATGTTCGGTGTATCGGCTTCAGACTATTGGAATGATCATTACGTTTTCGGGAAAAAAAGCAGGAAGATCCAAAAAAACACCGGCTCACAGGCTATGGAGATCTTCCTGATTAATGCGGTAATACCTGTAATCTTTGCTTATGGTAAGTTCAGAGGTCAAAATGAGATTTGCGAAAGAGCTCTGTGTCTTCTTGAAAATATCCATCCGGAGGAGAACTCAATAATAAATGAATGGAAAACATCAGGGATAAATTATGAATCAGCGTTTTACACACAAGCACTGATACAGCTGCGAAATGAATATTGCAGAAAAAGAAGGTGTCTTGATTGCAGGATCGGCATTAAACTTATCAGCACCGGCAGGATTTTAAAAAATCAGGAGGAGATACTCATTTGATAAACTGTTGATAATTGTTGATAAAATGTTGAATTATACACCTTTTCCACGCAACTTTAGCTCCTATTTTTACGTCTTTAAAGTAGATGTAAACAATAATACGAATCGATATTCCGTTGAAATTTATAGAAATTATTGCAGGACGTTTAAAATTTTTTTCAATTGTTTGATTATTTACATAAAAAAGCCTTATTTTTGCGTTCCAAAATTGGAGACTCAGTTTATATTTGGATAAATAATATATTGGTAAAGGATATGTACATAACTACTGAAAAGAAGCAGGAGTTTTTCAAAACATTTGGGACGTCGGAGATCGATACCGGAACAGCAGAAGGCCAGATCGCATTATTTTCATACAGGATATCTCATCTCACCGAACATCTTAAAAAGAATAAAAAGGACTTCAGCACCCAGAGGGCTCTCATAAAGCTTGTCGGGAGAAGAAGAAAACTTTTGGATTACCTGAAAATCAAAGATATCGAGCGGTATCGAGAAATCATAAGAGCATTGAGATTACGCAAATAAGGAAAAGGCAATTCTGAATTGCCTTTTTTGTTATTGTTTTAATTTAATGTGTAATTTCAGCATTCAAAAAATCATAATAAAATGTTTAAAATAAAAGAGAAAAATATTGATCTCGGCGACGGGAGAACAGTAACCCTTGAAACAGGCAAATTGGCCAGGCAGGCTGACGGTTCGGTCCTTCTGAAAATGGGTAAGACCATGCTTCTGGCAACGGTAGTGGCAGCAAAAGAGGCGAAAGAGGATACTGACTTCATGCCCCTCTCAGTGGAATACAAGGAAAAATATGCATCATCAGGACGTTTCCCGGGAGGATTCCTGAAAAGAGAATCACGCCCGTCGGATTATGAAATACTNNGCTGCCCTTACAATATCTGACATCCCTTTCAACGGCCCTATGTCGGAGGTCAGGATTGCAAGAGTGGATAAGAGTTTTATTATCAACCCCACTGCTACACAGCTTAAGGAGGCTGATATCGACCTGATGGTGGGTGGTACCTCCGATAATATTCTTATGGTCGAGGGAGAAATGAAAGAAGTTTCTGAAGCAGAGATGATTGAAGCACTCCGTATTGCTCATGAGTCAATTAAAGTCCAGTGCAGGGCTCAGCTGGAATTTGCGGAAGAATTGGGAGCTGTCAGCAAGAGGGAATACAGTCACGAGGAGGATGATGAAATTCTGAAAAAAAGGATATGGGAAGAGACTTATGATAAATGTTACCGCGTGGCCAAGAGCCTGACGGCTGATAAACATAAAAGGGAAGAAGCATTTGAGGAAGTTATAAGCGGATTTCTTTCACAATTCACCGAAGAGGATGCTGTAGATGAAACGCTTGCAAAAAGATATTACCAAGAGGTTCATAAAGAGGCTGCAAGGAGACTGGTTCTTGATGAGAATATACGCCTTGACGGCCGGAAACCGGATGAAATCCGGCAGATAATTTGTGAAATTGATCCACTGCCCGCGACTCATGGTTCAGCGTTATTTACCAGAGGGGAAACCCAGTCGCTCACAACAGTAACGCTTGGCACAAAACTGGACGAAAAGATAATCGATGACGTTCTGAATAAGGGAACAGAGAAGTTCACTCTTCATTATAATTTCCCTCCTTTCTCAACAGGCGAAGCCAAACCTATGCGCGGA